>DAOLFC010000014.1:0-49534 GCA_035326505.1 Arachnia sp.
AGGTATGGGGCGTCAGGCGGGATGAGTGACAAGGCGGAGGAGGGAGTCATAGCGGGGCACTACGTCGACCGACGACAACGTCGTCAATCGCCCGCATGGCGTTCCATACCCGCGCATTTAGGCGCGACAGGCTACTAATCTGTGGTCCGGGGGTCGCAGCAATCAGGAGAAGGCAAGGAGACGACCAACCTCATGGCATCGGCAAACATCACCCGGGACGAGGCACAAGCCCGCTCGTGCGTCATCAGCACCGCGGCCTACCGCGTGACCGTGGACCTCACCGGCCGGGAGGTCACCGACCCCGAGCGGCAGTTCGTCTCGCAGACCGAGCTGGAGCTCACCTCGGCCGGCGGTCGCACGCATCTGGACATCATCGCCGACGAGATCCTCGAGGCGAGCCTCGACGGGGAACGCTTCGGCGTCGCGAGCTACGACGGCTACCGGCTCGTCCTGCCCGCCCTCACCGAGGGGCCCCACACGGTGCGCGTGACGGCGGTCTGCCGCTACTCCCGCAGCGGCGAGGGCCTGCACCGGTTCGTCGATCCCGCCGACGACCGCGTCTACCTGTATTCGCAGTTCGAGGCCCCTGACTCGCGACGGATGTACGCCGTCGCCGAGCAGCCCGACCAGAAGGCGACCTTCCAGCTCACCGTGCTGGCCCCGTCGCACTGGACGATCCTGACCAACGCGGCCGCCGCGAGCCCGGAGGACCTCGGCGACGGCTTCGCGCGCTGGACCCACGAGCCCACCCCGCGCATCTCCACCTACATCACCGCGCTGGTGGCCGGCGAATACCACGTCGAACACCGCGAGATCCAGGCCCCCTCCGGCACGGTTCCGGCCTCCGTGGCCTGCCGGCAGTCGCTCGTCGACTACCTCGACACCGACCGGATCATCACGACCACGCAGCGCGGCTTCGACGTGTTCGAGAACGCCTTCGGGGTGCCCTACGCCTTCGGGACCTATGACCAGATCTTCGTGCCGGAGTACAACTTCGGCGCCATGGAGAACGCCGGCTGCGTCACCTTCCGCGACGAGTACCTGTTCCGCTCCCGCGTGACCGCCCGCGAGCTGGAGTCGCGCGACAACACGATCCTGCACGAGCTGGCCCACATGTGGTTCGGCGACCTGGTCACCATGCAGTGGTGGGACGATCTGTGGCTCAACGAGTCGTTCGCCGAATGGGCCTCCCACTACGCCGCCGACCGGATCCGGCAGGCCCACGGCGGCGCGGCCAACCCCTGGGCCGCGTTCTCCAGCGAGCGCAAGGCCTGGGCCTACACCCAGGACCAGTACCCCACGACGCATCCCATCGCGGCCGACATGAGCGACCTGGAGAAGGTCGAGCAGAACTTCGACGGCATCACCTACGCCAAGGGCGCCTCCGTGCTGAAGCTCCTGGTCTCGCTCGTCGGCGAGGAGGCCTTCCTGGCCGGCGTCGGCGCCTACTTCCGGACGCACGCCTTCGGCAACACCACCCTCAGCGACTTGCTCACCGAGCTGGAGGCCGCCTCTGGGCGCGACCTCTCCTGGTTCTCCGCCGAATGGCTGGAGACTGCGGGGGTGAACACCCTGTCGGCGGACTTCGACGTCGACGAGGAGGGCCGCTTCACCCGCTTCGACGTGATCCAGACCGCGCACCCCGACTGGCCGACGCTGCGCACCCACCGCCTCGGCATCGGGCTGTACGAGGCGGGCGAGACCGGCCTCGACCGCGCGCTCTACGTCGAGGCAGACGTCGCGGGTGAGCGCACGCCGATCGCGGCGCTGATCGGCGAGAGGCGCCGCGACGTCGTGCTGCTCAACGACGCCGACCTCACCTTCGCGAAGGTCCGCTTCGACGAGGCCTCGCTCGAGGCGCTCACCGGGCACATGGACGCGCTCTCGGACTCGCTGGCGCGGGCGGTCACCTGGACGGCGCTGTGGGACATGACGCGCGACGCCGAGCTGAGCCCTCAAACCTACGTCGACATCGTGCTGCGCGGGCTCGGCTCCGAGGAGAGCCCGTCCGCGATGTCGGCGCTGCTCGGCCAGATCGCCGTCGCGTCGACCTCCTACACGGCGCCCGAGCGCCGGGAGGACGCGAACCGGAACCTGGTGGCGGGCCTGGCCCGCTTGTTGAAGGGCGCCCAGCCGGGCTCCGATGCGCAGCTGCAGCTGGCCAAGGCGCTGATCGGCGCGTCGTCGTCGCCCGCGGCGATCGAGCTGGTCCGCGGCTGGCTCGACGGGGAGGAGGTCCCCGAGGGCCTGAGCATCGACACGGCCGTGCGCTGGGCGATCGTCTTCACCCTCGCCAAGACCGGCACCATCGGCGTCGAGGAGATCGAGGCCGAGCGCCGGGAGCACGACAACACCTCCGCCGGGGCGGAGCAGGCAGCCGGCTGCCGCACCGCCCTGCCGGATCCCGCCGAGAAGGCCCGCAGCTGGGCGCTGGCGACGACGGACCCGAGCGTGCCCAACGAGACCCACCGGCAGATCTGCGCGGGCATCTGGCGGTTCGGCCAGGAGGCCCTGATGGGCGGGTACGTCGACGCCTACCTGGGCGTGCTGGGCGACATCTCCGGGAAGGAGAACGGCTGGGCGGATCGTGGCTACGCGGCGATCTCCGCCGTGGTCCGCTGGCTCTTCCCGGCGCCGCTGGCCGACGAGGACGTGGTGAACCGGATCGCCGGTTGGGTGGCCGACAACGAGCCCACCCAGCAGGTCCGGCGGCTGGTCGACGAGCGGCTCGACGACGCCCGTCGCGCGCTCGCCGCGCAGGGCCGCAGCCGGGCCTGGTGGCAGGGTGGCGCTGGCTGATCTGACGGAAAAGTGCGGCCAGAAGGGATTCACGACGGCGAAAAAGCCGGAATCTCCTTCTGGCCGCACTTTTCCGTCAGGCGCACCCGCCGCAGGGGTGAGGAAGGGGTCGAGGGGTCAGTCCCGGGAACGAACAGCGACCTCGGTGTCCTCGGACTGCTGGCCGCGCCGGGCCCATCCGGGGGCCATCACCAGAAGGCCGATGACGACGATGGCGGCGAGCGGGCCGAGGACCATCAGCACCCACATGAACAGCGACGAGTATTCGGGGGCCTCCGGCCAGCCCGGCAAGGTCTCCAAGATCAGCATGGCGACTACCTTAATGGACGCCCGGAGCCGTGTCCTGCGAGAGGGCGGGCCCGTGCGCTAGATTCGACTCCCGAGGAGGCCCGGATGAGCATCAAAGCCGTGATGTCGCCAGAGGAGATCTCGTGGGCGCTGACCCGCATGACCCATGAGCTGCTGGAGCGGAACAAGGGAACCACCGACGTGGTGGCTCTCGGCATCGTCACCCGCGGGGTGCCGCTGGCCCGCCGCATCGCTGCCATCGCGGAACGCGAGGGCGCGACGCTGCCGGTCGGGGAGCTGGACATCACCATGTATCGCGACGATCTCCGCCGCAACCCCACCCGGGCGCCCCAGCCCACCAGGCTGCCCCGTCCCATCGACGACAAGATCGTGGTGCTCGTCGACGACGTGCTGTATTCGGGACGCACGGTCCAGGCGGCGCTGCACGCGCTGGCCGACCTGGGCCGCCCGCGCGCCGTCCAGTTGGTGACGCTGGTCGACCGGGGCCACCGCGAGCTGCCGATCCAGGCCGACATCGTCGGCAAGTCGCTGCCCACCGCGCGCATCGAGCGGGTCCGGGTGAGCCTGAGCGAGCTCGACGGGAACGACGCCGTCACCCTGGAGAGGCCTTCCGCATGAAGCACCTGCTGAGCATCGCCGACCTCAGCCGCGACGACGCGCTGATGCTGCTGGACACCGCCGAGGAGATGCACGACGTGCAGAACCGGCAGATCAAAAAGCTGCCGGCCCTGCGCGGGCGCACCGTCGTCAACCTCTTCTTCGAGGACTCGACGCGCACCCGGTCGTCGTTCGAGCTGGCCGCCAAGTGGCTCTCCGCCGACGCGATCAACGTCTCCGCCAAGGGCTCCTCCGTGAGCAAGGGCGAGTCGCTGCGCGACACCCTGCTGACCCTCGACGCGATGAGCGTCGACGCCATCGTGATGCGCCACGCCGGGTCGGGCAGCGTCGCGCAGGCCGCGGGGTGGGTGCGCGCCTCGATGATCAACGCGGGCGACGGGATGCACGAGCACCCCACCCAGGCGCTGCTCGACGCGCACGCCATGCGTCGCCACTTCACCGCCCACGACCTGGGCGACTGGCAGGGCAAGCGCGTCGCGATCGCCGGCGACCTGCTGCACTCCCGCGTGGTGCGCTCCAACGTCGCGCTGCTGCCCAAGCTGGGCGCCTCCGTCGTGCTGGTCGCTCCCCCCACGCTGCTGCCGCCGGGCGTCGAACAGTGGGACGCCGAGGTCACCTACGACTTCGACTCGGTGATCGGCGACGTGGACGTCTGCATGATGCTGCGCGTGCAGCGGGAGCGGATGAGCGGCGGCTTCTTCCCGTCGGAGCGCGAGTACATCGCCGGCTACGGCCTGACCCCCGCCCGGCTGGCGCGGCTGCCGAAGCACGCCGTCGTCGCCCATCCCGGCCCGATGAACCGCGGGCTGGAGATCTCGTCGGCTGCCGCCGACTCCCCCCAGTCCATCGTGCTCGATCAGGTCTCCGCCGGGGTCGCCGTGCGGATGAGCGTGCTGTACCACCTGCTTGCCGGAGAGGAAGCCTCATGAGCAACTACGTCATCGCGGGCGCGACGCTGCCCGACGGAACCCGCACCGACCTCTTCGTCGCCGACGGGGTGCTCGTCGACGCGGCCCCGAGCGGGGCGGAGCGGATCGACGCCGACGGGCTGATCGCCCTGCCCGGCCTGGTGGACCCGCACACCCACCTGCGCGAGCCGGGGCGCGAGGACACCGAGACCGTGGCGAGCGGCTCCCGGGCCGCGGCCCGGGGCGGCTACACCGCGGTGATGGCGATGGCCAACACCCAGCCCGTCACCGACACGGCGGAGAAGGCCGAGCACATCCGGGATCTGGGGCTGGCCGCCGACCTCGTCGAGGTAGTCCCGATCGGCGCCATCTCCAAGGGTCTGAAGGGCGAGGAGCTGGCCGAGCTGGGCTTGATGAACCGTTCGCGCGCCCGGGTGCAGATGTTCTCCGACGACGGCATGTGCCTGATGAACGCGCAGCTGATGCGGCGCGCCCTGGAGTGGGTCAAGCCCTTCGACGGCGTGATCGCGCAGCACGCCCAGGACTCCCACCTCGCCGGTCCGGGCGCGTGCTGTCACGAGTCGGAGATCTCCGGCCGGCTGGGCCTGGGCGGCTGGCCGCCCGTCGCCGAGTCGGTGATCGTGGCCCGCGACGCGCAGCTGGCCGAGGCCACCGGCTCGCGGGTCCACGTCTGCCACATCTCGACGGCCGAGGGCGTCGACGTGGTGCGCTGGGCCAAGAAGCGCGGGATCCGGATCACCGCCGAGGCCACCCCCCACCATCTGCTGCTGGGCACCGAGAAGCTGGAGACCTACGACACTACCTTCAAGGTCAACCCGCCGCTGCGCACGCCCGAGCACATCGAGGCGGTCCGCGAGGCCCTGGCCGACGGCACCATCGACGTGGTCGGCACCGACCACGCCCCGCACGCCACGCAGGACAAAGACCACGCCTTCGTCGACGCGCGCCCCGGCATGATCGGCCTGGAGCAGGCGCTGTCCGTGGTGATCGACGTGATGATCAACACCGGCCGGATGGATTGGGCGACGCTCGCCCAGCGGATGAGCCACGCCCCCGCGAGGCTGGGCCGGATCACGACGCAGGGGCGCCCGTTGGTCGTCGGCGAGCCGGCGAACCTGGTGCTCGTCGACCCCGCGCGCCGCGCCGTCGTGAATAAGAACGCGTCGGCGTCGCTGAGCCGCAACAACCCGTACCACGGCCTCGACCTGCCGGATCCCGTCGTCCTGACCATGTGGAAGGGTCGCGTCACTCACTCCTGACGCTTCCGCGCCCGACGCCCCGGGAATGACGCTCCTTGAGGAGCGCGATGCGGTACATCGCACCCTAAAGCCACTGGGTCATTCGGATGTCTCAAAATCCACCAGCGCAACCCCCCAGTCACCCTTCCCTTCCACGGTGACGGTCAACGTCTCGAAAACGGTCACATCGGGATCAAAAGCCGTTTCTCCCCTGCTCATCACGCCATCGCAAACGACATCGAAGACGGTGCCCTCCCCCGATTCATCCGCAGATGTTGCCACGTAGAACATGGTGACTCCCGGGGCACACATCGCGTAAACAGCGTAACGATCACTCCAGATCCCACTCATCGGGAACTCGAACACTCCGGGCACGCGTGAACTCAGTCCGTGCAGCAGGCTGTCCCCGTCCTGATAGTTCCACTTCTCGTGATCATAGGCAGGGTCTGATACGCCAGTCGAAGATGGGCCAGACGGCTCCCCCTCGCCGGGGGTCTGCGGCACCTCGGGATCGGAAACGCACGCCGCCATATTGAGGACAACTGCCGCGGCCGAGGCCAGCAGAAAACCCCGTATTACCATTCGATACACGGAGCGCTCCGTACTCACTCGAAGTAGACCTTCCATCCGACAGAGAACGGGGCCGACCCTACAACATTGGCCCTGTAGAGGGTCAAACACTGGTGAGTCGCGGTTTTGGACTCACTCGTCGACCCAGGTCACACCCGGCGCTGGGACTGCGGTGCGCCGGACACTGCCCCACGTGACCCAGCATCCTCCGTCGTTGGCGGCACCGAGACAACCTTCGCCGGTCGTCGTCGCCCACTAGGATCGGTCGCACCGTAACTCTGGAGGTATTACATGACTGAGCTAGCGAGCGTCGGCGTCATCGGCATGGCGGTGATGGGATCGAACCTCGCGCGCAACATTGCGCGCCGGGGGTATCGGACCGCTCTCTACAACCGCACCACGTCGAAGACCGACGCCGTGGTCGCCGAGCACGGCCACGAGGGCGACTTCGTACCGGCCGCCGATCTGGCGGGGTTCGTCGCGTCGCTGGAGCGGCCGCGTCGCATCATCATCATGGTCAAGGCAGGCGCGGGCACCGACGCCACTATCGACTCCCTCATCCCGCTGCTCGAGGAGGGCGACATCGTCGTCGACGGCGGCAACGCCTTCTACGAGGACACCCGCCGGCGCGAGCAGAAGCTGCGGGCGCTGGGTCTGCACTTCGTCGGCGCGGGCATCTCCGGCGGCGAGGTCGGCGCGCTGGAGGGTCCGTCGATCATGCCGGGCGGCTCCCCCGAGTCCTACGCCGCACTGGGCCCGATCCTGGAGGCGATCTCCGCGAAGGTCGACGACGAGCCGTGCTGCGCCTACATCGGTACCGACGGCGCCGGGCACTTCGTCAAGATGGTGCACAACGGCATCGAGTACGCCGACATGCAGTTCATCGGCGAGGCCTACGAGCTGCTGAAGGCGCTGGGCCTCAACCACGAAGAGATGGCGGACGTCTTCGCCACCTGGAACACCGGCGACCTCGACTCCTACCTGATCGAGATCACCTCCGAGGTGCTGCGCAAGAAGGATCCCGCCACCGGCTCGGCGCTGGTCGAGGTGATCGTCGACGCGGCCGGCATGAAGGGCACCGGCACCTGGACGGTGCAGTCGGCGCTGAACCTGGGCACCCCAGTGAACACCATCGCGGAGTCGGTCTTCGCGCGGGCCGTCTCCTCGTCGCCCGAGCTGCGCGCCGCCGCCCAGGCCGCGCTGAGCGGGCCCGACGGCACCCTTCAGGTCGCCGACCGCGACGCGTTCATCGAGCAGATCCGCCAGGCGCTGTGGGCGTCGAAGGTGGTGGCCTACGCTCAGGGCCTCGACGAGATCCGCATGGCCGCGGCGGAGTACGGGTGGGATATCGACATCGCCGAGGTCGCCAAGATCTGGCGCGCCGGCTGCATCATCCGCGCCAAGCTGCTGGAGCGCATCCGCTCGGAGTACGCCGCGGGCAACCTGGTCACGCTGCTGGAGGCCCCGTCGGTGGCCGCGGAGCTGGCCAACACGCAGGGCGGCTGGCGCACCGTGATCGCCGAGGCCGTGCGCGCCGGCGTCCCGGTGCCGGGCTTCAGCTCCGCGCTCGCCCACTACGATCAGGCCCGGGCTCCGCGCCTGAACGCGGCCCTCACCCAGGGCCTGCGCGACTACTTCGGCGCCCACACCTACCGTCGTGTGGACCGCGAGGGCACCTTCCATATCAACTGGAGCACCGACGGCGCCGAGATCAGCGCCACCGACAGCCACTAGGCCCAGCCTCGACGCCAGCCTTCTGGCAATCCGCCAGCCTTCCTGCTCGACGCCAACCTTCCTGCTCGACGCCTGGCTTAATGCAATCCGCCAGCCGTATACGGCTGGCGGATTGCATTACCGCTGGCGTCGGCGACAGGGGGCTGGCGTTCGTGGAGGGGTGCCTGACAGACTCCTCGCATGACCGACCCGCTCGATGACTTCCGCGCAGACCACGGCTCCGTACTGACGACGGAGCGGCTGACGCTTCGTCGGATGGTCGAGACGGACCTGCCGGATCTGGCCGCGATCCTGCAGGACGCGGAGACCATGGTCGCCTACGAGGGGCCGTTCACAGACGCCGAGGTGCGACGCTGGCTGGAGCGCATGCAAGAGCGCGACCGCACCGACGGGTTCAGCATGTGGGCCGTCCAGCTGGACGGTGTCGGCCCGATGATCGGGCAGTGCGGCGTGACCTGGCAGTTCATCGGGGACGAGAGAGTGATCGAGGTCGGCTACCTGTTCAACAGAGCACATTGGCATCGCGGCTACGCGATCGAGGCCGCCCGGGCCTGCCGCGACTGGGCCTTCCGGGAACTCGGCGCCGACAGGGTCCACTCGATCATCCGGGACACGAACATCGCGTCGATGAACGTCGCCATCCGCAACGCGATGACGGTGCGGCGACGCTTCGTGAAGCACTACCGCGGTGTCGACATGCCTCACTTCGACTTCGCCATCGATCGCGGCACCTGGGAAGCGCTGAGAAGGCTGGCCAACCGGTGGGCGGATCCTCGAAAAGGCTGGCAAGAAGAACAGACATGACGAATCCAGATCACTACGCCTACCGAGTGCGCTGGTCCGCGGAGGACGGCGCGTTCGTCGGGACCGTTGCGGAGTTGCCGTCGCTCTCCTGGTGCGCCGAGGATCCGGCCTCCGCACTGACGGGGATCCGTTCTCTGGTCGGCGAGGTTGTCGCCGACATGGTGGACACGGGAGAAACCCCACCCGAGGCGATCGCCGACCGCACTTACTCTGGCAAGTTCATGGTGCGCATCCCGCCGGAAGCGCACCGCCAGCTTGCGCTTGAGGCCGCCGAGCAGCACGTCTCCCTCAACCGCCTCGCGGCTGTTCGGCTCGTCGGAGCCTGAGTCGAAGGACAGCGGGCGGTCTATCCAGCAATCAGCAGGGCTCCTGTCCAGCAAATCGCAGAACTCTCGCCAGGCGCGCGACACTCTAGGAAGCCTCGGGTTTCGTCCATGCGATGGTGTGGCGGAAGCCGAGGTGACGACGCACCACCGCCCCCGGCATGACCTTCTGCACGATCTCCTCAAGCTCGGCCAACGACAGCGCGGGGTCCTTCACGGGGAACGGGGCCGGCGGCTCCGTCACCCTGCTCGGCCACGGGTGCTTGACCACACCGATCAAGGGGTTCGTGATCATCGACGCCATGTCCCACGCGTGATCGACGACGCTGGTGGGGACAGCCAGGCCGACGGCGAGGAAGCGCCCGCCCGGAGCCAGCAGCCGCCTCACGTCGCGCAAGGCCTCCTCGGTCGGCAGGTGATGCAGCACGGCGATCATCGTCACCGCGTCGAACGGCCCCTCGACCTCGTTCCACGGCTGGTCCGCGACGGAGACGTTCACCAGCCCGCTGCAGCGGCTCGCCGCCTGCGCCCGCATCTCGGCGTCGATGTCCGCCCCGACGGCCCGGCCGACGTGCGGCGCGAGGGCCACGAGAAGCTCACCCCGGCCGCACCCGACGTCCAGCACCGACCCGCACGGCTCCGGCAGGTTGGCGAGGATCCAGCTGTGGAAGTGGTCGTTGTGGCTCCACGGATGCCGGGCGTTCAGCCTCCGCATGCGCTCGCGGAACGCCGCTCCGACATGGTCGCTGATGCGTCGTCGTGCCATGTCCCCAATCTTTGCAGCCTGGGGCTCGGGGGTCGCGGCGCGCTGACACAGCACGTGGTG
Source organism: Arachnia sp. (assembly GCA_035326505.1). Lineage (GTDB taxonomy): Bacteria > Actinomycetota > Actinomycetes > Propionibacteriales > Propionibacteriaceae > Arachnia. The sequence continues at coordinate 10,151 of DAOLFC010000014.1, forward strand.
CTGCCTCGAAGACACCTCGACGAACCGGCGAAGAAAAGGCGGTAGAACGGCGAGCAGAAGGCGGTAGAACGGCGAGCAGAAGGCGGTAGAACGGCGAGCAGGGGGTGGTAGAACGGCGAGTTCAGACGCGCAACGCTATCCAGGGCGCTGCAGGAGGTCCGACCTATTCACCGAACTTCTCCGGGCGAGAGATACGCAAAGAGATGTATCAGGTCTGTGGCGCACGGCTCTTGAGTGGCGAGGGAGAAACGCTCCCAGGAAGCAAGGTGCATCATGCCCGATCCGACGACGATCAAGGGATCGTTCGTGCTCAAGGAGAAGTTCCCCGTCACGGTCTTCTCCGGAGTACTGAAGGCCGATGCGGTCATCGCCGCGAAGTACGAGGCGCTGGGCGGGGCTGCCACCCAAGGCGCGCCCGTCGAGAAGCACCTGGGCAGCATGTGGCTGTTCAAGGGTCACGCTCTGGTCTACGACAAGGGGACCAACTTGGCGACCCACATCTACGGTGCGATCTTCGAGCGCTGGATGGCGCTGGGCGGGCTGCGGTTCGGCGTGCCCTGCACGGACGAGCTGGGCACGCCCGACGGCGTTGGCCGCTACAACCACTTCAACAACTTCACGGCGTCGATCTACTGGACCCCCAGAACCGGGGCGCACGCGATCTACGGCGCGATCCGGGAGCGGTGGGCGCAGCTGGGCTGGGAGCGGAGCTACCTCGGCTACCCGACGAGCGACGAGGTCGACTTCCCTGAGGGAGGGCGCGCCAACGACTTCCAGAATGGCGGCATCTACTGGTGGCCCGACACGGGCGCCATCGACCTGCGCGACGTCGTCGTCCACTACACGGGGCTCCACTGCTTCGGCGAGACGGACTGGGACCAGAGCTCCGACTCTGACGAGCCGTACGTGATCTTCGCGCTCAGCACGCCCAAGGCGGCGTGGGGCGCGACCAGCCGGGTCTACGAGGACGTCGACGCCAAGGAGTCCCGGCCGGATCTGCTGGAGCTCTACCGGGGCCGCCCGTACGGCCTCAACGTCGGGATCGTGCTGATGGAGCACGACTTCGGCGACCCGAACCGGTACCGGGACCAGGTCATCGACGTGGTGAAGGGCGTTCACGCGGCCGGCACGGTGGCACTCGGCCTGATCCCCGTCGTCGGACCGATCATCGCGGCCGTCGCTGGGCCTGCCCTCGGGGCGCTCATGCCCGGACTGGGTGGTGCGCTCAGCGATGCCTTCGACTGGGGAGACGACCGGATCGGATCGGCGACCGTCACCCTCACGGCCCGGGACATGGTGCTGCTCGCCGCCCGAACGAGCAACAGCACGTACGGCCCGATCGGGTTCAAGCGGGAGAGCCCGCTGATCTCCGGCGAGGGCGCCTCGTACAAGGTCTACCTGGGCGTCGTCCCCGCCTGACCTGGCCACCCCCCCGCGGGCAGATCGCCCAGACTGCTTACTGCGGCTGTGTGCGTCGGCATTACGACGCACACAGCCGCAGTAAGCCCGATCCGGGCCCGATTCCGACGGACGCAGCCGCATTGTTCCGCCGGGCTCGCGTTGTCGGTGGCGGCTGGCAGACTTCTTCCATGACCGACCCGCTGGCGCGCTTCTCGCCTCCCATGAGGGAGTGGTTCGCCGGCGTGTTCCCCGCGCCCACGACGGTGCAGGTAGAGGCCTGGCGCGCGATCGCCGCGGGCGAGCATGCGCTGGTCGTCGCGCCGACGGGGTCGGGCAAGACCCTCGCGGCGTTTCTCTGGGCCATCGATTCCTTGGCCTCCTCGCCCCCCGAGCAGACGCCGCGCCCCCCGGCAGCCAGAGGCACCCGGGTGGTCTACATCTCGCCACTCAAGGCGCTGGGCGTCGACGTGGAGCGCAACCTGCGCGCGCCGCTGATCGGGATTCGGCTCGCGGCCGAGCGGCTCGGCGTCCCGCTCGCCGACGTGACGGTGGGCGTGCGTTCCGGCGACACGACGTCGAAGGAACGCGCGGCCCTGCTGCGCAGGCCGCCGGACATCCTGATCACCACGCCGGAGTCGCTGTATCTCATGCTGACCAGCTCCGCGCGCGAGACCCTGACCGGCGTCGAGACGGTGATCGTCGACGAGATCCACGCCGTCGCAGGCACCAAGCGCGGCAGTCATCTGGCGCTCAGCCTGGAACGGCTCGACGCGCTGAACGGGCGCGACGTGCAGCGCGTCGCACTGTCCGCCACCGTCCGGCCCATCGAGCGCGTCGCCGCGTTCCTCGGCGGCGACCGGCCCGTCACCGTCGTGGCTCCCCCCACCCGGAAGCGCTGGGACGTCACCGTGCGGCTGCCCGTCGAGGACATCGCAGACCCCGGGCCGGCGCCGACGCCGCTCGGTCCCTCAGGAGCGCCCGCCTCCGCCTCGACGGCAACCCCCGGCCACGCGACGGCGGTCGCGCTCGACCCCCTGCTGGCCGGCCCCAACACCGACACGCTGACCGCGGATGCGCCGTCGGGGTCGATCTGGCCCCACATCGAGCTCCAGGTCTACGAGACGGTGAAGAAGGGGCGCTCGACGCTGGTCTTCACCAACGGCCGGCGCACCGCGGAGCGGCTGACCGCCCGGCTGAACGAGCTGTGGGCCGAGGAACACGACCCCGACACCCTCCCCCCGATTCCCGCGCGCCCGCCGGCGCAGATCATGGCCCAGTCCGGCGCGGGCAGGGGCGCGCCGCTGGTGATCGCCCGGGCGCACCACGGGTCGGTCAGCAAGGAGCAGCGCGCCCAGGTCGAGGCGGCGCTGAAGTCCGGCGAGCTGCGCTGTGTCGTCGCGACCAGTTCGCTGGAGCTCGGCATCGACATGGGCGCGGTCGACCGCGTGATCCAAGTCTCCGCGCCGCCGTCGGTGGCCAGCGCACTGCAGCGGATCGGACGCGCCGGGCACGTCGTGGGCGCGGTCTCGGCGGGCGACGTCTACCCACTGCACCGCGGCGACCTCGCGGCCGCCGTCGTCACCACCGAGCGGATGCTCGCCGGGCAGATCGAGGAGCTGCGCATCCCGCGGGCGCCGCTGGATGTGCTGGCCCAGCAGACGGTGGCCGCCGCGGTCGGCTCGGGCGACGCGGGCCTCGACGTCGACGGGTGGTGGGCGACGGTGCGGCGCGCGCAGCCGTATCACGCCCTCGACCGCTCTCTCCTGGACGCGACGGTCGAGCTGCTGACCGGCGCCTATCCGTCGGCCGACTTCGGCAACCTCCGCGCCCGCCTCGTCCTCGGCGACGACAACCGCCTGTACCCGCGCCCGGGCGCGCTGCGGCTGGCCGCGACGTCGGGCGGCACCATCCCCGACCGCGGCCTCTTCGGGGTCTTCCTCGCCGGCGACGAACAGGGGGCGCGGCGCGTCGGCGAACTGGACGAGGAGATGGTCTACGAGTCCCGCGTCGGCGACGTCTTCACGCTCGGCGCGTCGTCGTGGCGGATCGAGGAGATCACCCGCGACCAGGTGCGCGTCTCCCCCGCGCCTGGCAACACCGGGCGGCTGCCGTTCTGGAAGGGCGACGACGAGGGTCGCCCGGCCGAGCTCGGCCGCCAGATCGGGCAGCTCCAGCGCGAGGCCGCCCGCACCCCCGAGCGGCTCGACCAGCCCTATCTCGACGCGCACACCCGGGAGAACCTGGCCCGCTACCTCGCCGAGCAGCGCGCCGCCACCGGCGTCGTGCCCGACGAGGCCACCGTCGTCCTCGAGCGGTTCCGCGACGAACTGGGCGACTGGCGCATCGTCGTCCACTCCCCGCTCGGCCGGCGCGTCCTGGCCGCGTGGGCGCTGGCGATCGGCGAGGCGCTCTCCCGCGAGGCCGGGCTGGAGATCCAGCCGCTGGCCGCCGACGACGGCATCGTCTTCCGCCTGCCCGATTCCGACGCCGTCGAGCGCCTGCCCGAGTTCCTCCTGACCGAGCCCGACGACGTGGCCCAGATCGTCACCGAGCAGGTGGGCGGCACCGCGCTGTTCGCCGGCCGGTTCCGCGAATGCGCCGCACGGGCCCTGCTGCTGCCTCGCCCCAACCCGGGCAAGAGGGCGCCGCTGTGGCAGCAACGCCAGCGCTCGGCGCAGCTGCTGGAGGTCGCGCGGCATCACCCGCGCTTCCCCATCGTCCTGGAGACCGTGCGCGAGGTGACGCAGGACGTCTACGACGTGCCCGGCCTCGTCGCGCTGGCCCGCGGGCTGCGCTCCGGCGGGGTGCGGCTGGTGGAGATGGTCACCGAGCAGCCCAGCCCGTTCGCCGCCACCCTCCTCTTCCGCTACCCCGGCGCCTTCCTCTACGACGGCGACACCCCGCTCGCCGAGCGTCGCGCGGCGCTGCTCTCCCTCGATCCCGAGCTGCTGGCCGCCGCGCTCGGCACCCTCGACCTGCGCGAGCTCCTCGACCCGGACGTCACCCTCGAGGTGGTGGCGGAACTCCAGCACACCGCGCCCGAGCGTCGGGCCAGGAACGCCGAGGAGTTGGCAGACCTGCCCCGCCTCCTCGGCCCCCTCCCGGTCTCGGCCCTGGCGGAGCGCACCGCCGGCATCGACGTCGGCGCGGCGATCGGCGCCCTGGGCACGCGCGTCGCCGTGATCCAGTTGGCCGGGGAGCCGCACCTCGTCGCCGCCGCGGACCTCGGCCTCCTCCGAGACGCGCTCGGCATCCCCGTCCCGCCCGGCCACTCCGCCGCGTCCTCCCCGGAGGGCCGCGACCCGCTCACCCAGCTGATCGCCCGCTTCGCCCGCGCCCACGGACCCTTCACGGCGGGCGAGGCGGCGAGCGCCTTCGGCCTGGGCGTAGCGACGGTGGGCCTCGTCCTCGATCGGGAGGTCGCCGCGCGCCGGCTGACCGCCGGGCGCTTCACCCCCGGAGCAGTCCAGCCGGAGTTCGTCGACCCCGAGGTGCTGCGCCGGCTCCGATCGCGCTCGCTCGCTCGCGCCCGGGCGCAGCTGCAGCCGGTCTCGGCGACGGGATACGCGCGGTTCCTGGCCGATCTGCATCAGGTCGACGACCGGCCCGAGTCGAGCCCCGACGAGGTGCTGCTCGCATTGCAGGGCCTCGCCGGCGCCGCGCTGCCCGCCTCGGCGTGGGAGACCCACATCCTGCCGGCGCGGCTGCGGCACTACTCCCCCGCCCACCTCGACGCGCTGCTCGCGGAGGGCGAGGCGGTGATCCGGGTACGGGGCGCGGTCGGTCCGAACGACCCGCTGGTGGCGATCGTGCCCGCCGACGACGTCGATCTCATCCCGCCGCCCGCCGAGCCTCCCGGGGAGAGCGCGCTGGAGGTCGCCGCCGCGCTGGCCGACGGCGACGGCAGCTACGCCTCCTGGCTCGCCTCCCGCACCGGGCCGGCACCCGACGGGGCCCAGACGGCCGTCCTCGACGAGTGGTGGCGCGCCGCAGAGGAGGGCGCGATCGCGCCGGGCTCCCTGGCTCCCCTCCGCGCCCGCGTGGGCGGGGCCGGCCGCGGCGCGCACAAGACCGCCAGGCCCTCGCCCCGTCGCCGGGCCCGGCTGCCGCGGCTGGGCCGGACGCCCCTCTCGCCCGGCGCTCCGCCGTCGGCCGCCGGGCGCTGGTACCGCGTCCGCGACCCCCAGCCGGCCCCGGCCGACGCGGCCCTGGCGCTGGCGTCGTCGTGGCTCGCCCGGCTCGGCGTGATCACCCGTGGGGGCGTCACGGCGGACGGCGTGCCCGGTGGATTCGCTGCCGCCTACCGGCTGCTCGCGCAGCTCGAGTCGGCCGGCAAGGTCGTGCGCGGCTATCTGGTGGAGGGCCTGGGCGGCGCGCAGTTCAGCACGCAGGAGGCGGTGGGCCGGCTGCGCGGGTTCGCGGACTCGCCCGACCGAACGGCGTGGCCGTCGGGCGCCGCCCACCCCGCCCCCCTCGTGCTCGCCGCGCTCGACCCCGCCAACCCGTACGGCAGCGTGCTGCCCTGGCCCGCCCACCCGACCGCGCGCCCGTCGCGCTCCGCCGGCGCCCTCGTCGTCCTCGCCGACGGCGTCTGCCTGGCTCACCTCACCAGGGGCGGCCGGGTGCTCACCCTGTTCGGTGATGAACACAGCGGGGACGAACACAGCGGCGGGGACAGCCGCGAGGAGCGGGCGGCCCTCGTCGTCCGCGCGCTGCACGACGCCGTGGCGGAGGGCCGCATGTCGCGGCTGCGGATCGAGGAGATCGACGGTGTCCGCCCGGGCGGCAGCGGCCTTCAGGGCGCGCTGCTGGCCGCCGGGGCACGGCTCACGCCGAAGGGAATCTCGATCGAGGGCCTCCATGCCTGAGGGAGACTCGGTCTGGCGGCTCTCCGAGCGACTCCAGCCGCTGGCCAGCCGGCGGGTCGAACGCTCCAGCCTCCGGGTGCCCCAACTCGCCACCGCCAGCCTCGACGGCGCCACCATCACCCGGGTCTGGCCGCACGGCAAGCACCTGTTCTGGCTCCTCGACGACGACGCGGGCTCCCGCGTCCTGCACACCCACCTGCGGATGGAGGGGCATTGGCGGATCCACACCGTCGGCACCCGCTGGTCCAGCCCGGCGCACACGGCACGGATCGTCGTGCAGGTCTCAGGCGGCATCGAACTGGTCGGGCACGAGCTCGGGCTCGTCGAACTCTGGCCCGCCGAGGAGTTCGCCCGGCGAATGGGCTATCTCGGTCCCGATCTCCTGGCCGACGACTGGTCCGCGCCCGGCCGGTGGGCACCGTCGGGCCGCGACGAGGCGATCCGCCGCATCCTGGCCGTCCCGGGCCGCAGCATCGGCGAGGCGCTGCTCGATCAGCGCAACCTCGCCGGGATCGGCAACGAGTACCGGGCGGAGGTGTGCTTCCTCCGCGGCCTGCATCCGGGGCTGCCCGTGGGGGCCGTGGACGTGCCCGCGATCGTCGACCTCGCGGCCACGCTGATGCGCGGCAACCTCTCCAGCCCGGTGCGCACCTTCACCGGCGACCACCGCAAGGGCGAGACCACCTTCGTCTTCGGGCGCAAGGGCCGACCGTGCCGGCGCTGCGGCACCGCGATCCGGGCGGACACCCTCGGCGGGGCGGCCAGCGTCGCCGATCCCCGGGCGGGCCAGGAGCGGCTCATCTGGTGGTGCCCCGTCTGCCAGGGCAGCGTCGGCCGGAGCAGCATCGACCAGGACACAAGGTAAGAACCATTGTTTCGGATTAATTTGAATCATTCAAAATAAGGGCTAAGGTGGTGCCATGCCCGCTCACCCCCTTCCCTCCACCGAGGACAGCGCCGCGTTGCTGCGCAGCCGCGGCTTGCGGGTGACGGCGGGGCGGGTCGCGGCCCTCTCCTACCTGAGCACGCAACCACACAGCTCCGCGGCGGAGATCCACGCGGCGCTCACCGGCGACCTGTCGTCGCTGTCCTCGCAGTCGGTCCACAACATCGTCCAAGACCTGAGCGACTGCGGCATCCTGCGCCGCGTCGACCTGCCCGACTCCGGCAGCGCCCGCTACGAGGTGGAGCGCCTCGACAACCACCACCACATCCAGTGCGTCGTCTGCCGGCGGATCGAGGACGTCGAGTGCGCGATCGGGCTGGCTCCCTGCCTCACCCCTAGCGACGCGCACGGCATGCGCGTCATCGAGGCCGCGCTCACCTTCCGCGGAATCTGCCGCGACTGCGACGACGCACGCGACCCCACCACAGAACTCACCGAAGACAGCTACTGAAGAAAGAGAGTCCTGCCTTGACCGACATCAGCAAGTGCCCGATCGACCACACCGCGATGGGCACGCCCGCGGCCACCCCCTCCGCCACGGGCACCCGGAACATCGACTGGTGGCCGAACCGGCTCAACCTGAAAATCCTGGCCAAGAATCCCGCCGTCGCCAACCCGCTGGGCGAGGATTTCGACTACCGGGAGGCCTTCGAACGCCTCGATCTCGACGAGGTCAAGCGCGACATCGCCACTCTGCTCACCGAGTCCCAGGCCTGGTGGCCCGCGGACTTCGGCAACTATGGGCCGCTGATGATCCGGATGGCCTGGCACAGCGCCGGCACCTACCGGGTCTTCGACGGCCGCGGCGGCGGTGGCACCGGGCAGCAGCGCTTCGCCCCGCTGAACAGCTGGCCGGACAACGTGGGCCTGGACAAGGCCCGTCGACTGCTCTGGCCGGCGAAGAAGAAGTACGGCAAGGCGCTCAGCTGGGGCGACCTGATGATCCTGGCCGGCAACGTCGCGCACGAGGAGATGGGCATGCCCACCTTCGGCTTCGCGGGCGGCCGTCCCGACGTGTGGGAGCCGGACGACGACGTGTACTGGGGCTCCGAGAAGTCGTGGCTGGGCGACGACACCCGGCTCGGCGACGGCCAGGAGCTGGCCAAGCCGCTCGGCGCCACCATGATGGGCCTGATCTACGTCAACCCCGAGGGCCCGCAGGCCAACCCCGATCCGATCGCCGCGGCCCTTCAGATCCGCGAGACCTTCGCGCGGATGGCGATGGACGACGAGGAGACCGTCGCGCTGATCGCCGGCGGGCACACCTTCGGCAAGACCCACGGCGCGGCGCCCGAGGGCGACCACGTCGGCCCCGATCCCGAGTCGGCCCCAATGGAGCAGATGGGCCTCGGCTGGAGGTCCGGCCACGGCACCGGTCACGGCAACGACGCGATCGGCTCCGGCCTGGAGGTCACCTGGACCTACCACCCCACCCGTTGGGACAACGAGTTCTTCCACATCCTGTTCGCCTACGAGTGGGAGTGCGTCACGGGCGAGGGCGGCCACTTCCACTGGCGCCCGAAGGACGGCGGCGGCTCCGACATGGTGCCGATGGCGCAGGGCGCCGGGCGCCGCGAGCCCCGGATGCTCACCACCGACCTCTCGCTGCGGGAGGACCCGATCTACCGGGAGATCTCGCTGCGCTTCCGCAACGACCAGGCCGCCTTCACCGAGGCCTACCGCCGCGCCTGGTTCAAGCTGACCCACCGCGATCTCGGCCCGAAGAGCCGCTACCTCGGCCCCGAGGTGCCGGCGGAGGACCTGCTCTGGCAGGATCCGATTCCCGAGCGCACCTACGAGCTGATCGACGAGGCCGACGTGGCCGCGCTGGAGGCCCGGATCGCGGAGTCCGGCCTGAGCGTCGGTGCGCTGGTGTCGACGGCGTGGGCGGCGGCATCGTCGTTCCGCGGCAGCGACAAGCGCGGCGGCGCCAATGGCGGCCGCATCCGCCTGGAGCCGCAGCGCAGCTGGGAGGTCAACCGTCCCGAGCAGCTCGCCAGCGTGCTGGGCGTCCTGGAGAACATCCAGGCCGACTTCAACGCCTCGTCCGAGGGCGGCAGGCAGGTCTCGCTGGCCGATCTGGTGATCATCGCCGGCAACGTCGGCGTGACGCAGGCCGCGCGCGCCGCCGGTCGCGAGGTGCAGATCCCCTTCACCCCGGGACGCACCGACGCCACCCAGGAGCAGACCGACGTCGAGTCGTTCGACTACCTGAACCCGCCGGCCGACGGCTTCCGCAACTACGATTCGGACCGGGGCCTGGGCCTGCCCGCGGAGCACCTGCTGATCGACCGCGCCAACCTGCTGACCCTGTCGGCGCCCGAGATGACGGTGCTGCTCGGCGGCCTGCGGGTGCTCGGCACCAACTGGGACGGCTCCAGCCACGGCGTGTTCACCGATCGTCCGGGCGTGCTCACGAACGACTTCTTCGTCAACCTGCTGGACCTGAACACCCAGTGGCGCGCGATCGACGCGGAGTCGCGCACGTTCGAGGGCTCCGACGAGGCCACCGGCGAGAAGAAGTGGATCGGCACCCGCGCGGATCTGGTCTTCGGCTCCAATTCCGAGCTGCGCGCCCTCGCCGAGGTCTACGCCAGCGACGACGCGCAGGACACCTTCGTCGACGACTTCGTCGCGGCGTGGGCCAAGGTCGCCGACCTGGACCGCTTCGACGTCCGCTGACTCCAGTCCCCCCAGCGACCTGCCTTAAGAGTTCGTGATTCCACCGAAGACGGTGGAATCACGAACTCTTTGGGTGGCCTTCGGGTGCGGGGTCCCAGGGCTCAGTGGTAGCCGAACTCGGCGAGGCGCGCCATCAGCCGCGGCCGGGACGTCACCCCGATCTTGCGCATCAGCTCCGACACGTAGCGCTTGGCCGTCACCTCCGAGACCCCCAGCTCAGCGGCCAGCTCGGCATAGGTGACGCCGGACATCACCAGCGGGATCAGCCGCAGCTGCTGGGCGGTGAAGCTCGGTCCCTGTTCCACAGGACCGGAACGCGGCGCGCCGCGGTAGTGGGCACGCATCTCCGGGGAGGTGAGGTGGTAGCCGAAGTGAACGCCGTGGATGGCCGCGATCAGCCTCTCCGGCTTGTCGTCCTTGAACACGAACCCGGCAGCCCCGCAGCTCTCCACCTGTTCCTCCGTGACGGTGATCGCCGCGGTCATCAGCAGCACCCGCGACGCTGACCTCCGCCGAGTGAGGGAGGCGGCGGTCGTGATCCCCGACATGCCGCTGGGCATGTTCACATCGATCAGCCACACGTCGACGGGGTTTTCGTAGGCCAGCACCGCGGCACCAGAGGCCTTCACCGTGACGATCCTGAGCGACGAGGACCGGGCCAACACCGTCGCCAGCTCCCGCCGCACCAGCGGTTCGTCGTCGCAGATCCCGACCCGGATCACCGCACCCGAATCGGAAACCGTGCCTCGCATATCCACGAGTCTCCCACCCCCCGCGAATCGACCCGACCCCGGGCCAGACGAGCACGCATCTGCATCCCCTGAACACCCAACCCCCCACGCCGCGGAACAGACGGCGCCTTGAACGGATTGATCACAGAGATCTCCAACTCATCCTCCCCCGCATCGACCACCACCACACACCGAGACCCAGCCACCCCGTGCCGCAACACATTATTGAGCGCCTCACGCACCACCGCCCCCGCCGCAAGACTGAGGTCCTCCGGCAGATCAACCGGAACCTCGACCACCTCCCGCACCTCGAAACCACGCCGACGCAGCTCACCCCCACCCCGCACCAGCGCATCCTCCAACGTGATACCCGGCAACGGATCGACTCCCCCGGCATGCAACAACGTCGTCACGTCGCGGATCATCGCATTGGCCTCCCGCGCCCGCTCAGCCAACACCCCCGCCTCCTCCGCAGTGACCCCACCTCCACCGGGTGCCGACGCGGACTCCAGCCCCAACGCAAGCTGCGCCAGACCCTGACTCACCGTGTCATGAAGATCCACCGCCAACTGCTGCGCCCGCTCCTGCTGCTGTGCCCGCTCCCGCGCAACAGCCCCCCGCTCGATCGCACGCATCCCCAACCCGACGATCCACAACACACCGAACCAGAACACCCAGAACAACGCATTCCAGGCGGCTTCACCGAGGTTCCGTACTCCCCCACGCAGCATCATGACGTACCAGCTCAGCGGTGCGGTCAGCACCATCACGACGACAGCCCAGGAGAACTTCCCATGCCGGACGGCCACCATGACGGGTATACCGCACAGATACACCCCCATACCCAGACCATCCGGATCGAGAAACACGAGGGCAGCGTTGACCAGCACGACGACCGCGATCCCCGGCCGCAACTTCCACACTGAAAGAAAGACCGCAGCGCAGGCGACAACATCCACGACGAGAATGCGAGCAGGAAGGTCTCGCACGACCACCCCGCCTACGGATATCACGAGAAAGACCAGGGCAACCGCAGCTGCTGGCCAGTCCTGACTGCGCCGACCGCTCGCTCTCACAACCCAACCCTACCGGCAAACCAACCTCGCGCGTCAACTAGCGATACGAAAGTATCAACATTGAGACGTTCGTGCCAACTTAAACGGCTGGAACAACCGATGGCAGCCCCGGCAGAATACGATTCGAGCATGAAAGTCGCACTCGCCACTCAGGCGACAATAATCTTGGGGATATTCGACAGCCTAATCAACATCGAAATCTATTCCCATCCGCTCGGAGTTTGCACCTTCTGGCCCATCCTTCCCGGATGTTCTAGCTAAGCTAAAAGACGATAGAGAATTTTCAGAACTAAACGCACCAGGACCCTTCACGCGCACTACAGTGTCCGGAAAAGTCGATCCCAGTGCCACTTCCTCGAGTCTCGAAGAAGGGTTTGAACGAGCCTTGCTGCACGCAAACCTCTTAGTCTTTACGGCATCGAGAAACCCAAGAAGATTCTGAACGTCAGAACCTTCTACCAAACAGTATCGAAAGGAATCCCATGAAGATCAAGAAGCAGATCGTTGCCGCGGCAGCGGTCGCCATCACGATCACCGCCGTCGCCCCCGCGACCGCTTCCCACGCCGCAGCCGACGTCACCTGGAGCTCCGGCTCGTGGGTGCGAGCCCGGCTGTACGAGAACGCCAACTTCGGAGGCGCCGTCATGACCGTGAAGGGGCAGGGTGAGTTCTGCAGCACCAGCACCTCCGACCGCGACACCATCCACTCGCGCCTCTCCATTTCGGGCTGGAACGACGTCATCTCTAGCGCGCGCGACTACCAGAAGTGCGACGTGAACCTCTTCGTGGACCTCGACTTCGGGGGTGCTCAGACCGGGTTCGTCAACTATGACAGCACCGGAGCAAACCTGTCGTCGACCATGAACGACAAGGCCAGCTCCTTCATCCTGTCCTGAAAGCGACCCCATGCGCACGCTGATCGCGGTCGTCGCACTCGGAGGCCTCCTGGTCTCCGGGTGCGGCCGGCCCGCCACAGAAGACACTTCCGAGCCACCCATCGCCGACCCGCCTCCCCCACTGACTTCCGTCACCCAGATTGCGCCGCCGCTGCTCGGCTACTCGCCGACGCCGCAGGAGGCGGCCACCATTCAAATGGCGCAAGGCATCTTGGCCGCGGAATGCGTGAGCCGGTTCGGCCTCTCCTACAGCCCTGACCTGACGCTCACCGCCCTCAGCACTTCGACGGACATTTCCCCCAGGTACGGCCCCATCGACCCGGCCTGGGTGGCTGAACACGGCTACGCCCCGCAGGCGCCGGAGTTCAGCGAGGGAGACCCCAATCGCCCGGATCCGTCACCGGAGGTCCGCGAGGTGCTCCGCGGCGTCGATGAAAACGAGAATCCCATTCAGAAGACGGACGGCGACGGCAATCCCCTCCACGAGGCGGGATGCTACGGGGAGGCCATGGAGACGCTCTTCGTCGAGCAGCCCTTCTTCGCCGACCTCGAGCGGCTGATCGAGGAGGGCCTGGGCTACTCCCGCGAGCGCATGGCCGCGGACTCCCGCGTCGCCGAGGCGGAGGACGCCTGGCTCGACTGCATGTCCGCGCGCGGATACTCCGGGGACTCCTACTACGACATGGGCAACGCCTATGCCACGACGGCCGACCCGGCGGGCTACTTGGGATTCGCCATGGACGACGTGGAATGCGCGCAGCAGGTCAATCTGCCGGGCATCCGGTATGCCGTCGATTCCGCCTATCAGGAGCGCTGGCTGGCCGAACACGGCGCGGAGGTGAAGACGCTGCACGACGGCTATCTCGCCGGGCTGGAGCGAGCACAAAAGGTGATGGGCGGCCAGTGAAAGCCCCCGGACGCGCGAAGGGCCTTCTGGCCATGGTGGTCGTCTCGCTGCTCAGCCTGGGCATCGGGGTCGGCGCGACCTTCTTCATCAAGTCGCCGGCGCAGCAGGCCGCGGAGCGGGAGGCCCCGCCGCCGACGACGCTGACCGAGCCCGTCCAGCTCGGCACCGTGCAGCAGACCCTCACCGCCGCCGTGACGGTGGAGCGGCTGAGCACGACGACGATGGCCACCCGGGCGGGCGACGTGGTCACGGGGATTCCGGTGGCCAACGGCGCCACCGTCGAGGCGGGATCGGTGGCGCTCGAGATCGGGGGCCGCCCGGTGATCGCGCTGCCCGGGCCGCTGGCCCACTATCGCGACATCGCCCCGAACGCGTCCGGGCCCGACGTCACCCAGCTCATCGCGGCCCTGGGCGCGCTGGGTCTCGATACCGGCTCCGAGGAGTCCTTCGGCGCCCAGACGCAGGCCGCGGTCCGGGAGCTCTACGACCGGCTCGGCTACGCGCCGGCCACGACGGGAACAGAGGAACTGGCCGCTGCGAACCAGGCGGTCACCGACGCCGAACGGGGTCTCCGCGACGCCAAACGGGCCCGGCAGCAGGCCAAGACCCTGCTGGAGCGGGCCCGTCGCGCGCTGCCGGCCGACGCCACCGAACAGGACAAGCTCGCCCGGCGGGACGCGATCTCGGACGCCGAGTTCTCCGCGGAGGACGCCCAGACCGCGGTCGCCGATGCGGAGGCGGCGCTGAAACGCACCCAGGAGACCGCATCCGCGGCCCGGCGCTCGGCCGGGGTCACCGTCCCCGCGACCGAACTCGTCTTCGTCCCGGCCTTCCCCGCCACCGCCGAGGTCTCGGCGACGCTCGGCGCGAGCGCCGGCGGCGACGCGGTGCGTCTGGTCAGCGGCCCCCTCGTCGGGGTGGCGACCGTCCCCGAATCCGAGGGACGCGACCTCGCCAAGGACCAAGCCGCGACGATCATCGCCACCGACGGCCAGGACGCGCCCGCGTCGGTGACCCTCCTCGAGATCCAGCAGGCGACCGACGAACGCTCCCAGCAGCCCATCACCGTGTGGCGGGTGGTGCTCACCCCCGATCCCGCGCTGCCCGACGCGGAACTCGGGCGCGAGCTGCGCGCCCGGGTGCAGGTGCGCGCCTCCGACGCGGAGGTGCTCCACGTCCCGGTGACCGCCGTGTCGACCGCGATGGACGGCACCGCCCAGGTCTCGGTGCTGCGCGGCGACGGCGAGCGGTCCACCGTCGCGGTCACCACCGGCCTCGAGGGCGACGGCAGGGTGCAGGTGACCCCCGCGGAGGAGGGCGGCCTGCGCGAGGGGGACCAGGTGATCATCGGTGGCTGAGATGCCGGTGCTGGAGTTCGAGGACGTCACCCGCACCTTTCCCGGCCCGCCGCCGGTGACCGCGCTGCGCGAATGCAGCCTCGCCATCCTCCCCGGCGACCTGGTCACCGTCCGGGGGCCCAGCGGCTCGGGCAAGTCGACCTGGCTGCACCTGGCCGGCCTCCTCGACCGCCCCACCAGCGGCCGGATCCGCCTCGACGGCACCGACACCTCCCTGCTCAGCGAGCGCGCCCGCACGCAGCTGCGCTCGCGGCGGATCGGATTCGTCTTCCAGTCCTTCCACCTGATCCCGCACCGCACGGTCCGGGAGAACGTCGCCCTGCCGGGCGTCTACCAGGCCATGCCGCCCGACGAGCGGGAGCGCTCTGCGGCCGGCCTCATCGAGCGCGTCGGCCTCGGCCATCGGCTGGACACCCCCGCGAACCGGCTCTCGGGCGGCGAGATGCAGCGCGTCGCGATCGGGCGGGCGCTGATGGGCGATCCGCCGATCCTGCTGTGCGACGAGCCCACCGGCAACCTCGACTCGGAGAACGGAGAGCGCGTGATGGAGTTGCTGCTGCGCGTCAACGCGGAGGGCACCGCGGTGGTCATCATCACCCACGACCAGGACATCGCCCGGACGGGGCGCAGCCAGTTCGTCACCCGCGACGGACGGATGTCGCCCGTATGAGGGGCCACCCGCCGCGCGCACGGCGCCGGGATCTGCTCGCGGAGGCGGTGTCCGGGGTGCTGCAGCGCCCGGGACGATCGGCGCTGACCGCCTTCGGCACGGTGCTCGGCGTGGCCGTGCTGATCGTCGTGCTGGGGCTGACCTCCTCCGCCTCCGCGCAGATCAGCAGCCGGTTCGACCCTGTGGCGGCGGCCGAGGTCTCGGTGACGAGCGCCCAGCCGGACGCCTCCGGAGCCTCGCCGCTGCCGGCCGACGCGGTACCGCGGGCGCTGCGGATCGACGGCACCGTCACGGCCGGCTTCGGCTACCCGCTGTCGGGCGTATCGGGCACCGTCGCTCAGGGACCCTCCGGCGGCTCGTCGGCGACCGTGATGGCGGTCACCCCGGGCTTCCTCGACGGTGCGGGCGCGACCACCGACACCGGCGCGGGCATCAACCAGTGGCACCAGGACAACGCCACCAGGGTGGCACTGCTCGGCCCCCAGATCGCCCGGGCCATCGGCTATGGCTCGGCCAGAACCGGCTCGGCGATCTGGATCGACGGGGTGCGGTTCGCCGTCGCGGGCGTGCTGACCGACGTCGTGGCCCACCCCGAGCTGCTGACCGCCGTCGCGATCCCGCAGTCCGTCGCGGTGGAGCTGTTCCCCCGGGCGCACAGCGAGGCGACGTTGTGGGTGACCACCGAGATGGGGGCCGCGCAGGTGGTCGGCGCGCAGATCGCCACCGCGCTCGATCCGAGCTTCCCCGACACCCTCCAGGTGACCACCCCGCCCGATCCCCTGGAGCTGCGCGAGTCCGTCGCCTCAGACCTCACCACCTTGTTCGTGCTGCTCGGCGTCGCCTGCCTGATCGTCGGCATGGTCAGCATCGCCAACACCACCTTCGTGGCGGTCATCGAACGCACCCCGGAGATCGGGCTGCGCCGCTCCATCGGCGCCCAGCCCGCCCAGGTCCTCGCCCAGTTCCTGATCGAGTCGGTGATCCTCGGGCTGCTGGGCGGCCTGGTCGGCTCCGCCATCGGCGTGCTCAGCGTCGTCGTGGTGTGCCTGGCGCGAGACTGGACGGCGGTTCTCGACTGGCGGATCGCTATCGCGGGACCGCCGCTGGGAGCCCTCGTCGGCATGATCGCCGGGGCGGTCCCGGCCTGGCGCGCCTCCCGGATCGAACCGATCGCCGCCCTCCGGTCCTGAGGCTGCCGGCTCAGTCCACCAGGTGCTCGGCCAGGAGCCGACGCGTGTCGTCGGACAGGTCGACGGGACGGCCGTCGGCATCGGCGGACACCAGAGCGGTGCGGCTGCGGATGAACACCACCCCCGCCTCCGGGTCGATCATCTCGGCCGCGAGAACCAGCGAGGTGCGCCCCAGCCGCACGGGGGCGGTGAGCACCACGAAGGGCTCGACGCGGTGCGGGATCTGCGCGACGTAGTCGACGTCCTGCTGCGCCACCAGCCACATCCGCCCGCCGTCGCCGGCCCCCATCCGGGCCATGCCCGGGTCCCAGCGGGTGGTGGCCTCGATCCTGGCCTGCTGGAGGTAGTCGAACACGACGGCGTTGTTGACGTGGCCGTAGCGGTCGAGGTCGGACCAGCGCACCGGCATCGCCACGGGCTCGCCCCGCCCGTCCAGCCTCGGCGCGTCGAGGGGCGTGAGCTCGTCGAAGGCCGCCGTGTGCGACGCGAAGAACTCCCGGTCGAGCGGGCTCAGCCGCACCGGGCGCTGCGCCGAGAAGTCGAACGGGCAGAGCACCGTGCGCGCGTCCGCGACCCGCTCCCCGTTCTGGCTCAGCCGGTAGCCCAGCTCGTAGCGCGCCCCGCCGACCTTGACGGTGCCCAGCTCGATCTCCACGCCGTCGCCGGAGTAGCCGACGGGCCGCCGGTAGGCCACCCGGTGTCCCACGACCACCAGCCCGTCGCCGAGCAGCGTCGACGCGGGGTTGGTGGCCAGGAACGCCACGCGGGCCTCCTGGAGGTAGTCGATCAGGAGCGCGTTATTGACGTGCCCCTGCGCGTCGAGGTCGGACCAGCGCAGGGGGCAGGTGTAGCGGAACACGGCCGCGTTCTCCGGGGGTTCAGTCTTCCGGCGGGTAGAAGCCCTCGATGATGTCTGCGAACTTCTCGGTGACGAAGCCGCGCCGGATCTTCATGTTGGCCGTCACCCCGTCGTTGTCGACGGTGAGCTCCTGATCGAGGATGGCGAACTTCTTCACCGTCTCCCAGCGCTCCAGCTTGGAGTTGGCCCGCTCCATCTGCTTCTCGATCGAGGAGTAGATCTCGGGCCGCTGGGTGAGCTCGGCGTAGGAGAGATGACCGAGGTCGCGCTTCTCCGCCCAGGTCTGGAGCATGGCGGGATCGAGGACGACGAGCGCGGAGACGAACTTGCGGTCGTCGCCGATGGCCACCGCCTGGGACAGGTAAGGGATGTTCGCCGTGATCGCGGCCTCCACCTTCTGCGGTGAGACGTACTTGCCGCCGGAGGTCTTGAAAAGGTCCTTCTTGCGGTCGGTGACCCGGAGCTTCCCGGCGGGGGTGACCTCGCCGATGTCGCCGGTGTGGTACCAGCCGTCGGTCTCGAAGACCTCCGCCGTGCGCTCCGGCAGGTTGTGATATCCGGGGCTGATGATGGGGCCGCGCAGCAGGATCTCGCCGTCGTCGGCGATCTTCACCTCGATGCCCGGCAGCACCCCGCCGACGGTGCCCGGCGTCGGCGGCAGGGGCAGGTCGACCGAGGCGATCGCGGAGGTCTCGGTGGCGCCGTAGCCCTCCACCACCATGATCCCGGCACCGACGAACCAGCGCTGCACCTGCGGCGCCAGCTTCGCGGAGCCGGAGATCATGAACTTGATCCGTCCGCCGAGGCGCTCCTTGAGCTTGCTGAACACCAGCTTGTCGGCGAGGTTCCAGCGCACCTTCATGGAGCCGGTCAGTTCCTTGCCCTCCGCGATGTACGGCGACGCCTCGCGCGCGACGGCGAAGGCCCAGCGGGCGATCTTCGCCTTGAGGCCCTTGTTGCCGGTCATCACGGCCGCGCGCACCTTCTCGAAGATGCGCGGGGCGCCGCACATGAAGGTGGGATGCACCTCGCCCAGGCCGACGACGATGCGCTCGATCCGCCCGTCGACGGCCGACGCGAAGCCGTAGGACAGCTGAACCGCGATCAGCGCCTTGCCGAAGACGTGGCTGAGCGGCAGCCAGAGGTACTGGATCTCGTCGTGATCGATGATGTCGAGGTACTTGGTGCTGACGCCCTCGTAGACCCACGACATGTGATTGAGCCGCACGCCCTTGGGACGGCCCGTGGTGCCGGAGGTGTAGATCAGGGTGGAGAGCGTGTCGTGACCGGTGGAGTCGATGGCCTCCTCGACGGCGCCCGGGTGCTCGGCCAGATACCGCTCGCCCAGGTGCAGCAGCTGCCGGTAGGAGATCACCCGGTCGCTCAGCTCCACGCCCGCCGCGTCCAGCACGATGACGGTGTGGATCTGGTCCAGCAGCGCGGGGTCGTAGTCGACCTTGGCCAGTTGCTCGCCGTTCTCGACGACGGCCATCACCGAGTTGGAATCGGTGAGGATGTAGTCGAAGTCGTCCGGCCCGGTGTTGGGATAGATCGTGGTGGTGGCGCCCGCGGCGCAGGCGATGGCGAGGTCGAGCATGATCCACTCAAGACGCGTGCCCGAGGCGATCGAGACCCGCTCCTCGTATTTCAGCCCCCGCGCCAGCAGGCCGGCCGCGAGGCGGTGGACCAGTTCCTGGGTTTCGGTCCAGGTGGTCCGGGCCCAGGTGTTGGGCCCTTCGGGGGCGCGATCGGGCTCGAGGAAAGCCAGGGCGTCGGGAGTCTCCGCGACGCGCCGCCGCAGCATGTCGCCGACGCTGGCCGGCGCGCCCTCCAGCAGTTTCTGACGAAGGCTCTCTACATCTTGTTGCACGCTCAAGGTCCTCGGACTCCTCGCTCGGGGTGTTGCCGCCCAGCCTATCGACTGCACGGACGCACAACAGGGCTCGATCCCGCGATTTCGGGACGCGCACCGACACAACGCGCACCGAGGCCGCGTCGTCGCCTCAGAACGACCCGAAAATTTATTGAATGCTCAATCATCGGGTAGAGTAGGCGCATGGCTGCTGCACCCACAGGAGGCTGGCTCGACGAGTCCCAGCAACACATCTGGCGCAGCTACCTCCTGGCCTCCACCCGGCTCGCCGAGGA
The DNA here is from genome assembly GCA_035326505.1 of Arachnia sp. GTDB lineage: Bacteria > Actinomycetota > Actinomycetes > Propionibacteriales > Propionibacteriaceae > Arachnia. The sequence goes on from DAOLFC010000014.1 coordinate 29,883, forward strand.
GCTCGACCAGGCCCTCGCCCCCTTCGACCTCTCGCTCCCCGAATACGAGCTGCTCGTCCGGCTCTCCGAGGCGCCCGGCAACCGCGCCCGTATGGGCGACCTCGCCTCGTCGGTGCGCCACTCCCGCTCCCGCCTCACCCACACCGCGAAGCGGATGGAGTCCAAGGGCCTGATCCGCCGCGAGTCCTGCGTGGGCGACGGCCGAGGGGTACACGCCGTGCTCACCGACGACGGCATGGCCCTGCTGATCGAGGCCGCACCCGCTCACGTCGAGTCGGTGCGCCGCGCCTTCGTCGACGCCATCTCACCCGAGGACTTCCGCGCTCTCGGACGGGCGATGTGCGCCGTGCTGCGCACCGCCGACGAGCGCGCCGGGATTCCCGCGGGGCCGCAGGAGAACGGGTAGGACCGGTGGCTGCCGCCCGCCTCACAGCCATCCCGCGCCGCCACCGTCGCGCACGGCCTGGGATACTTGCCGCGTGACCCGCTATGACACCTCGACGCTCACCCGCGCGCTCTACTCCAGCGACGCCTCGCTGTACCGGGTCGTCCCGCAGGCCGTCGCGCACCCCCGCACCACGTCGGAGCTGGAGGAGATCGTGCGCCAGGCCCTCCGCGAGCGAACCCCCATCACCGCGCGCGGCGCGGGCACCTCGTGCGCGGGCAACGCCGTCGGCCCCGGCCTGGTGATCGACGTCGCGCGGCACCTCACCCGCATCCACTCCATCGACCCGGAGGCACGCACCGCGGTGATCGACCCCGGCGTCGTCCAGGCCGACCTCCAAGCCGCCGGCCGCCCCTACGGGCTGCGCCTCGGCCCCGATCCATCCACCTCCTCGCGATGCACCGTCGGCGGGATGATCGGCAACAACGCCTGCGGCCCCCGGGCGCTCGGGTACGGCCGGATGGCCGACAACGTGGTCGAGCTCGACATCATCACCGGCCGCGGCGAGAAGCTGACCCTCGGCCGCGACGACCTGCCGGAACTGCGCTCCCTCGTCGCCACCAACCTGGGGATCATCCGCACCGAATTCGGCACCTTCATCCGCCAGGTCTCCGGCTACTCGATGGAGCATCTCCTTCCGGAGAAGGGCTTCGACACCGCACGGTTCTTCGCCGGCACCGAGGGCACCCTGGGCGTGATCACCCGGGCCACGGTGCGCCTGGTGGCCGACGCCCCCGTGAGCCTGATGGTCGCGCTCGGCTACTCGACGATGGCGGACGCGGGCGACGACATCGCCAACCTGCTGCGCTTCCGCCCCACCGCCTGCGAAGGCCTCGACCGGCGCATCGTCGATGTCGTCACCGCGAAGCTCGGCGCGGGCGCGGTGCCCCCGCTGCCGAAGGGCGACGGCTGGATGTTCATCGAGCTGGTCGGCGACGACCCCGACGAGGTGCGCGAGCGCGCCGACGCGCTGCTGGCCGAGGCCGGCGCGGTCGACGGCTGGGTGGTCGACCACGCGGCCGAGGCCGCGAAACTCTGGCAGATCCGAGCCGACGGGGCGGGCCTCGCGGGCGTCTCGCTGGCCAAGCCCGCCTACGGCGGGTGGGAAGACGCCGCCGTGCCGCCCGCACAACTGGGCAACTACCTGCGCGCCTTCGACGCGCTGCTGGACCGTTACGGCCTGCACGGCCTGCCCTACGGGCACTTCGGCGACGGCTGCGTCCACTGCCGGATCGACTTCCCCCTCACCGAACCCGACGGCGCGGCCCGGTACAAGGCCTTCGTCGAGGAGGCGGCCGAGGTGGTCGCCGGCTTCGGGGGCTCCATGTCGGGCGAGCACGGCGACGGCCGGGCGCGATCCGCGCTGCTGCCCAAGATGTACTCCCCCGCCGCGATCTCCCTGTTCGGGCAGGTCAAGGAGCTGTTCGACCCGGAGAACCTGCTCAACCCCGGCGTTCTGGTCGATCCGCGCCCCGTCGAGGCGGACCTGAGGATGGTGGCGGTCAGCCGCTCGCCCCTCACCCTCACCGACGCCGAGTTCGTCGAGCAGGTGCATCAGTGCAGCGGCGTCGGCAAGTGCCTGGCCAACAACACCCCCGGCGGCGGCGTGATGTGTCCCAGCTTCCAGGCCACGCGCCAGGAGAAGGACTCGACGCGCGGTCGTGCCCGGGCGCTGCAGGAGATGGTCAACGGCTCGGTGATCGCTGCGGGCTGGCGCAGCCCCGAGGTGGCCGAGGCGCTGGACCTCTGCCTGTCGTGCAAGGGCTGCGCCCGCGACTGCCCCACCGGCATCGACATGGCGGCCTACAAGGCCCGGGTCACACACGAGCGCCTCAAGGGCCGGTTGCGCCCGCGCAACCACTACTCCCTCGGCTGGCTGCCCCGCTGGGGACGGATGATCACGGCCCTCCCCGGACTGGGCCCCCTGATCAACCTGGTGGGCGCGGCCCCCGGCCTGGGCCGGGCCCTGCGCTGGGCCGCGGGCGTCGACCGTCGCCGTGACATCCCCCGCTTCGCCTCGCGCTCCGCCCGCAGCACCCTGTCCTCCACGAGACGCGCAGGACGCATGAACACCAAGGGCCGCGTCCTGCTGTGGGTGGACTCGTTCTCCGATTGCTTCGAGTCGGGCACCTTCGCCGCGATGGTCCAGGTGCTGGTGCGCCTGGGCTACGAGCCAGAGGTGCTGGACAAGACCGCCTGCTGCGGCCTCACCTGGATCTCGACGGGCCAGCTCGACGGGGCCCGCCGCCAGCTTCGGCGCTCCGCCGAAGTGCTGGCTGGCTACGTCACGGAGGGCGTTCCGATCGTCGGGCTGGAGCCGTCCTGCACCGCGGTCTGGCGCTCCGACGCACCGGAACTGCTCCCCGGCGACCCCCACGTCGCTGCGCTGAACGGGCAGGTCCTCACCCTGGCCGAGTTCCTCGCCCGCGACGACGACTTCGTCGCGCCCGATCTCACCGGCCACACCATCGTCGCCCAGCCGCACTGCCATCATGCCTCGGTGATCGGCTGGGGCCAGGACAAGGCGCTGCTGGAGGCGACCGGGGCGACCCTCGTCACCGTCGGCGGCTGTTGCGGCCTGGCGGGCAACTTCGGCGTGGAGATCGGTCATCACGAGGTGAGCGTGAAGGTCTTCGAGCACGACCTCGGACCCGCCGTCGACGCCCATCCAGATGCCATCGTGCTGGCCGACGGCTTCAGCTGCCAGACCCAGCTGATGTCCCTGGCGCGACGCCCGTCGATGAGTCTCGCCGAGTTGCTCGCCACCCACTGACGCCGCGCGAACATCCCCGACCACCCGACGGACCCGACCACCCGACGGATAAGTGCGGTCACAATCGGATTTTGGTGATTTCGGCCCTGCCAGATGCCTGTGGCCGCACTTTTCCGTCGAAATCCGATGCAACCGGGTGCCAGACTCAGGCGTATTCCTCACAACACGCGCACCGGCGCAGAGAGGAGGAGGGCATGAACGAGGCGCAGTTCGATGCGTTCTACACGGCATCGTTCAGCAGGGTCGTCGGGCAGATCTATGCGATGTGCGGCAACCTCGCCGAGGCCCAGGACTGCACCCAGGAGGCCTTCATCCGGGCCTGGGACCACCGCGGCACGCTCAGCTCGTCCGGGAGCCCGGAGGCGTGGGTACGCACCACCGCCTACCGGCTCGCGGTCAGCCGCTGGCGCAAGGCCAAGCGGGCCTTCCGTCAACCGGACCGCGCCCTGGAGGCGGCGACGACGGCGGAGCCGTCTCCCGACAGGGTCGCGGTGGCCGAGGCCCTCACCCATCTCCCCGCCGATCAACGACGAGCCATCGTGCTCTACCACCTGTGCGACCTGAGCGTCACAGAGGTGGCCCGCGAGGTCGGCTCGCCCGCCGGGACGGTCAAGGCCCGGCTCGCCCGGGGCCGCGCCACCCTCGCCCGGCTCCTCAACACAGACCTGGAGGCCCGCCATGCCTGATCGCATTCCCGAACTGGACAGCCTGGCCGCCGAAGCGAAAGAGGTACCCATGATGCCTGCTGATGAAGTCCGACGCCGCGGCACCCGCCGCCGCACCACCCGCCTGGCCGGTATCGCGGCCGGCTCCCTCGCCGTCGTCGCCGTCGCCGGGTTCGGCATCTGGCAGTCGCCGCTGGCCGACGGCCTGCGCACCCCGCAGTGGGCCGACACCGCGGTCCCGTCGCCGGAGCCCACGGAGACGCCCACGGAGACGCCCCCTCCGTCGCCCACCCCGACGAACACGGAGACCCCGACGATCCCCGGCCCTACGCTCGTCCCCCCCACCTGGGACAACCTGCCCACCGGGGAGATGCTCTCCGACCCCGCCGTACCGGGCTCGGTCACGCAACTCGCCGACTACGAGGGTCCGGGGCAGAGCGCCAAGGGACTCTGCGGACCCGGCGACTGGGGCACCCCGAGCACCTTCCTCGTCCGGGAGTACGGCGCGGACCTGGAGGACGCGGAACCCTTCTACTGGGCGGCTGTGCTCGGCTACGACTCGGCGGCCGACGCCGATGCCGGATTCGCCGCCCTGCACGAAGCCGCCGCCCAATGCGGCACGCAGCTCGTCGACGCGGGATGGAACGATCCGAGGACCGAGGACCTCTCCGGTTCGCTTCCCCCGGTGGAGAACACCGACGCCGACCCCGTCGTCATGTCCTTCTTCGGAAGCGTCGCCCTCTCCGACGATCCCGACAGCGATCCCGGCGTCTTCAGCGACACCCTCATCGTCCAGGCGGGCGAGCGCGTGCTCTGGGTCTCCCTGGGCTTCGAGGGCTGGGACCACAACTGCGTCGTCTGGGAAGATCCGGACATGGACCAGTGCGCGATGGGCTACAGCCTCCAGGACATGTACGACGCTCTGGTGAAGTAGGCGACCAACAACCCGTCACGACAAAGCCGGACCTCTTGACTGTTCGCTATTCCACCGACTTCGGTGGAATAGCGAACGGTCAACCGGCACGCTGAAGCCGGGTCTGGGAGGAAGGGACGACGACCGTAAAGAAAACCCCGACCCCAGACAAGCGTGCGAGTAAGCGCCCAAAGCTTGGCGGCAGGTCGTCGTCCCTTCCTCCCAGACCCGGCGGCAACCTCCAGCCCACCGGCCCGGCAGAAGCTCCAACCCAGACGAAAACCCCCCAGCCCGGCGGACCGCACCTCTACCGGAGGACGGGCCTCACATGCAGCCCCACCTCGGGATCGACGAGCACCTCCTGTGCGGCCGGGATGCCGTCGGCGGTGGGCTCGGCGTCCAGCGGCACGTTGCGCTTGATCAGGCCCAGCGCGATCGGCCCCAACTCGTGGTGCCGGGCCGAGCTTCCGACGAAGCCGACGGGGCGGCCGTTCAGCAGCAGGGGCGCGCCGACGGTCGGCAGCGCCGAGAGCGACCCGTCGAGATGCAACTGCACCAGCCGTCGGGGCGGGCGTCCCAGCGTGTGGACGCGCGCGACGGTCTCCTGCCCGCGATAGCAGCCCTTCTGGAGATGCGTGCCGATCAGCCCGATCTCGTTGGGGATGGTCTTGAAGTCGGTGTCGACGAAGATCCGCGGCACCCCGCCGGCGATGCGCGCGGCCTCCAGCGCCCAGGTGCCGACGTTCGGCTCGGCCGGCAGGTCGGCGTTGACGGGCAGGAACACCTCGCTTCCTCCCAGATCGGAGTCCCGGCGCGCCCATTCCGGGGACAGTACGACGCGGTGCCCGGCCCAGATCAGGGTCAGGTCGTCGCGTCGCCGCACCGCCACGCGCATGGTGAAGCGCATGGAGTCGAGGAAGGTCACGAGGGCGTCGGCGCGGCCGGGCTCCGTCCAGGCGAGGAAGCGCTCGCCGTCGTCGACGCCGTACAGGACGTGCTCGATGTGACCGGTCGGCGACAGGACCAGCGCCGTCGCGGCCTCCCCGGGGGCGATCCGCTCGACGTGCTGGGTGGTGAGGGCATGCAGGAAGGCCAGCCTGTCGGCCCCCGACACCTCGACGATCTCGCGGTTGGAGAGCAGACTGAGACCGTCGCCCGCGGTGATCGCCCGCGCCTCCGCCACCGGGTTGCCGTAGTGCCAGGGGAGGCCCGCGTCGAGGCCTTCGGTGATCAGCACCGGCATGTCAGCCCGCCTTCGTCTCTGCGGCCTCCGGCCCGCCGTCGTTCTCGACGCGCTTCAACCGCGCCCACATGTGGGGCCGCAGCTCGTGATCGGTGGTCGCCCGGTCGAGGGCGTACATGAGGTCGCCCTCCACCTTGCCGTAGAGCCGCTGACCGGACGAGTGGCTGACCTCCGCCGACGCCGTGCGCACCACCGCATCGGTGAGCAGGTCGATCCGGGTGACCTGGATCTTGCCGACCAGCACCTCGGTCCACCCGTCGGAGTTGGTCAGGGTCACCTCGAGGCTGGCGTCGGCCTGGGGCTTCCAGAACGCCAGTTCGGAGGGCAGATAGGCGCCGCGGTTGCCGTCGGCGTCGGTCTCCCAGCCCCAGGAGGAGGAGTACAGGTAGTCGGCGCCGGTGTGCTGGAACACGATGTGCTGCTCGAAGGTGAACTCCCGGCCGTTGTGATCGATGCCGTGGCCGTCGCCGTGCCATCCGCCGACCAACCAGCCGAGCGCGATCAGGTCGTGGGGCAGGCCCTCGGGCACCTCGATGTCAAGCTTCACGGGAATCCTCGGTTCGGTAGTGACGATGGAGCGCGATCAGTCTCCAGACGAGAGCGGCGAGGGCGGCGACGGCGATCGTTCCGGCGACAGCGATCAACACCCACACCACGACCGCAGACATGCCCGCCAGTATAGGACTTGCGCTCAAGGACGACGCTGGCCTAGACATGGCGCATGCGCGCGGTCATCACGAGGGTCTCCCAGGCGTCGGTCGCTGTCGATGGGGAGGTGATCGCGGAGCTGCCCCGCCCCGGCCTGCTGGTGCTGGCGGGGGTCGGCCACGACGACACGCCCGAGGAGGCGCAGCGCCTGGCCCGCAAGATCTGGGGGCTGCGGATCCTGGACGGCGAGCTGTCGGCCGCCGACCTCGCGGCACCGGTGCTGGTGATCAGCCAGTTCACCCTGTTCGCCTCCACCCGTAAGGGGCGGCGCCCGGGCTGGAGCCGGGCCGCGCCCGGAGAGACCGGTGAACCCCTCGTCGAGGAGCTGTGCCAGGCCCTGGAAAGGGAGGGGGCGGAGGTCCATCGCGGGCGGTTCGGCGCCCACATGCAGGTAGCGTCCATCAACGACGGCCCCGTCACCATCCTGATCGACACGCTGGACTGGGACTAGGTCGTGTTGCGAAAGTGGAAGTGGCCTACTCCGCGACGCCCTGGCACACCATCTGCTTCGTGTACTCGTCGTCGGGAGGACAAACGAGCGACGTCCTCCTGCGCCTTGCATCTGATGCACCAGAACGCCGCTCGCTACGGCCACCACTTCCGCAACACTCCCTAGCCCGCATCACTCGGCGGGATACAGGAACTCCACGCCGGCCAGCGACACCGCGTTGGCCTCCTCCGACGCCTCGCCGGGCACGGTCGAATCGACGATGGCCAGGCTCATCCAGCCGATCGTGGCAGGCGGGAACCGCACCTCCTGCGGCGACGGGTCGTTGCCGCTCAGGCCCTGCTCGAAGCGGCTGCCGTCCAGCATCGTCCATCTGACGGTGAGGATCCGGCGTTCGGCGTGGTATCGGCCGTCGTCGGAGATGTTGCCGTTGATCAGCCGGACGCCGACCAGCGGCCGGCTCACGTCGATGGTGAACTGGACGGTCTCCCCCCGGCCGTCGCCCGGGCATCGCCAGACGCTGGAGAGGTCGCCGTCGATCAGCCGTCCCGGATCGCTGCCGTCCGTGCATGACGAGATGGCCGTGACCGCCTGCACGCCGTCCACCGATCCGGAGTAGGGAACCGTGAGGTCGGGAGCGGCCGTGGCCTGCGGCGCGCCCGAGGCCGTGGGGTGGTCTTCACTGAGGCTGCCGCCGGAGGAGGCCGTGCCGTGCGCGATCGAGGGTTCGCCGGCGTTGAACCATACGGCGTTGCCCACGGCGAAGCCCCCCAGCACGGAGAGCAGGCTCATCGCCACCACCGTGCGCACCGCGAAACCGGGGTGGTGCCGGCGCGGCACGCGGGGGCGCCACCCGGAGGCCCCGCCGCCCGGGCGCGGAGGCGGAGCGCCGGGCCCGGCATCGGTCGACTCACCCGGCGGCCGCCGGAAGAAGTCGTCGGGCAGGCGCGCAACCATGCGGTCAATCCTACTGTTGTGTCCCCGATGTGGACGGCACTACGACGCGCATTGAGAGGAAGAACGTCTCAGGCCCTAGAATATTCCCGTTCACCCGCCGGGGAGGAGGATCCGCATGAGCCAACTGCTCTTTCTCTCTTCATCCTCCGAACCACCCGCGGAGCTCGCTCTGCTGAGTCACAAGATCACCCGCGCCGAGTCGGCGTCGCAGGTGCTGTCCGAGCATCTCGGGGTGGACATCATCGTCCTCGACGCCCGCAGCGACCTGAGCGGCGCCCATCGCGCCTGCCAGTTGCTGCACTCCTCCGGCACCGGGGTGCCGATCCTGCTGCTGGTCGAGATGAACGCCCTCGCCGTGATCTCCCGCGACTGGGGCTTCACGGACTTCATCATCGCAGGCGCCCAGCCGTCGGAGTTCGACGCCCGGCTGCGCCTGATGCTGACCAGCGAGGAAGACTCCGAGCAACTGCTGATCGGGCCCATCCGGATCGACGGCGCCGCGTACAGCGCCACCCTCGACGGCATCCCGCTCGACCTCACCTACACCGAGTTCGAGCTGCTGCGCTACCTCATGCAGCATCCCGGCCGGGTGCTCAGCCGCGAGACGCTCGTCTCGCAGGTGTGGGGCTACGACTACTACGGCGGCACCCGCACCGTCGACGTGCATGTGCGTCGGCTTCGCGCCAAACTGGGCCAGTACGACTATTACATCGGGACCGTGCGCAACGTCGGATATCGTTTCGCCAGCTCCCGGGAGGTGCATCATGGAGGCGACAGCTAGCCCCGCCCGACGCACGGCGGCGAAGGAGCTCCTGACCGCGATCGAGGCGGCCGACGGCATCTCGCCGGTCAACGAGTCCGGCCTGCTGATCCTCGACGGGCACCGCCCCGGCGTCGTCCTGCTCGACGAGCATGCGGTGGCCGTGCTCGATCCCCGGGAGGGCACCGCCATGCTGGGCGTGCATCCTGCACACCGGCGGCGCGGGCTGGGCGGCCGGATGCTGGCGGAGGTGCTGCGCCGCCAGCCGTCGTCGGCGGTGTGGGCCTTCGGCACCCGCCCCGGCGCCACCGAGCTGTGTGCGCGGCATGGGCTCGCGCCCCGCCGCGAGCTGCTCAAGATGGCCCGCCCGCTCGATCCCGGCCAGGCCGTCTCGCAGGCGCCCGGCTACGAGATCGTCGGCTACCGCGACTCGGACGCCGAGGACGTGGTGGCGATCAACCGGATCGCCTTCGCGCACCATCCGGAGCAGGGCCTGCTCACCGTCGACGAGTTCCGCCAGCTCACCGCGCAGCCCTGGTTCCGCGCCGACGGGCTCCTGATCGCCACACGCGACGGCGAGGCTGCGGGGTTCCATTGGACGAAGCGCCACGGGCAGGGCGTCGGCGAGGTCTACGTGATCGCCGTGCATCCGGATCACGGCGGTGGCGGCCTGGGTCGTGCGCTCCTGGAGAGCGGACTGGCTCACCTGGCCGCACAGGGCGACCACACCGTCGAGTTGTACGTGGAGGCGGATCAGCCGCGAGTGGTCGCGATCTACCGGAAAGCCGGCTTCGAAGTTGTTAGGGTCGATACCAGCTTCGCTAAGGAGACGACGTGACGGAAGCCCCCCTTCCCGCCCTTCCCGCGGATCGCTATGCCGATCGCGAGTTGTCCTGGCTGGAGTTCAACAACCGGGTCCTCGGCCTCGCCAAGGACAAGGCGCGGATCCCGCTGATCGAGCGCGCCAAGTTCGTCGCGATCTTCTTCAGCAACCTCGATGAGTTCTTCATGGTGCGCGTCGCGGGCCTGCGCCGCCGCATCACCGCGGGGGTGGCCGCCCCCAGCGCCACCGGCATGATGCCCAGCGAGCTCTACACGACGATGCTGCGTCGCGCCCAGGAGATGATCACGGAGGCCTCCGACGTCTTCCAGGACGACATCCGTCCCCAGCTCGCGGCCGAGGGCATCGAGATCCTCACCTGGGACGGCTTGAGCGACGCCGAGCGCGAGCGGATGAGCACGCTGTTCGACGAACGGGTCTTCCCCGTCCTGACGCCGCTGGCCGTCGACCCCTCGCACCCCTTCCCGTACATCTCGGGCCTCTCGATCAACCTGGCGATCCTGCTGAAGAACCCCACGACGGGCGCCCGCCAGTTCGCCCGGGTCAAGGTGCCGACGGTGCTCCAGCGCTTCGTGCGGCTCAGCGAGGGCCGCTACCTGCCGCTGGAGGAGATCATCTCGCGGCATCTGGGGCAGCTCTTCACCGGGATGCAGATCGTGGAGCAGGCCACGTTCCGGATCACCCGCAACGAGGACATCGAGGTGGAGGAGGACGACGCCGAGAACCTGCTCGACGCGCTGGAGAAGGAGTTGCTGCGCAGCCGCGTCGGACGGCTGCCGGTCCGCCTCGAGGTGGAGGACGGCATCCACGAGCACCTGCTGGCGATGCTGCAGCAGGAGCTGGGAGTCACCGACGACGAGGTGTTCCGGATGCCTCACCCGCTGGATCTCACGGGCCTTTTCGCCCTCGACGGCATCCCCCGCGAGGAGTTGAAGTACCCCAACTTCCTGCCCATCACGCACCCCGATCTCGCCCGCGTCGAAACCGCCAGCCCGGCGGACATGTTCAAGGCGCTGAAGCAGCGCGACGTGCTGCTGCAGCACCCTTACGACTCCTTCGCCACCTCGGTGCAGCGGTTCATCGAGCAGGCGGCGGCCGACCCGAAGGTCCTGGCGATCAAGCAGACGCTGTACCGCACGTCGGGCGACTCCCCCATCGTCGACGCGCTGATCGAGGCCGCGCAGGCGGGCAAGCAGGTGCTGGCGATCGTCGAGATCAAGGCCCGCTTCGACGAGCAGAACAACATCGGCTGGGCGCGCAAGCTGGAGCGCTCCGGTGTGCATGTGGTCTACGGCATGGTGGGCTTGAAGACGCACTGCAAGCTGGCGCTGGTGGTGCGCGACGAGTCCGACGGCATCCACCGCTATGCGCACGTCGGCACGGGCAACTACAACCCCAAGACCGCGCGCCAGTACGAGGACATGGGCCTGCTCACCGCGAATCCGCTGATCACCAACGACGTGGCCCGACTCTTCAACCATCTCTCAGGCATCGCCTTGGAGCGCTCGTACCGCCGTCTTCTCGTCGCGCCGCACGGCGTGCGCTCCGGGCTTCTGGAGAGGATCGAGAACGAGATCGCCAACCACCGGGCCGGGCTCGAGTCGGGCATCAAGATCAAGGTCAACTCCATCGTCGACGAGGCCCTGATCGACGCGCTGTACCGCGCGTCGCAGGCCGGGGTGGAGGTCGATCTGTGGGTGCGCGGCATCTGCACCCTGCGTCCCGGCGTCGAGGGCCTGAGCGAGAACATCCGGGTGCGCTCCATCCTGGGTCGTTTCCTGGAGCATTCGCGGGCCTACTGGTTCGCCAACGGAGGTGCCCCCAGCGTCGGGATCGGGTCGGCGGATCTGATGCACCGCAATCTCGACCGGCGCGTCGAGGCCATCGTCAGTCTCGGCACCTCCAGTCACAGAAAGCAGGTCGAGGAGCTGTTCGATCTCGCCTTCGACGAGAAGACCGTGCATTGGCAGCTGATCGACCGAACCTGGTACCCCCGCACCACCGACGACGAAGGCACCCCGTTGAACGACCTGCAAGAGATGCTGATCCAGACCACCAAGTCGCGCCGGGCCCGATGAGCAAGTCGATCGCGGTGCAGGCCGCCGGCGCCATCGTGTTGCGCGAGGTGCAAGGCGTGAAGCAGGTGCTGATCGTGTACCGGAAGCGGTACAACGACTGGAGCCTCCCGAAGGGCAAGGGAATCGTCGACGAGCAGCGTCCCGAGACGGCGGTGCGCGAGGTCCGCGAGGAGACCGGCGTGATCGCACGGCTCGGCCTGCGCCTGCCCTCTGCGACCTATCCGGTGGCCAAGGGCCTCAAGCGGGTCGACTACTGGCGCGCCACTCCCGTCGCGGCGCATCTGCGCCCGCCCGACCGCGAGGTCACGAAGGTGCGCTGGCTGCCCGTCGACGAGGCGGCCGCGCAGATGACCTACCGGCACGACGTTGACGTGCTCACCGCGGCGCTCGCCATGCCCGACACCACCCCCCTGCTGCTGGTGCGCCACGCGAAGGCGATGCTGCGCCGGAACTGGTCGGGCTCCGACCAGACGCGGCGTCTCTCCAGCCGGGGACGTCGTCAGGCGAGCGATCTGATCGGGCTGCTGGAGGCCTTCGGGGTCTCGCGGTTGGTGTCGTCGCCCGCGACGCGCTGCTACGAGACGCTGCACCCCTACTCCAAGCACACCGGCCTTCCCATCGAGACCTACCCCATCCTCACCGAGGAGGAGGGCGCCCACGACCATCCTGCCGTCACGAAGTTCGTGCGGAAGCTGGCCCGCGGCTTCACGGAGCCCACCGCCTTGTGCGGGCACCGTCCGGTGCTGCCCGCCATCTTCACGGCACTGGGCCTGGAACCGCGTCCCATGGTGGTCTCCGAAGTGATCGTGCTGCATCGCGACAAGGACGGCAACAACGTCCGCGTCGAGGTGCATAAGCCCACCGCGTAAGGGCGCTCCGACAACGCGATCTCCCGGGTAGGGTTGCCCAGTGCCGAATCCTCGTTGGCCGAATCCTCATTGGCCGCATCTTCGTTGGCCCCTCGCGCTCGGCCTCGGCGCGCTGAGCCTCGCGGGCTGCGCCCCAGGACCTCTCCTGCCGCCCGGACACGAGGGCGACGGGGCGACGGTCACCGCCGCACCCTCCTCGCCGAGCGGGGACTCACTGCCGTCCGCCGCGGACGCGACGCCGGTCGCCGCCGCCCGCTGCGCGCTCGCCGACGAGTTGACGCCGGCCCAGCAGGTGGGCCAGCTCTTCATGATGGGCGTCGATACCTCCGGTCTCGGCGACACCGCCCGCGCCGCGATCGTGGACGGCCGGATCGGCTCCGTCGTTCTCCTGGGCAACACCACGGCCGGACAGCGGAGCATCTCCTCCCTCGTGGCCGAGGTGACGGCGCTGGGCACCCCCGAGGTGCCGGTGCTGGTCGCGGTCGACCAGGAAGGCGGGCGAGTGCAGCGCCTCAAGGGACAGGGCTTCAGCTCCATTCCCAACGCACAGATGCAAGGGGAGATGCCGTCCGGTGAACTCCGGTCGGCGGCCCGTTCCTGGGGGCAGGAGCTGCGCCGGGCGGGCGTGCGCTACAACCTGGCGCCGGTGGCCGATGTGGTCCCCCAGGACAAGGTGGCCGTCAATGCCCCGATCGGGCAGTTGCGACGCAACTTCGGCACCGACGAGGCCACCGTCGGCCGAGCCGCCGCGGCCTTCGTCGAAGGCATGAACGACGCCGGCGTCGCCACGTCCCTCAAGCACTTCCCCGGCCTCGGCCGGGTGACGGAGAACACCGACTTCGACGTCGCCGTCGACACCGGCACCACCGCGAGCGCGGCGGACCTTTCGCCCTTCGTCGCGGGCATCGCGGCGGGTGCCGACAGCGTGATGGTGTCGTCGGCCATCTATCAGCAGATCGATCCCGACAGCCAGGGCGTCTTCAGCCGGATCATCATCACCGACGTCCTGCGCGGGGAACTGGGCTTCGACGGCGTGGTGATCTCCGACGATCTGGGGGCCGCCGAGGCCGTCTCCGACGTGTCGGCGGCCGACCGCGCGACCCGCTTCTTCACCGCCGGAGGCGACCTCCTGATCAACGCCGACCCCAGCCATATGGCCGAGATGACCGCCGCCGTCAGCCGTCTTGCCGACAAGGACCCCGCGTTCGCCGAGCAGATCCACGACTCCGCCGTCCGGGTCCTGCTGCTGAAGGAGAAGACCGGCCTGGTCGACTGCAGCGGCTGAGCCCCGGGCGACCGCCCCGCCCCCCTGACGCTCGTTGAGGTGCGGAGCCTCGAAGCGAGCATCCGGCAGCCGGATAGCAGTCCCTGCCAAGGGTTGCGGTCGCCCCTTTCGATCAGCCGAAGCGACCGGTGATGTAATCCTCCGTGGCCTTCTGGTCAGGATTGTGGAAGATCTTCTCGGTGCGACCCACCTCGATCAGCTCACCGGGCTGACCGTGCGCCTTCAGGTTGAAGAAGGCGGTCTGATCGGACACCCGGGCGGCCTGCTGCATGTTGTGCGTCACGATCACCACGGTGTAGGTCTCCTTGAGTTCCTTGATCAGGTCCTCGATGGCCAGGGTGGAGATGGGGTCGAGGGCCGAGCAGGGCTCGTCCATCAGCAGCACGTCGGGCGACACGGCGATGGCCCGCGCGATGCAGAGGCGCTGCTGCTGGCCGCCGGACAGGCCGGAGCCAGGGCGATCGAGCCGGTCCTTGACCTCGTTCCAGAGGTTGGCACCCTTGAGCGAACGCTCCACGAGCGCGTCGGCGTCGCCCTTCGAGATGCGGGCGTTGTTGAGGCGAACCCCGGCCAGGATGTTCTCGCGGATGCTCATCGTCGGGAAGGGGTTGGGGCGCTGGAAGACCATGCCCACCTGGCGGCGCACGCGCACGGGGTCGACCTGCTTGTCGTACAGGTCGACGCCGTCGAGCAGCACCTGGCCGGTGCAGTAGGCGCCGGGAATGACCTCGTGCATGCGGTTCAGCGACCGCAGCACGGTGGACTTGCCGCAACCGGAGGACCCGATGAACGCCGTGACGGAGCGGGGCTCGATGGTCATGTTCACGCTGTTGACGGCGTGGAACTTGCCGTAGTAGATGTTGAGATCCTTGATCTCGATGCGCTTTGACATAGACGTGTTCTTCCTCGGTGTTCCGGTCAGCGGCCGCCCTTGGGCGCGAACTTCCAGGCGATGAGTCGCCCGATCAGGTTCAGGCCCATGACGATCAAGATCAGGGTGAGCGCGCCGGCCCAGGCGCGATCGATGTACGGGGTGGGGTCGGCTCCAGGCGTGGTGTACTCGTAGTAAACGAACACCGGCAGGGTCGCCATCGGGTTGGAGAAGGCGTTGACGTTCATCGACGCAGTAATGCCGGCGGTGACCAGCAGCGGCGCGGTCTCGCCGATGATACGGGCGATGCCGAGCACCACGCCGGTCACGATGCCACCCAGCGACGTGGGCAGAACGACCCTCAGGATGGTTCGGAACTTCGCCACGCCCAGGGCATAGGAGGCCTCGCGGAGCTCGTGGGGCACCAAGCGCAGCATTTCCTCGGTGGAACGCACGATCGTCGGGATCATCAGAAGCGACAACGCGACGGCACCGGAGATGCCGTTGTTGGTGCCCGGCCCGAAGACCAAGGAGAACACCGTGTAGGCGAACAGACCGGCGACGATCGACGGGATGCCTGTCATCACGTCCACGAAGAAGCGGATCGAGTTGGCCAGGCGTCCCTTGACCCCATATTCGACGAGGTAGATGGCGGTCATGAGGCCGATCGGCACGGAGATCAGGGTTGCCCATCCCGTGATGATCAGGGTTCCCCAGATCGCGTGTACCGCGCCGCCGCCCTCGCCCACGACGTTGCGCATCGACGAGCCGAAGAACAGCGGATCAAAGCGCGCGATGCCCTTGCTGACGGTTCCCCAAATCAGCGAGACCAGGGGGAACAACGCGACGATGAAGGCGCCGGTGACCAGATTCTTGGCGAGCCGGTCCTTGGCCTTGCGGAAGCCCTCGACCGCGCCGGACAGGACGAACGACACGATGAGGAACAGCACGGCGCCCAGGACGAGGCCGGAGCCCCATCCCGCACTGCCCAGCAGCGCGAGCACTCCGAAGCTGGCGCCGAACGCGCCCACCAGCATCAGAGGCGTGGCCGTGGAGGGCAGCTGGGCTGCGGTCAGGATGTTCGCGGGCGAGCCCGCCTTCTCCGAGACGGTGGTGGACATCAGTTGGCTCCCGAGAACTCGGCACGGCGGGCGATGATGGCGCGTGCGCCCATGTTGACCGCCAGGGTGATGACGAACAGGATCAGGCCGGACGCGATCAGCTGGTTGATCCCCAGGTCGTAGGCTTCGGGGAACTGCAGCGCAATGTTGGCAGCGATCGAGTTGGGGTTCGACGAGGTGAGCAGCCTCAGATGGAATCCGGGTGCCGGAGAGAGCACCATGGCCACCGCCATCGTCTCACCGAGCGCGCGGCCGAGGCCGAGCATGCACGCGGAGATGATGCCGGGCGTGGCGAACGGCAGCACGGCCTGGCGGATCATCTCCCACCGCGTCGCGCCGAGGGCCAGCGAGGCCTCCTCGTGCAGGCGCGGCGTTTGCAGGAAGACCTCGCGAGAGATAGCGGTCACGATCGGCAGCACCATCACGGCGAGCACCATGGCCGCCGTGAGGATGGTGCGACCGGTTCCGGAAACCTGTCCCCCGAAGAAGTAGCTGAGCACCGGAACATCGCCAAAGGTCTTGTTCAGCCAGGTGTAGATCGGCAACATCATGGGCGCGAACACCGTGATGCCCCAGAGGCCGAACACGACGGACGGCACAGCGGCCAGAAGGTCGATGATGTAGCCCAGTCCCTGCGCGAGGCGCCGGGGGGCGTAGTGCGAGATGAAAAGCGCCACGCCGATGGCGATCGGGACGGCGAAGAGCATCGCGAGGAAGGCCGCCCAGACGGTGCCTGCGGCAAGCGGCAGCACCCAGGACCAGAACGGGCCGAAGGGCAGGTCCTCGGCGCTGGCGAACAGCGCCGGCGCGGCGAGCCCCAGCAGGAAGACCGCCACTGCAGCGAGGATGATGAGGATGAGGCTGCCGGACCCGGTGCTGAGCCGGCGGAACAAGACATCGCCATAGCGGCGCTTGTCCCTGACCAACTCCGCGTTCGGCGCGGCCTCGTCGGATGACCGGAGGCGGCGCTCCGTCGTGTCAGTGGGCATGGATTCTCCTGCGTACTGGGATCGTGGGCCTGAGTTGCGCCGCCCTCTCCGGTATGGAGGTCATCCGTCGGAGAGGGCGGCGCCTGTGCTCAAGGTCGTGGCTGGGAGCCAAGGATCACTTGATGGTGGCGATTGCCGCCAGCACCTTCTCGGTCAGCCCGGAGCTGAGGGGGGTGGAGCCGGCGGACTCGGCGGCGGCGGCCTGCCCTTCCTCCGACGCGAGGTAGGCGAAGTACTCCCTCACCAGCTCACCCTGGGTGGCGTCCTTGTACTCGGCGCACGCGATCCCGTAGGAGATGAGCACCAGCGGGTAGCCCGGAGCTGCACGGTCGAGCGCGATGGCGATGTCGTTGTCGGGGCGACCTTCCTCCAGCGGGGAAGCGTCCACCGCCTGCATCACGGCGTCCGGCGTGGGGCCCGCGAACGCGCCCTCCGCGCCGATCTTGGCGATCTTGGCGGTGCCGGCCTGCGAGGCGTCGGCGTAGCCGATGGTGCCGGAACCACCGGTCACGGCGGCAACCACACCCGAGGTGCCCTTGGCGGCCTCACCACCCTGGATCGGCCAGACCTCAGCGGGATCATCGGTCCACACGCCGGAGGCCGCCACCGAGAGGTAGTCCGTGAAGTTAAGGGTGGTGCCCGACTCGTCGGAGCGATGCACCGAGGTGATGACCAGATCCGGGAAGGTGACCCCCGGGTTCACGGCGGCAATGGCCGGGTCGTTCCAGTTCAGGACATCGCCGCGGAAGATCTGAGCGGCGACCTCGGGGGTGAGGTTGAGTTCGTCGACCCCGTCGAGGTTGTAGATGATGGCGATCGGGGAAACGTAGATCGGCACATCGATGGCCGTCGAGGTGTCGGTGCAGGCCGCGAAGCCCGGCACGTTCTCCTCGATCTTGAAGGCGCGGTCGGAGCCGGCGAAGTCGGCTCCGCCCTTCTGGAAGGCCGTGCGGCCAGCGCCCGAACCGTCGGGCGAGTAGTTGATGGTGACGCCGGCATTCGCGGTCTGGAAGGCGGCGATCCAGGTCTCCTGTGCCACCTTGGCCGACGACGCACCCTTGCCGGACAAGATGCCTTCGAGGGTGGAGGGGGCGGTCTCACCGGGGGTGGTCTCACCGGGGGTGCCGGAATCGGCCGGCTGGGACGGAATCTCGTTCGCCGCGCAGGCCGTCAGCAGGAGCGCGGCACTAAGGCCAGCGGCCGCAGTCAGACGAAGCTTCATGAAGGAACACCTTCCACAGTTGTTCGAGTGGGCCGGGTGGCCCCGGAGCCCTTCGGCTCCACGTCCGGGACGCTACGGAGAGGAAGTAACACAAACCTCCGGCGATGGTTAACACTTGGTGAACGATGCATGAGCTATGACTGAGGCGTACCCCCGCGCGCTATAGGCGAACAACGCGCCCGGAGCTGTACGACGTGGCGTAGGTTTGGGCAACCGGGGCTGTCTTTCCCGGGCGCGCCGACCGTAAGGAACAGTCATGGCCGATTCGCCGTTCGTCGCTCACAATGGATTCGCCTTCCCGGTTCAAGGGCTGGGCACCTACAACCTGCGCGGGCTCCGGGGCGCGCACGCGGTGAAGACCGGCATCGAGGCCGGCTATCGCCTGATCGATTCCGCCTTCAACTACGAGAACGAGGGCGCCGTCGGATTCGGCTCCGCCCGTTCGTCGGTGGACGGCCACCTGCTGATCCTGACGTCAAAGCTGGCCGGGCGCCACCACGAGTACAAGAAGGCGCTCGTCGCGGTGGAGGAGAGCCGGCTGCGGCTGGGCGTGCGGTCCCTGGACCTCATGCTCATTCACTGGCCCAACCCGGGCGTCGGCCGCTACGTCGAGG
Organism: Arachnia sp.; assembly: GCA_035326505.1. GTDB lineage: Bacteria > Actinomycetota > Actinomycetes > Propionibacteriales > Propionibacteriaceae > Arachnia. Next base: position 48,685 of record DAOLFC010000014.1, read on the forward strand.
CGTGGGAAGCGCTCATCGAGGCCCGGTCCCGCGAGGAGGTCGAACAGATCGGCGTGTCGAACTTCCTCCCGGAGCACCTGGAACGCTTGGAGCAGGCCACCGGGGTGAGGCCGGTGGTGAACCAGATCGAGCTGCATCCGTATTTCCCGCAGGAGGAGGCGCTCGCCTACCACCGCGAACGCGGAATCGTCACGGAGGCCTGGAGCCCCATCGGCAAGGCCGGCGACGTCATGGCCGAGCCGGTGATCGTCGAGATCGCCGAGGCCCACGGCATCACACCCGTGCAGGCCGTGCTGGCCTGGCACGCCACCCGAGGCAGCCTCGCCATCCCCAAGGCCGCCACGCCCGAACACCAGGCGGCGAACCTGGCCGCGGCCTCGATCCGGTTGACGGACGACGAGGTGGACGCCATCACGGCCCTCGGCCGCCCCGACGGCCGTCTCTTCGACGCCGACCCCCGCACCCACGAGGAGATGTAGAGCATCCCCAACAAGGCGGGCAATCGTCTCGAAGGGCGCTCCCCCCTTGACGCTCCCTGAGGAGCGAGCGCCAGCGAGCGTCTCGAAGGGACCCCACGTGACTTCTGTGCGGGTGCTTGTGGTCGGGTCCGGCCGACGGCCCCTGAGGAGTCCTTCGCGACGGGCGCAGGCGCCCTCCTCGGGGACCACGAGGCACGAGCGTCTCGAAGAGGCCCCACGTAACCTGTGTGCAGGTGCTTGTGATCGGGTCCGGGAGGGCTGGGAGCCCAGGGCGGCGACCTGCCATCCAGACTCCACCACGACGTGGCCACTCGGTACATGGTCGGGGTTTTCTTTACGGTCGCCGCCCTGGGCTCCCAGCCCTCCCTCCG
>DAOLFC010000134.1:0-9358 GCA_035326505.1 Arachnia sp.
AGCCAACCCCGCCGCCTTCCTGCCCAACCTCGCCATGTCGTTGAACAACCAAGCCAACCAACGCTCCGACGTCGAAGACACGCTGACGGCCGCCCAGTCCTTCGCGGAGGGATGGGAGGGCCTCTCTGCCCTCGCGCACGCCCACCTCCGTATCGCGCGCATGCGGTGGTTGCTCTCCCGCGAGGAATCGACGGACATTGACGCCCTTCTCATCGAGGACTGCGTGGTGGCCTCCAGCCTCACCGCGGATCACCTCGAAGACCCCGGAGCCGCAGGACCCGCGCGGCGGGAACTTGTGGGCGTCGCCGCCGACATTCTGCGGCAACGCCCCGGTCTTTCGGATCGGCTCACCACCGCGCTCCCTGTCTGGGTGCTGACCCACGCCGACGACGCCTTCGTCCAGCTCTGCGACCAGTGGCTGGGCTGCGACTCCTGGGCCGAGCGAGAACTCTTCCTCGGTGAGCATCTCGCTCGGTTTACCGATCCCGAGGCTCGGGCGATGCTCGACGTGCTGCGCCTCCAGCACCCTGAGGTGCAAGGGCTCGGACTGCTGCAGAGCTTGCTCGACGGAATCCAAAGCCACGGTGCGGACGCCGTGCTGATCCAGGCGCGCCAGCACTTCACCCGCGAGGAGGAGTTGATCGCCTGGCTCAGCACCCGGACCTGGCAGGAGTCGGAGCGCTTCCTCGCCCAGCACCGCCATCTGGTGGACGACAGGGAGGCATGGTCGTCGCTGGAGCGACGGAGCGACGATCCGCTCTTCCGGCAGCATCACGGCCTGCTGAAGTTGTCCGCGGCCGTCGGAATCGAGATCGCCTACGAGGCACGGGCAGACGCCGATGCGGCGGCGGACCTGGGAAACGAACTGATAGAGAAGCTCGACTGGGACGCACTGCTCTCTCTGCTCCTGGCCGCCCCAGCGCTGGCGGACCGACCGTTCTCCCTGGCGTACCTGATCTTGGTCCTCCATGCGGTCAGCAACGACCGGCCCGAGAGCTGGGTTCCGGACGAAGAACTCCTCGATCAGGCAATCAGGCACGGCGCTGCCGTGCAGAAGGCTGCCGCGCAGAAGACGGTCGCCGCGGGACGGCTGCGGCGCCTTCTCCGCGACCACCCCGGCTTGCCTTCCTCGCTGGCCACGCTGGCCGACGCACTCACGCCACCCACGGAGCCGTCGATCGATGACCCAGCCGAGTGAGGGGACGCCTGACCCCCTGAAACCAAGACTCATTCGGCCCGCGAATGGGGGTCGCCGACTGGGCCGCAACGAATCGCCTCTCGTTGCGGCCTCAGATTCCTTCGACATGCATCGCTGGCGCTATGACGAGGCGGTCGCGCCGACGGGAATATGGCTGCCCCACGACTCGATCGCACGTCGCACGCCTTCCCAGCGAGAAGTGTGGAACATACTGGTGGCCACCGGCGACCCCAGTGCCAACCGAAACCGGTTTGATCGCGAGATCGCCTTCATACGAGACGCCCTTGGCGGCATCTCCATGATCGAGCGTTCGTCGGTCAGTGTCCACGCACTCACCACACATCTGGGTCAAGTTTCTCCGACCGTGTTGCATATCTGCGCGCACGCGAGTGACGGACAGGTCGCGCTACATGCCGACGGCGGTATCAATTGGGTCCCTTTCGCCCTGATCGCTGACGCGCTGCTGCTCGTGAAGGCACCGCCCCGGCTCTTGGTTCTCAACATGTGCAACGGCACAGGCCTGGCGACGATGCTCCGTACCTGGGCGTCCACGACGGTCTCCTGGCTAGGCGCGATCGACGATGACGCGGCGCGATCGTTCAGCGGCTCGTTCTACAGGGGACTGCGGGACGGCGCATCCGTGCATGCGGCTGCGACCTCAGCACGGGCCGATGCTCCTCAGCTGCTCGACCAGCCCCCAAGAATCCACGGCAATCACGATCTCGTCCTCACTCCCCGAGCTCCCGCCGACCAGCTCGGCGGCGGTATCCCCGGGGGCTGATGGAAACGGGTCAGTCGCCCAGGAGCATCCTGATCACCCGGACCACGGGTGCCACGTCATACCCGGTGTGATCGACCTTTGTGATCCGAGCATTCGTCAGGTGTCGTTTCCGCGAAAGACCCCCAGAACTGGGTTCTCTCGTGCTCGTCCAGCAACAGACGGCAGAGACCTGGCCCGGGGCTGCTGTTCGGCTACCGATGGCTCTTTTCGAGACGCTCGTACCTCGCTCCTCAAAGAGCGCGGAACGGAACTCCTCGTGGCCCCTCACAACGCGATGGCGAGCGCCGGCGCGAGGTCGCCGACGGGGTCGACGACGACATCGGCCGCTCCCAGCCAGGTGGCCATCAGGCGGAGTTCCGCGGCCAGTTCGGCGGCGGTGTCCCCGGGGGCTCCGGGCTCGGTGTGGGCCTCTCGGACGAGGAGCCGATCGGCGGCGCGGTCGTGCTTGAGGTCGACGCGAGCGACGAACTGGTCGCGCAGCAGGAAGGGCAGCACGTAGTAGCCATGGGTGCGCTGCTCCTTCGGCGTGTAGATGCCGATCCGGTAGTAGAAGCCGAACATCCGCTCCAAACGGGCGCGCTCGAAGACCATCGAGTCGAAGGGGCTGAGCAGGGCGCGCCCCTCCGCCCTGCGAGGGCGAGCCGCCGCGGGATGCACCAGGTGCCGGCCCCACCCGGGGATCTCCGCCTCGACCAGTCGCCCCGACGCGACGAGGCGCGCCGCGGAGTCGGCGGCGGCCTTGATCGGCAGCCGGAAGTAGTCGGCGACGCAGCGCACCGTGCCGACGCCGTGCGCCGCGGCGCCTGCCTCCATCAAGGTGTCCACGGCCTCGTCCAGGTCGGGATTCGCGACGGCGGCCACGCCCGCGGGAAGCACCCGCTCGACGGGCGCGTAGCAGCGCTCGAACTGGGAGTTGCGCTTCGCGACGCCGACCAGACCCCGGCCGAACATCACCTCCAGCACCGTCTTGGTCTCCGACCAGCTCCACCACGTCCCGGCGCTGGCCCGGGGCACGTGCCCCAAGCGGTCCGCCACCTCGCGCGCCGTGAGCGCCCCATCGTCGTGCAAGACACGGAGCACCCGCTCACCGATGCCGTTCGCGGCCAGCCTCTCGTCGTTGCCCGACGTGAAGAACCAGCGTCGGGGAAGCGCCAACAGGTGAGTGAAGTGCTCCGGCGCGATGTAGGAGGCCTCGTGCGCCCAGAACTCGACCGCCTTGCGCGGAGCCGTCCCGGTGAGCCGGTTCAGCTGGTCCCGGTCGTAGGCGCCGAGACGCGAGAACAGCGGCAGGTAGTGCGCGCGGGACAGCACGTTCACCGAATCGATCTGCAGCAGTTGCAGCCGCCGAAGCTGCGTCGCCACCGCGCGAGACGAGGACGGCGCCTCGATCCGGGGCCGGTGCAGGCCCTGGGCGGCCAAGGCCATCCGTCGCGCCGCGTTCTGGGTCAGCTTCATCGTTGCCACGGGACACATCGTCCCAGATGACTCCGACGAATATCTCCGTGAGAGACCGCGGACACTTCCGTCCGATCCGGACATGTCAGGGTAGGACAACGAAAGGAATCGTGATGGACCTCGACGAACGACTGGCCCTCAGCGCCCCGCCCACGACGAAGCGCACCTACGAGCTTCACACCGGCATCGCCGCGCTGGTCTCGGACACCGAGGCGAAGCAGAGGCCGCGCCCCCGGAGCCGCCGGATCGCCGCGACGGTGGTGGCCAGCCTGCTGATCACCGTCGGCGGGGTGGCGGTGGCCGGAGCCAACGGGCTGATCGCCCCGCCCTTCGACTGGAGCGGCGAGTCCGGCCGGTCATGTACGTCGCAGCTGACCTGGTTCACCTTCAACGAGACGGGCGGCGAAACGATGAGCCGCGACTGGCCCGACGAGATCCAGCAGCAGACCAAGCATGCCGCGATGGTCTTCACCTCCGGCTACGACTTCTCCGCGATCGACCGCGCACAGGCCGTCGAGGAGTTCCGCGCCGAGGAGAAGCGGATCATCGACAACGCGCCGCCCGGGGAGGCTCAGCCCCGAATGACCACGGAGGAAGCGGAGCTGTCCTCCGTGTACGGCGCCTACTTCGACGAGCTCCGCGCCTACTTGGACGGGCAAGGCCTTCCCATGGAGACCATCACCCCGAACATCGCCTACACCTGCGAATGAGCACGGCATTGAGGGCCGCGCTGCGCGGCAATGGAGATGACCTGCTCGCCTACTTCGAGCGGCGGGTGGAGCCGAGGGACGACGCGGCCGACCTGCTCGCAGAGACCATGCTGCAGGCCTGGCGGCGCCACGAGTCCGCACCGGCCGAGGCCACCGAGATCCGGATGTGGCTGTTCGGCATCGCCCGCAACGTGCTGGCAAACCACCAGCGCGGCAGACGGCGTCGCGTCAACCTCGCCAACAAGCTCCGGTCTCACCTGCAACAGCCGGTCACGCCGTCCTCGGAGGAGGCGGTCGCGGTGCGCGACGCCGTCGAGCGTCTGCGCCCCGAGCAGCGGGAACTGATCACGCTGGTGCATTGGGAGGGATTCACCGTCGCGGAGGCCGCCGCCGTTCTGGAGTTGAATCCGTCGACGGCGCGAGGCTGGTACGCGGCCGCCAAGCAGGAACTGCGCGCCTCCCTATCCCCCGCCTTGCTTCCCTGACGGGTCGGGTCTGCGCGCGGTGCCGTAGAAGCGGCCGAGGAACTCCTCGCGGTGAGCGTCGAAATCGCCGGCGATCAGCGAGGCGCGGATGTCGTCGACCAGGCGGACGGTGAAGCGCTCGTTGTGGATGGTGGCCAGCGTGTTGGCGAGCATCTCCTTCGCCTTGAACAGGTGATGGAGGTAGGCCCGCGTGTAGTGGGTGCAGGTGTAGCAGTCGCAGCCCTCCTCGAGGGGCTCGAACGCATGCCGGTTCCTCGCCGTGTTCACGTTGTAGCGGCCGTCCGCGGTGTAGATCGCCGCATTCCTGGCGACCCGCGAGGGGTTCACGCAATCGAAGGTGTCGGCGCCCTGTTCGACGGCGGCGAACAGGTCGTCCGGCTCCGAGATGCCCAGCAGGTGCCGGGGCTTGTCCTCCGGCAGTTCGTCGACCATCCAGCCGACGATCTCCCCCAGCTTCTCCTTCTCCAAGGCCCCGCCCAAGCCGAAGCCGTCGAAGCTCTGCCCGTCGACCTCCAGCTGCGCGAGCCCACGCGCCGCCTGGCGCCGCAGGTCCTCGTACTGCGCGCCCTGGATCACGCCGAACAGCGCCTGGTAGGGCTTGCCCGCGCGGGCCTCGGTCAGCCGGCGGTGCTCGGCCAGGCAGCGGATCGCCCAGTCGTGGGTGCGCCGGACCGAGCGCTCCTGGTACTCGCGGGTGTTCATGAGCGTGGTGAGCTCGTCGAAGGCGAACATGATGTCGGCGCCCAGCTCGTGCTGGATGCCCATCGATACCTCGGGGGTGAAGCGGTGCCTGTCGCCGTTCAGGTGGGAGATGAAGGTGACCCCGTCGTCATCGACGTGAGCGCGCCGGGTCTTGCCCTCGGCGATCACGTCGTCGCTCTGCAGGCCCTTGGTGTCCATGGCCAGCACCTTCTTGAAGCCGGCCCCGAGGCTCATCACCTGGAAGCCGCCGGAGTCGGTGAACGTGGGGCCCGGCCAGTTCATGAAGCGGCCGAGCCCGCCGGCCTCGTCGATCAGGCCTGCTCCCGGTTGCAGAAAGAGATGGTAGGCGTTGGCCAGCACCGCCTGGGCGCCCAGCTCGGCGATGGCCTCGGGCAGCACGGCCTTCACCGTCGCCTTGGTGCCCACGACGACGAACGCCGGGGTCTGGATCTCGCCATGGGGGGTGCGGATGACGCCCGCCCGGCCACGGCGCCCGTCGAGCCGGCGGGTCACGTCGTAGGAGAAGCCGGTCATCGGGCGAGAACCTCGAGCTGAGCGAGGGCTACGGCGCCGGCGGTCGAGGTGCGCAGCACCCCGTCGCTGATCCGCACGGCCTTGGCCCCCGTCGCGAGCAGCGCGTCCAGTTCGCCCCCGGTGATCCCACCCTCCGGGCCGATCACCACGGCGACGCAGCCCTCCTCGGGAAGCACGATGTCGGCGATGTGCAGGTCGGCGTCCTCGTGCAGCACCAGCACCAGATCCTGATCCGCGAGGGCCGCGACGAGCTGCCGCGAGGTGGCTGCCGACACCTCGGGCACGGCGAACCGCCGCGCCTGCTTGGCCGACTCGCGCGCGGTGGAGCGCCACTTGGCCAGCGCCTTGTCGCCGCGCTCCCCCTGCCAGCGCACGATGGAGCGATCGGCCTGCCACGCGACGATCCGGGAGGCCCCCAGCTCGGTGAGCATCTGCACGGCCAGCTCGCTGCGCTCCCCCTTGGCGAGCGCCTGGACCGCGGCCACCCGGATCCGGCGGGCCGGCTCAGCGAGGGTCTGCTCGACGCGCACCCGGAGCTCGGTCTTCGTCACCGACTCGGCGATCCCGCGCGCCCCGAGCCCGCGGCCGTTGGAAAGCAGCACCTCTTCCCCGGGCTCGATGCGCTTGACCGCTCCCGCGTGCCGGGCCTCGTCGCCGGTGACGACGATCACCTGCCCCGGCACCGCCTCGTCGAAGTCCGCGAGGAAGAGGGCGGCCGTCACGAGAAGATGTCCTGCAGCCAGCCCTTCACGCCGCCCTTGCCCTTATGGGTGACGGCCGATGCCTTGGTCTCGCCCCGAGCCTCCGCCAGCTGCGCCAGCAGCTCGCGCTGACGATCGTCGAGGCGCGTCGGGGTCTGCACCAGCAGCGTGACGCCCAACTCGCCGCGGCCGCCCCCGCGCAGTCGCGGCACGCCCTTGCCCTTGATCGCGATCCGGGTGCCCGACTGGGTCCCGGAGGGAACGTCGAGGGTGACGGCCCGCTCCTCCAGGTCGGACTTCTCCCATTCCGCCTCCAGCGTCGCCAACTCGACGGAGGTGCCGAGCGCCGCCGCCGTCATCGGCAGCTTGACCACCATCTCCAGGTTGTCGCCGTCGCGGCGGAAGGTCTCGTGGCTGTCGACGGTGATCTCGACGTACAGGTCGCCGGCCGGGCCGCCGCCGGGCCCCACCTCGCCCTGGGACTCCAGGTGGATCCGGATGCCCGTCGACACGCCCGCGGGGATCCGCACGGAGATGGTGCGGGTCGAGCGCACCCTGCCCTCGCCGGAGCACTCGCCGCAGGGGCTGGGGATCACGGTGCCGTAGCCGCGGCACGACGGGCAGGCTTGCGAGGTGCGGATGTCGCCGAGGAAGCTGCGCTGGATCTGGGTGACCTCGCCCTGCCCGTGACAGGTGGCGCAGGTCACGGGCTCCGAGCCCGGCTCCCCGCCCTGGCCCTGGCACTTCGGGCACACCACGGCGGTGTCCACCTTGATCGGCTTGGTGACCCCGAAGACGGCCTCGTGCAGCTTCAGCGTGACCCGCACCAGCGCGTCCTGACCCTGCCGCACGCGCGAGCGCGGCCCGCGGGTGCCCTGCGCGCCGAACATGGCGTCGACCAGGTTGGTGAAGTCGAAGCCGCCCGCGAAACCGCCGCCGAAGCCGCTGAACCCCGCGCCTCCGGGGCCACCCATGGGGTCGCCGCCGCGGTCGAAGATGGCCCGCTTGTTCGGGTCGCTCAGCACTTCGTAGGCCTCGTTGAGTTCTTTGAAGCGCTCGGCCGCGTTCTCGTCGTCCTGAGCGACGTCGGGGTGAACCTTCATCGCCTGGCGACGGTATGCCTTCTTGATCGCCTCGGCCGAGGCGTCGCGCTCGACCCCCAGAACGGCGTAGTAGTCCTTGCTCATCAGTGCTTTCTCGTGTCTAGGCGTTCTTGTGTCTAGCCTTCAGTGAGGTATCGGCTCACGTAGCGGGCGACCGCCCGCACCGTGGCGATGGTAGTCGGGTAATCCATGAGGGTGGGGCCGACGATGCCGAGCCCCGCGCCGAGCGAGCCGCCCGAGCTGCCGTACCCCGACGCGATCAGGCTGGTCTGCTGGAAGCCCTCCGCCGTGTTCTCCTGGCCGATCCGGATGGTGAGATCCGAGTCGCCGGCGGCCTCGCTGAGCAGTTGCAGCAGCACCACCTGTTCCTCGATCGCCTCCAGGAGCGGGCGGATGATCGCCGCATTCGAACCGCCGAAGCGGGCCAGATTGGGCACCCCGGCGACCAGGACCTGCGACGAGCGTTCGTGGGCGAGCATCTCCAGCATCGTCGTCACGACGGCGATGGCGAGCCCTCGCTCCTCGGGACCGACATCGTCGACGACCAGGCCGAGCCTGACCGCCGCCCCGGAGGCGGTACGCCCCAGCATCGCCTCCGCGAGCCGGTTGCGCAGAACCACCAGATGGTCGACGTCGGCCGGGGAGATCTCGATCATGCGCTGCTCGACGCGCCCGCTCGACTTCACCAGCATCACGAGCACGCGGTCGGCCGAGAGCAGGACCAGCTCGACGTGCTTGATCAGCGCGTCCTGCGCAACCGGATACTGCACGATGGCCACCTGACGGGTGAGCTGCGCGAGCAGGCGCACCGTGCGGCTCACCAGGTCGTCGAGGTCGACGGCGCCCATCATGAAGGCGTCGATGGCCCGGCGCTCGGCCGCCGACAGCGGCTTGATCCGGGCGAGCTTGTCGACGAACAGCCGGTAGCCCTTGTCGGTGGGGATGCGGCCCGCGCTGGTGTGGGGCTGGGTGATGTAGCCCTCCTCCTCGAGCGCGGCCATGTCGTTGCGCACGGTGGCCGCAGACACGTCGAGGTTGTGCCGCTCCACCAGCGCTTTGGAGCCTACGGGCTCCCGGCTGGCGACGTAGTCGGTGATGATCGCGTTGAGCACTTTGAGCTTCCGGTCGTCGAGCATGTCACCTCCTCCAGCACACTGGCACTCGACCCCTGCGAGTGCCAGTCTAACGCGGTTGCCGGAACCACTGAAACCGGAAGCGGGGCCGCGCGGCCTTCGCCGCACGACCCCGCCCCGTGTTCGTCAGATCCGGATCACTCCGCGTCGGACTCCTCGACGACCGGGCTCAGCGAGAGCTTGCCGCGATCGTCGATGTCGGTGATCTCCACCTGCAGCTTCTGACCGACAGAAACCACGTCCTCCACGTTCTCGACGCGCTGACCGCCCGCGAGGGCGCGCAGCTTCGAGATGTGCAGCAGGCCGTCCTTGCCCGGAAGCAGCGAGACGAAGGCGCCGAAGCTGGTGAGCTTCACGACGGTGCCGAGGAAGCGCTCGCCCTTCTCCGGCATGTGCGGGTTGGCGATCGAGTTGATCGCCGCCACCGCGGCGTCGGCCGCCGCGCCATCGGCCGCGCCGACGTAGACGGTGCCGTCGTCCTCGATGGAGATGTTGGCGCCCGTGTCGTCCTGGATCTGGTTGATCATCTTGCCCTTGGGGCCGATGACCTCGCCGA
>DAOLFC010000135.1:0-9254 GCA_035326505.1 Arachnia sp.
TGGTGCTGGAACTCTTCCGGGGTCATGCCAAGAATTCTTCCAGCCACCTCCGACATTTCCTCAACAAAACCAGCAGCACGGGGGCTGTTTGTGGTCACGGTTGTGTAACAGATTACCCACCGAAATATCGGGCTGTGGGGAAAGGGGTGGAGAAGCGTGATCGGTGGCGCGATGAGGGGATGTTTCACGCCGTCTGGCGTGAGTTGACCGATGTCTGGCTCTGCTTGTGGAGGTGTGCAATATGTACGTCCCCACAACTAGAGCCAGACATCAGGCCATTTCCCGGGAACAGAGATACGAGACCGTTTGGGGTTGTGGCCGTTTTTCCAGGAATCCGGGATGGGTTCCTGCGGAGGGTTGCGCTGGCTCCTTTCGAGACGCGGATTCCCCGGGCCTCGTCCGGGTGCTGAGGTGCGAGGTACCAGCGTCTCGAAAGGGGTGTCCGGCAGCCGAAAGGCAGTCTTGGGGCGGGTCCCTACGGATGGTCACGAGGAATCTGACGGAAAAGCGCGGCGATCAGCCCTTCACAGGGCAGGATTTCGCAGAATTCACTTCTGACCGCACTTATCCGTCCACAACCCTGGACATAGACTATTCTTCGGCTGCCGGACGCTCGCTTCGAGCCTGTGCTTCGCACCTCAAGAGCGGGAGGTCGGTGCGTGCCCCGAAGAGTGGGTCAAAACCGGCCCAAGTCTGACATCCAGAACCTGGATGGAGGGCCGATAGTGCGGCTGTTTCCGTCGCTATGCCGACGGAAACAGCCGCACTATCGCTGAGACAGGTCTGGTTCCGACGTACGCAGCCGCGCTGACATCGCTTTCCGCAGCGTCATCTGCCGCGTGACGCCCTGCGAGGAGCGTGGTGCCCCTGTCCGCGAGTCGACTCACGATCGACGAACTCCTCGATCGGGCGCGCGAGCGGGGGCCGGTCGATCTAGGCCCGTTCCTGGTTCTGGGCGGAAGCTCCCGGGAACTGGCTGTCGTCGACCTGGCGCTGGAGGATCTGCCGAACCTCTTCGGGAGCTGACGTCAGCCGCCGGGCTTGATCAACCCCAGCTGCACGGCCCTCGCGACGGCGTCCTCGCGACGATGCACGCCGAGCTTGCGGTAGATGTTGGCCCGGTGCCATTTGGCCGTGTTCGCCGAGACGAACAGCCGGGAGGCCAGTTCCTCCGCGGTGGAGATGTGGGGGAGGAGGCGGAGGATCTCCAGCTCCCGGGCCGTGAACGAGGGCAGGTCGGTCGTGCCCAACCGGGACAGGGCCTCGATCAACAGGGGGTGGGTCGGCTGGGCACCGTCCAGCCGGGCCAGCAGCTGCTCCGGCGCATCCATCAAGACCCCGAGCAGGCGTTCGGGGGCGGCGAGATCGGCGGCGGCCTGCGCGAGCTGCAGCGCCCTCGCGTCCGACTCGACCACCGCCGCGTTGGCGAGCAGCCGGACGATCTGCCCTCGGGGACAGGTCGGGGAACCCTGCGTCGCGAGCCAGCGGGCGGCCCGGCGACGCTCCAACCGGGGGAGAAGAACCTCCACCCAGGCGCCCAGGGTGAACTCGTTCGGCTCCGTCGCCTGCAGCTGCCGCTCCGCTGCGAGGTGGTCGCCGAGCCGGGTCAGGGCGCGGGCCTCGGCGGCCGCGGTGAACTGGTCCACGAGCGGCAGCGGTGCGGGCGCCGCGGGCGGCTCGAGGTCGGCGAGGTAGCTGCGCGTCTCGCCGCACATCGACGCGACCAGGCCGCACATCGCGAGGAGGTTCGCGGCGCGGGACGGGCGGCACCGGGCCGCCGCGTTCTCCAGCTGGGCTAGGGCCGAGGCGTTGTCGCCGGTCGCCTGGGCGACGACCGCCTGGGCGAGCAGCGCGGGCACGGTGCGCACGTGTCCCTCCACCGCGCCGGCGTCGTAGGCGAGCTGGAGGGCCTCGCTCGCGCGGGCCGTCGCCGCGGAGGTCTCGCCCCGCAGGGCGAGCGCGAACGCGAGGCTGCCGCACAGCGCCGACTGGGGCATGGCGCCGATCTCGGCCCGATGCCCCCGCAGCACCGTCAGCTCCTCGATAGCGGTTTCGAACTCGCCGAGGAACACATGCGACTGGGCGGTGGCGATGTCCGCGGCCAGGGCGTGTCGGCTGACGCTGCCCAGCCGGGGGTACCCGTGCGATCCGGCCGCGCCGTCGAGCCGCTCGATCGCGGGACGCGCCTGCGCGCACAGCCGGAGGGCCTCCCGGGGATCGGTCGACCACCCGGTCATCCAGGCGTAGGTGAGGTTGGCGATCGCGGCCGTCCCGGGGTCCCCCGCGAGCGCGGGGCCGCGCAGGACCTCGATCGCGCGCCCCGTCCTGCCGATCCTCAGGTTCGCCGCGGCGTACAGCAGGAGCAGCTCGCTGTCGTCCCGCCACCAGGAGCCGGGAACCGCTTCGAGCCACTGCACGAACCGGTCGAGTCGCGAGCCGCGCTCGATCCGAGCCTCGCTCCGGCGCAGCAGCTCGACGGCGCGCTCCCAGGCGCGGCCCTCGACGAGATGGTCGATCGCGTGCGAGAGCGCCGCGAGTGAGTCGGGCTCTTCCAGCCAGGCGTCGGCGGCCCGCACCTGCAACTCCTCCTCCAGGGCGGGCTCGGCGTGCGTCAGCCACCGACGCAGCGCCGCGCGCAGGACCGCGTGGTACTGATGCGTGCCGTCGTCGAACCGGGTGATGAGCGACGTGCGCCGGTGGACGTCGTCCAGCACCGCGGCGGCGGTGATCTCGCCGGAGACGGCCACGGCCACCGAGACGGGGAAGGGCGGCAGGATCGACGTGCGGGTCAGCACGCGCAGCTCGGGCTCCGGCAGCACCGGCAGCACCTCGTCGGCGACGTAGTCGATGAGGTCGAGAACGGCCGCCTCGAAGTCCACCGCGGAGCCGCCGCGCAGCCGCCAGCGCACGACCTCGACGGCCGCCGGCCAGCCCTCGGTGACCTCCCGCACGCGCGGCGCGAGGTGTGCGAACTCCGGGTCGAGCAGGCCCGCGATGTCCTCGACGGTGAGCCGCAGCTGGTCCGCGGTGACCACCTCGGCGAACCCCGACACCCGCCAGCGCTCCACCGGCCAGGGCGGCGTGGTCCGCGACGCCACCACGAAACGATGCCGGTCGTCGGCGACCAGCGAGACGAGCCGGCCGACATCCTTAGCCGTCTCCTCGGGCATGCCGTGGAGGTCGTCGAGGAAGAGGGTGAACGGCCCCGGGAGCGTGCGCAGCGACTCCGCCATCCGTCGCACGAATTCCGGGCCCAGGGACTCACCGTCGGGATGGATGAGGCCGATCGCGTCCTTCTGCTCGTCCTCGGAGACCCCCAGCGCCCCGGCGCACTCGGCGATGAGGATCCCGGCGTCGACGGAGTTCGTGCGGTAGAAGGCGTCGAACGAGCCCGCAGCGGACGGCTGCGACCGCCGCCGCCACTGGTCGATCAGCGTGCTCTTGCCGAACCCCGCCGGTGCGATGACGACGGTGAGCGGCGCCCCATCGCGCGTCGGTCCCGGGCGTCCGCGTCCTGTCTGCTCTGTGCTGTCCACGGGAGCTACTTTCCCAGGAAACCCCCGCCACCGTGTGCCGGGCCGCGACGATCCGCGGAAGAGACGTTCGAAAACGATTGCGATCTTTGCGAAATACTGCTTTACTGATCCCGACTGGTGACCTGGGCGCCGCCTCGTTGAGGACCGGGCCCTCGTCGGTCGCCAGTCTCCCCAACGGAGAGGAGCAATCATGGTCGGCAGAGCCATGAAGAGCCTGATCACGACCGGAGTCGCCGGCGCGGTCGTGGCAACGAGTTTCGCAATATCACCGCTGACCGCGGCAGCTCAGGTGCTGCCCGGCAACGAGTCCGATGTCGGTCTGTACACCAACGGGCTCACCGACTCGATGGACATCGGAGATCCGACGTACACCAACGTGGCCACCGTCGCCTCCGCCCTGGAACCGGGTGTGCCGTGGACGGCCGAGAGCATGCACGGGTCCATCTTCCAGAAGGACAAGGCGGCGGGCGGTACGGACTACTACCTGGACCGCGTGCTGGGCGTGACCGGCACGTCGAACAACGCCGTGCTCCAGACCCGGGGCCGCACGCTCTACATGCGCGGCAACAGCACCTGGGGCACGATGGGCTTCGCCGGAACGGCCTACGCCGGCGGCCCGAACAACCTGGGCAACTTCTACACCGTCGTGGTCAACGGGCAGACGCTCACCGAGGTCGGGGCGCAGCGGTTCAACGCGCCCAGCCACGCGAAGGCCCGCTACACCGTCGGATCCACCGGCGTCACGGCCGATCTGAAGAAGTTCATCACCTACGACAACGTCGCCGTATCGGCGATCACCTTCACCAACCCGGGCAGCTCGGCCCAGACGTTCACCGTGCGCGCCGCCTCCCCCTTGGCGACGGCAGCGGGGACCGGCACCGACGACCTGAGCGGCACCCGCACCCTGACCAGCGGCGCGAACAACGGTCTCATCGACACCGCCTGGTCCAACGTCAACGTCCGGCTCAAGGCCAAGGGCTTCACTCGCTCGGGCACCAACCTCGACCGCCAGATCACCGTTCCCGCGGGCGGCTCCGTCGACGTCTCCGTGGTCGGCGCCCTCTACAGCGCCACCATGCCCGAGACCCCGGCCGAGTTCGAGCGCTACGCCGACCTGGCGCCGGCCGACGCGTTCCGCGAGGGCGTCACCGACTTCAACGAGCGCTGGGCCGAGGACATCCCCTACATCGACGTGCCGAGCGCGCCGATCGAGAAGGCCATCGTGTATCGCTGGTGGGGCGAGCGCTTCAACAGCCTCGACGCCAACGAGCCGGGTTACGCCTATCAGTACCCGACCACCGTCGAGGGCTCGCACCTGTACCAGAACGCCGTCGCGCTGACTCAGCCGATGCACCTGCAGGACACCAAGTGGATCCGGAACCCGTACCTCGCCTACGGCCAGATCATGAACATCGGCGAGCTCTCCGGCTCCTCGGCGTTCCTCGACAGCTCGGGGCACACCAGCTGGAACAACCACTACTCGCAGTACCTCGGCACCGCAGGGCTCGAGGCCTACCAGGTCCACGGCGGCGGCCCCGAGGTCGCCCAGCGGTTCGGGTACTACTTCGAGTGGGACGGCAAGGGACAGCTCGAGCACTACGACGGCAACAACGACAAGCTCATCGCCTACGACACCTACTACATGCCGGGCAACGACGCCGACGCGATCACCTTCCTGTACCCGCGTACCGGCGGCACGGCGGGCAGCGCCACGATCGAGCGTCCCGAGTCGGCCTACGTGTGGGGCGCCTTCGACGCCGCGCGCCAGCTCTACGACCTCGCGGGCGTCGGCTCGGCCAAGGTCGACGAGATGGCCGGCACGGCCGACGACATCCGCGACGCCATCCTCGACCGGACCTGGAACAACCAGATGCGCAGCTTCCTCGTGCGCACCTCGCACGGCGCCCAGGCCGCCGCCACCGCCGGCGGGAACGCGCATCCGCTGACCGACCGCAACTTCATCCCGGTCAAGGAGACCAACCTCTACGACATGTTCGCCGAGAACCTGGTCCCGGTGGAGGACGCCGACGATTACGTCGATGCCTTCCGCTTCCTGCGCTACGGGGACAACTTCCCGATCTTCCCGTTCTACACGGCGAATCAGTGGGACCGCACGAAGTTCAACACGCTCGGTTCGAACAACTTCTCCAACATCAACTTCACCGTGCAGTTCCGTGCCGTCCGTGCGGCCCTGCGGCACTACGACCCCGACAACAAGTACATCACCGGTCCGTACGCTGCACGCCTGCTGGACTGGATGGCGTGGAGCGTCTACCCGGGCGGTGACGCTCGGATCGCGAACCAGGCCGAGTACTACTCGAACTGGAACCCGACCAACAAGACGTTCAACCGGAACAACCCGAACCACGTGATGCTCGGCAACATGAACTACATCTACGTGGAGGACATGGGCGGCATCCAGCCGCGCTCCGACGCGCTGATCGAGCTGTGGCCGATCGATCTCGGCTACGACCACTTCATGGTCAACAACGTGCGCTACCACGGCAAGGACCTCACGGTGGTGTGGGACGAGGACGGTTCGCACTACGGCCTGGGCGCGGGCTACAGCCTGTTCATCGACGGTGAGCACAAGGCCTCCGCCGACCAGCTCGGCCGCTTCGTCTACGACCCCGCGGCCAACCAGATCACCGAGTCCGATTCGGGGATCGGCGCGCAGGTCGAGTCGGCCGCGGGCGCCTCCGTGCCGTCGGCCGTGAACACCCCGATCGAGGACGAGCGGGTGGTGGGCTTCCTGAAGACCGCCGGCATCGACCTCGAGGAGGATTCCCCCAACCTGGCCCAGGGCGCGCAGCTCTCGTCGTCGTACACCCAGCAGGGCGTGCGCCCGACGTCGTGGCGCAACTTCCACACCCCGGGCTGGGCCACCAACTCGATGAACTACACCCCCGGTGCGATCAAGACCACCGAGCGGCCCGTCTCGCTGGCGGCCGTCACCGACGGCACCACCGTCAACGAGCCCTACTGGGGCAACTACGGCACCACCGACCCGAACGGCTACGTCGAGCTCGACTTCGGCGCGCCGAAGCAGTTCGACAACGTGAAGGTGTGGTTCGCCAGCGACCGCCAGGCCGGCGGCTACAGCGAGCCGACCCGGTACTCGATCCAGGTGCCCGACGGCTCGGGTGGCTGGACGACGGTCCCCGAGGCCTTCAAGTCGCCGAAGGCCCCGGCTGCCAAGTTCAACGAGGCGCTGTTCCCGACGACCACCGCGAGCAAGGTGCGCGTGGCCTTCACGAACAAGCCGTCCACCTACACGGCGATCGCCGAGATCCAGGTCTTCGACTCCGGCCGCGAGGTTCCCGAGGTCGTCAACGAGGCCCCCGTGGTCTCGGTGACCGCCGACCGGACTCGCGACGGCAACCTGTCCACCACCCTGGTGGGCACCGTGACCGACGACGGCATCCCCGAGGACGGTCAGCTGACCTACGTCTGGTCCATGGTCTCGGGCCCCGCCGGAGCCAGCGCGATCTTCACGACGCCCACCGCCCTGACCACGACCGTCACCGGCACCGCGGCGGGAACCTACACGTTCCGTCTCACGGCCAACGACGGCGAGCTCACCACCGCTCGTGACATCGAGCTGGCGCTCACCGAGAAGAGCATGACGGCCGAGTTCGGCTCCGTCGGCGCCATCACGACGAGCGGAACGGCCTCGTGGGAGAACCACTCGCGGGTCAACGAGGCGACCACGCCCACCAGCTCCTCGCCCGGAGCCGGGCACGGCTGGGGCACCTGGGGTCAGGCGGCCAACGGCACCTCGTCCGCCTCGGCGGCGTGGATCCAGTACACCTGGGACTCCCCGGTTCGCGTGAACTCGACCCAGATCTACTGGTACGACGACAACGGCGGCACGCGGATTCCGCGGGCCGACACCTGGGTCATCGAGTATCACAACGGCACGTCGTGGGTGCCGGTCACCCTTAAGGGCGACGGGACCTACGCGAACCGGCGCGCCCTGAACACCTACAACACCGTGGGCTTCGAGACGATCGAGACCTCGCAGCTGCGGATCCGCATCTCGGGTGTCGAGGGCAGCGGCGCCGGCACCGGCGTGCTGCGGTGGCGGGTCAACGGCGAGGCCGTCGTGAGCGTCGACCAGCCGGTGATCATGCGCACGGTCGTGGGCAACATCCCGACGCTGCCGGAGAAGCTGGACGTCGTCTACGCCAGCGGCGCGCGCGGCCAGGCCGACTTCACCTGGCAGCCGATCACCGCCGAGCAGGTCGCCGAGACCAACGTCGATCCGTTCGTGGTCTACGGCACGAACACGGCCAACGGCCTGCTCGCCGAGGCTCAGATCTACGTGCGACCCGAGGACTCCGAGGGCGGCATCGCGATCCAGGGCGCGCAGCAGTTCGCGCAGCAGGTGGAGGTCGGCGAACTTCCGTTCCTGCCCGCGAGAGCGCTCGTGTCCTACAACGACGGTTCGCGGGACAACCAGGCGATCGGCATCGACTGGGCGTTCGACGAGTCGGTGGTGAACACGCCCGGCGTGTACACGATCATCGGCCAGCTGGTGCTGCCGCCGTACGTCAGCACGGCCGGGACCACGTCGACGACGTTGACCCTGACCGTGGGCGACGGCGTCTCGCCCGGACCGAACGTCGCGGTCCTCGCGGACACCCGCTGTGTGGCGGGGAAGCTGCAATTGGTGGTCAAGACCACCAATGAGGACCCGAGCGCGGTGAAGGTCACGGTGACGACTCCTTACGGAAGCAAGGAGTGGGCCGAGGTCGGGTCGGGCAGGTCCGTCTCGCAGGCGTTCGCCATGCGCGTCGCGTCGACCCCGGGGGGACAGGTCTCGGTGACGGCCACGGCCGGTGACCGCACCCTCACCACCGAGGGCACCTACGCCGCGGCCTCCTGCGGCTGATCGGCAGCCTTGAGCGGGCGGCGGCGACTCCGGTCGTCGCCGCCCGTTTTCGCGCCCGGGCGGACACCGCGACAGAGGCCGGGACGCGCGATTTTCCGATCACCGCCGGCCGCGCTAAGATGAACAGGTTGTCTTGGGTCTGAGCCCTCTTTCGAGGGGACCTCTCCCGGGCACACCGTCACCATCTCCATCGAGCTTGGTGGCTGCCCCCTGGCAAAATCCAGGGGGGCCGTTTCTAGTTTCGCAAGGCCATATCCCAGGGAACCGGCGAGACAAGGAGAAGTAATGATCCAGCAGGAGTCGCGGCTGAAGGTCGCCGACAACACTGGTGCCAAGGAGATCCTTTGCATCCGTGTTCTCGGTGGATCCCGGCGCCGCTATGCCTACCTCGGCGACACCATCGTCGCCACCGTCAAGGACGCGATCCCTGGCGGCAACGTCAAGAAGGGCGACGTGGTCAAGGCCGTGGTCGTCCGCACCAAGAAGGAGCGTCGCCGCGCCGACGGCTCCTACATCAAGTTCGACGAGAACGCCGCCGTCATCCTGAAGGGCGACGGGGAGCCCCGTGGCACCCGCATCTTCGGTCCCGTCGCGCGTGAACTCCGCGAGAAGCGCTTCATGCGCATCGTCTCGCTCGCCCCGGAGGTGATCTGAGATGAATTCGCTTCACGTCAAGAAGGGTGACCGGGTCAAGGTCATCTCCGGCAAGGACAAGGGCGCGATCGGTGAGATCATCGCCGTCTACCCGGCCGAGCAGCGCGTCACCGTGCAGGGCGTCAACCTCGTCAAGCGGCACCGCCGCGAGTCGCAGGGCGCCAACGGCC
>DAOLFC010000136.1:0-9223 GCA_035326505.1 Arachnia sp.
ATCGCCCGATCTGGTGCGCCGCAGCCGAGGAATGATTGATCAGTGGTTCCCTAGAGCCAGGGGTTGATGAGTTCGATGCCGCAGCCGTCGAAGTCTCGGGTGTTGCGCGTGGCCAGCGGCAGATCGTTGGTGCGGCAGATGGCGGCGATCATGGTGTCGATGATGGGGCGAGGGCGGCCGGGCGTGCCGGCCAACTCTCCGTAGACCTCCGCCTCCGCCTTCCCGAACGGCAAGATCCCCCCGAGGGCGTCCACCGTCGACGTCAGGTGCTGCGCCAGGGCGTCGCGTCTCCTCCCGAGGGGCAAGAGCTGCATGCCTCGTTGCAGTTCGGCCCAGCAGGGTGCGGGGAGGAGCAGCTCCTCCGATCCGAATCGGGAGAGCCAGGCGAAGACCTGGGGATCGCAGCGGGACCTGATCGCCTCGGACACCACGTTGGTATCGAGGGCGACGAGCATCAGAAGGTCACCCGCGGCTCGTCGTAGGTTCGCTCGGGAATGTCGAGTTCGATGTCCTCGTCGCGCAACTCGATATGCATCTTGATCAGCGCGTTGGGGTAGACGAGGTCGGCCGCCACGACATCGGCGAGAATCTGCCGGGCCTCCGCCTCCATCGACCGCCCATGCCGACGCGCTCGTCTGGCCAGGGCGTCCTTGATGTCGTCGTCAAGGCCGCGCACCGTAATCGTCGCCATTGCTAGCACCTCCTGTGACAATGCTAGCAATCCGGCGCAAGTCCGCTGATATGATGAATCCATCATGCCGTTAAGCAACTCGCAGCGACCGCTGTACGAACTCAAGGCCGGCCTCTTCAAGGGCCTCGCGCATCCCATCCGCATCCACATCCTGGAACTGCTCTGCGACGACCGCGAGCACACCGTCGCCGACATCCAGCAGCACACCGGACTGGAGGCCTCCCATCTGTCCCAGCATCTCGCGGTGCTGCGCCGGCACGGCGTCGTGGTCTCCGACCGGCGCGGAAGCCACGTCCACTACCGCATCGCGTCCGACGAGGTGATCGCGTTGCTGGGCTCGGCGCGGCGCTTCCTGATCGACGTGCTGCACGCCCACGGCGCTCAGCTCTCGGAGATCGCCGAGCTGCCGTCTCTTCCCGGGAGGGCCGGTCGGTGAGCGTTCGGGAACACCTGTGGGGCCTGCTTCCCCGGCTGACCGACTACGAGGAGCTGCCCCGCTCCTGGCGGGCCGACCTCATGGCCGGCCTGACGGTGGGCATCGTCGCACTGCCCCTCGCGCTGGGCTTCGGCATCTCCTCCGGGGCGGGCGCCGAGGCCGGCATCGTCACGGCGATCGTGGCCGGCTTCATCGCCGCCGTCTTCGGCGGATCGCACGTCCAGGTGTCCGGCCCGACCGGCGCGATGGTGGTCGTCCTGGCCCCGATCATCGCCGCCCACGGCGTCGGCGCGGTGGCGCTGCTCAGCGTGATGGCCGGAGCGATCCTGCTGATCACCGGGATCGCCCGGATGGGGCGGGCCGTCGCCCTCATCCCCTGGCCGGTGATCGAGGGGTTCACCCTGGGCATCGCCGCCATCATCTTCCTCCAGCAGATCCCCACCCTGACGGGCGCGTCGGGCGACCATTCGACCAACGTCATCGTCGCGGCCTTCCAGGCGATCGCCGCCGTGAGGATCGACGATGCGCTGTGGGCGCTGCTGTGCGTGGCGACCGTCGCGGCCTGCATGCTCGGCCTGCCCAAGCTGCACCGCAGCATCCCCGCCTCCCTGGTGGGCATCGTCCTGGCGACCCTCGTGACGACGCTGGCCGGCTCGCCGCTGCCCGTGATCGGGGAGCTTCCCCACACGCTGCCCGTCCCCAGCCTCCCGACGGTGAGTCTCGGCCTGCTCTCGGAACTGGCCCTGCCCGCGGTCACCGTCGCCGCGCTGGCCGGGATCGAGTCGCTGCTGTCGGTGCGGGTGGCCGCGTCGATGTCCTCGAAGGGCCGCTACGAGGCCGACCGGGAGCTGGTGGGCCAGGGCCTGGCCTCGATCGGCGCCGGCCTCTTCGGCGGCATGCCCGCCACCGGCGCCATCGCCCGGACCGCCGTGAACCTGCGGGCCGGTGCGCGCACGCGGCTGGCCGCCGGATTCCATTCGGTGGTCCTGCTGGGGATCATCCTGTTCGCCGCCGCGCCCGTCGGGATGGTCCCGCTGGCCGCGCTGGCGGGCGTGCTGATGATGACCGCGGTGCGCATGGTCCAGCGCCGCACCGCCATGACGATCCTGCGCTCGACCAAGCCCGACGCCCTGGCGTTCGTGATCACCGCGGTGGTCACCATCTCCGTCGACCTGATCTTCGCGGTGGTCATCGGGATGATCGTCGCCGGGTTCTTCGCGGTGCGCTCGCTCTCGCGCGCGGCGGGCGTGCGCCGCGAGGAGCTGCCGGGGGAGCCCGTCGAGGGCGACGAGAAGATCGCGCTGCTGCGGATCAAGGGGCCGCTGGTGTTCGCCGCCGCCGACCGGGTCTCCGAGGCCGTCACCGCCCAGCAGGGCGTCTCCGTGGTGATCCTGGCGATGTCCCAGCTCGAGGTGGTCGACGCGACGGGGGCGCGCACGCTCAGCGACATGGTCGTGGCGCTGGAGCGGCGGGGGATCACCGTGCTGATCAAGGGGGTGCTGCCCAGCCACACGGGCCTGTTCGAACGGGTGGGCGTGATGAAGGCGCTGCGCCATCGCAACCACCTCTTCCCCCACCTCGCCCCGGCCCTCGAGCACGCCCGCTCGCACGTCGAGCGCGAACGGGGCGAAGCCGAGGTCCTCACGTAGCGCCGAGCCCCTCCGCCCGGGCGCGGACGATCGCGGCCGAGCGGTCGCGCAGGGAGAGCTTGGCCAGGATCGTGGCCAGCGTGTTGCGCACCGTCTTGGGGCTCACCGACAGGCGGTGCGCGATCGTCGCG
The DNA here is from genome assembly GCA_035326505.1 of Arachnia sp. Classification (GTDB taxonomy): domain Bacteria; phylum Actinomycetota; class Actinomycetes; order Propionibacteriales; family Propionibacteriaceae; genus Arachnia. The sequence continues at coordinate 2,908 of DAOLFC010000136.1, forward strand.
TTGTCCAGGCCGCGGGCCACCAGATCGAGGACCTCCCGTTCGCGCGTGGTGAGCTCGGGGAAGGGCAGCCGGGTGGCGCGCTGGCCCCCGAGGAGATAGGACATGGCGCGCTCGGCGACGGCCGGGGACAAGATCATCTCGCCCGCCGCGACGGCCCGCACCGCGCGCTCCACCGCCTCGGGCGGCGACGACTTGACCAGGAAACCGCGGGCGCCGGCGCGCACGGCCGCGACGACCGCGTCGTCGTCCTCGTGCATCGTCACGACGAGCACCTTCAGGTCGGGGCGTGCGCGCAGGGCGGCGCGCGTCACGTCGATCCCGGATCCGTCGCCGAGATCGAGGTCCATCAGCACGACGTCGGCGACCGGTGGTCCGGCGAGCAATGCGCCGGCGGCGGTCGCGCTGTCGGCCTGACCCACGACGGTGATTCCAGGAAGCGAGTTCAGCAGAGCGGCCATTCCGATCCGGAACACGGGATGATCGTCGACGAGGAATACCCGGATGGTGCCGTCCGTCATGAGGGCACCCCGAGGGGTGCGAGGGGCAGCTCCGCGCGGACGGAGGTGCCCCGTCCGTCGCGGCCCCGCCCGATGGCCAGCGTGCCGCCCAGCTCCTCGGTGCGCTCGCGCATCGAACGCGTGCCCACGCCGTCGGTCGCCGCGGGGGAGCGGCCGGCGCCGCGGTCCCGGCACGCCACGACGAGCGCCTCAGGGGCATCGGAGAGCGCCAGCTCCACCTCGCATCCGGGAGCCCCGGAATGCCGTGCCGCATTCAGCACCGACTCGGAGATCACGGCGTAGGCGGCGGCCGCGACGGGAGCGTCGAGTTCCCGGAGGGTCTCCGGGTGCTGCGCCAGGGCGCCGCCGAAAATGAGGTCGACGGTGAAGCCGGCCGCCGAGTGCCGCGCAACCAGCTCCGTGAGCGCGGCTCCCAAGCCTTGTTCCTCCAGCACCGGCGGCAGCAGGCTGCGAGAGAGCAGGCGAACGTCCTGGACGCGCTGCGCGACCTCTTTCTGCAGCGCCTCCAGGACCGCGTCGGCGGCGACGGGATCGCTGCGCAGCGTGTTCCGTGCGCCCTGAAGCCCGAGCCGCAGCCCGGACAGCCAGGGCCCGATGCCGTCGTGCAGCTCGCGCCGGATGACGCGACGCTCGGCCAGCCGGGCATGGGTGGCGGCGTCGCGAGCCCGCGCGACGTCGCGAGAGGCGCGCACCAGCCCGAGCCCGACCGCGAGCACCGGCTGCAGGCGGTCCAGGGCGTCGAAGGTGCGACGGTCGAGGCGCACACCCGGACGGGCCGTGATCGCGAGCCCCCCGATCGGCTCCTGCTCCTCGGGCGAACGGCTGATCGGTCGCTCGATGGCGGCGCTCGTGGGAACGCCCCAGCGGCCCGAGGACTCGTCGAGGCCACGCAGCGTGAGAGTGACGGATTCGAGATGGAGCGCCTCTCCCACCGACGCGGCCAGCCTGTCCAGCAGCTCCTCGTCCTCCCGGGCGGCCGACAGCGAGGCCCCGATGCTCAGGGCCGCATGGCCGGGGGAGGCCGCCTCGCCCCACACCAGTCGCCGCACGCGCGCCTCGATCCACCGTCGCAGCGGGTTGACCGCGAGCACCACGCCCACCGCGGCCACCGCCTGAGCCGCCGCGGAACTGCCGACGAGCACGGTGGCCAGCCAGACCAGCGCGGCGTAGACCGCGACCATGCCGAGCGTCAGGAGCCCGGCGATCACCGCACGGCTCACGGCGAGGTCGATGCCCCAGAGCCGGTTGCGCAGCATCGTCACCAGCAGCGCACCGGGAAACACCGCCTGACAGGCGAGGTGGGAGATCGGCACCAGCAGGAGCACCGCGTCGTCCGTGTAGGCGATGAGGACCAGGGGGAGGAAGGACAGTGCCATCGCCGCGGTGCCGACGGCCAGCAGTCCCAGCCCCGCTCGCTCCGCCGGCGGGCCGTAGCGGTGCCGCCACGCCACCGCGATCGCGCTGCCGAGGCCCACGACGACCACCGCCAGGATCAGGCCGGTGTTGTCGGCCATGGGGAAGAAGAACCGTTGCAGGGTGAAGGTCAGTGCGGTCGCGGCGCCGGCGCCCAGTCCCACCCACGCCGCGGGGGACAGGCGATGGTCGCGCACGAGCCACGGCACGACAAGGAACAGGGACAGCGTGCCGGGCACCCAGGCGGAGCCGAAGAGGCTCATCCCGAGGCTCGCGTCCGGCGCGGCGGGATGGGTCACGGCGAACGACGCCCAGCCGCCGCCGAAGGCCGCGACGCCACCGCCTATCGCGGCCAGGGCCACCAGCCAGGCGACGGGGTGGCTGCGTCGCGCCAGGATCACCGCGGCGACCGAGCCGTAGACCAGGGCGACCATCACGTCGACGACGAGGAACAGCACGTCTGGCGTGACCGGGACGCGGCTCGCCGCTTGGAGCGCGGCGCCCGCGACGGCGGGAAGGAAGGCCCCGACCGCTACCCCGATCGCCGTGCGAGGGCGGCCAGGGTAGCGGTCGGCGGAGTCTGTCATGACTGCACTCTATTGGTCATCGACAGCAGCACCGGTCATCACTGCTGCGGGCGTCGGCGGTCGCCGACGGCGAACCCGAGCGAGGCCAGGAGCACCCACACCGGGCCGACGAACCCGGCCAGGTACTGAAGGGGCGAGATGCCGGCCAGGACGATCAGCAAGCCGAAGGCCAGCGACAGGACCCCGATCCAGCGGGGCGCGGTGCCGCTGCGCAGCGCGGCGCCGGCGAGGGCCAGCGCGGGCAGGCCCATGCCCACCCAGAGCCAGGGGATGGTGGCGACCCAGTCGGTGTAGAAGGCGGCCGACTCCGGGACGTAGAGGGACGGGTCGGACAGGCCCAGGGCGAACTGGGTGTCCAGGCCGCTGCCGAGCAGCAAGGCGCCCGCCGTCAGCACGACGCCGGCCATCGCGACCTGGCCGTGGAGGGAGCCGGCCGCGCCGCGCTCCTCGAGCCGGCGCTTCAGGCCGGCGCCGAAGATCGGCAGGGCGAGCATGGTCAGAACGGCCAGTACGTGGAACACGAGGTAGGTGGACTGCTTCGTCGCCGCGTCGGCGAGCATCTTCTCGGCGTCGCCCGCCGTGAGCTGCCAGTCGACGGAGGCGGCCATCGAGGCCTGGATCGTCGCGATTCCGAGCGCCCCGGCCAGCACTCCGGCCCAGGCCCACAAACGGGGCGGTGGCGCCGCATGTGCGGGGATCTGCGCGGTCTCGGACTCGGGAAGGTAGGTGGACATGGGGTCTCCTGGGGGCTTGTGCGTTCGCCGGGGATCGGCGAACCGGCATGACCTCATCCTTCGCCGGGCGCTGTCCCGGGCACCAGGGCGTGGCGCCCGGATCTCCGGGCAGGTAGTGGCCGAGCAGGGGCAGGGAGGGACGGGAAGAGGCGGGGAGGGAGACGGTCGGGAGAGCACGGTAGGAGACCCGGATTTGGCTGTTCGCTCCTGACGTGACAAGATAGTCAGGTTGCTCCGCGGGGGCCGACCCGACGCATGCCGTCGGCGACTCCTCCCAAAGCAGGTTGAGCACGTGCCCAAAGCGTCAGAGCTGGCCCTTCAGGGGAAACCCGGAAGGCCGCCTCCGTCTGCGACAGGAGCGCGACACGCCCGACCGCGGGGGTCGGAGAGACAAGGGGTTTTACCCCTCTGGAACTTCCAGGTAAATAGGGACGAGAAGAAGGAACAACTGTGGCGGGACAAAAGATCCGCATCAGGCTGCGGGCGTATGACCACGAGGTCATCGACAGCTCGGCGCGCAAGATCGTCGATACTGTGACTCGCACCGGTGCCAAGGTGGCTGGCCCCGTGCCGCTGCCTACCGAAAAGAACGTGTTCTGTGTCATCCGTTCGCCCCACAAGTACAAGGACAGCCGCGAGCACTTCGAGATGCGCACGCACAAGCGTCTCATCGACATTCTCGACCCCACGCCGAAGACGGTCGACTCGCTCATGCGTCTGGACCTTCCTGCGGGCGTCGATATCGAGATCAAGCTTCCGTGAGGTCTGAGAGCATGAGTGAACGTAACGTGAAGGGCATCCTGGGCACCAAGCTCGGCATGACCCAGCTTTGGGATGAGAACAACCGCCTGGTTCCGGTGACCGTGATCCAGGCCGGCCCCTGTGTCGTGACCCAGGTCCGCACCCCCGAGACGGACGGCTACAACGCCGTGCAGCTCGGCTTCGGCGCGGTCAAGGCCAAGAAGGTCACCAAGCCCGCCGCCGGCCACTTCGAGAAGGCCAAGGTCACCCCCCGCAAGCACCTCGTCGAGCTGCGTACCGCCAACGCCTCCGAGTTCGAGCTGGGCCAGGAACTGACCGCCGAGATCTTCGAAGGCGGCGAGATCGTCGACGTGACCGGCACCTCCAAGGGCAAGGGCACCGCCGGCGTCATGAAGCGCCACGGCTTCCACGGCCTGCGCGCCTCCCACGGTGTCCACCGCAAGCACCGCTCGCCGGGCTCCATCGGTGGCTGCGCGACCCCCGGCCGCGTCTTCAAGGGCCTGCGCATGGCCGGTCGCATGGGCAATGCCAAGGTCACCGTCCAGAACCTCAAGATCCACGCCGTCGACGCCGAGCGCGGCCTGCTGCTGGTCCGCGGCGCGGTCCCCGGCAACGCCGGCTCGCTGGTCGTCGTGCGTACCGCGGCCAAGAAGGGTGACGCAGCATGAGCGACAATCTCACCGTTGACGTGATCGACGCCAAGGGCACCAAGACCGGCAAGGTCGACCTGCCCGCCGAGGTGTTCGACGCGCAGACCAACATCCCCCTGATCCATCAGGTCGTCGTGGCGCAGCTCGCTGCCGCCCGGCAGGGAACCCACTCCACCAAGACCCGCGGCGAGGTCCGCGGCGGTGGCATCAAGCCGTGGCGCCAGAAGGGCACCGGCCGCGCTCGCCAGGGTTCGCGTCGCGCCCCCCAGTGGGTCGGCGGCGGTGTCGTGCATGGCCCCAAGCCGCGCGACTACGCGCAGCGCACGCCCAAGAAGATGGTGGCCGCCGCCCTGCGTGGCGCCCTGTCGGATCGCGCTCGCGACGGCCAGGTGTTCGTCGTCACCTCCCTGGTGACCGGCGAGACCCCGTCCACCAAGCAGGCGAAGCAGGCGCTGGCCACGATCGGCGACATCTCCAAGGTGCTCGTCGTGCTGGACCGCTCCGAGGATCTCGCGTGGCTGTCGCTGCGCAACCTGGCCGAGGTTCACGTCCTGGCCGTCGACCAGCTCAACACCTACGACGTGCTGGTCAACGACAAGCTCGTGTTCACGGAGGCCGCGCTGGCCACCTTCCTCGCCGGCCCCAACAACTCTGAGGAGAAGGACAAGTGACCGCGCCGCTGAAGATTCGCGACCACCGCGACATCATCCTGCGTCCCGTCGTGAGCGAGAAGACGTACAACCTTCTTGACGAGAACAAGTACACCTTCATCGTCGCTCCGCAGGCGAACAAGACCGAGATCAAGATCGCCATCGAGCAGATCTTCAAGGTCAAGGTCGTCTCCGTCAACACCCTCAACCGCCGCGGCAAGACGCGCCGCACCCGGTTCGGCCTCGGCAAGAAGGTCGACACCAAGCGTGCGATCGTCACGGTGGCCGAGGGCGACCGCATCGACATCTTCTCCGGACCGGTCGACTGACCGCGCGGCTGAGGAAGGAAGCAAAACCTCATGGGTATCCGTAAGTACAAGCCCACGACCCCCGGTCGTCGCGGTTCCAGTGTCTCGGACTTCACCGAGATCACGCGCTCGACGCCGGAGAAGTCGCTGTTGGTCCCCAAGCCGAAGACCGGTGGCCGCAACAACACGGGCCGCATCACCACCCGCCACATCGGCGGCGGTCACAAGCAGGCCTACCGTCTCGTCGACTTCAAGCGCTACGACAAGGACGGCGTCCCGGCCAAGGTCGCTCACATCGAGTACGACCCCAACCGCACCGCCCGCATCGCGCTGCTGCACTACTTCGACGGCGAGAAGCGCTACATCATCGCCCCGAACAACCTCGCTCAGGGCACTGTGATCTCCTCCGGCGAGGGCTCGGACATCAAGCCGGGCAACAACCTCGAGCTGCGTCAGATCCCCGTCGGCACCACGGTGCATTGCGTGGAGCTGCGTCCCGGCGGCGGCGCCAAGCTCGGCCGCTCGGCCGGCGCGTCGATCCAGCTGGTCGCCCGCGAGGGCAAGTACGCCACCCTGCGCATGCCCTCGGGCGAAATGCGCATGGTCGACGTGCGCTGCCGCGCCACCATCGGCACGGTGGGCAACGCCGAGCAGTCGAACATCAACTGGGGCAAGGCCGGCCGCAACCGCTGGA
>DAOLFC010000137.1:0-9195 GCA_035326505.1 Arachnia sp.
CACAAATCTCGCTATACGCCGAGGCCTTCCCATATGGGAAGGCCTCGGCGTATAGCGAGATTTGTGTACCTGCTAGCTAGGACCAGCTGATGATGACCTCGCCGGGGGCTCCATTTCGGGCTCCGAAGCCGAAGCCCGGGTTCACGGTTCCCGTGTTGTTGGCCGCCGTCGAGATGGCAGCGCTGGTCACCGCGACCCCGGCCGCGCCACCCACGTAGTTGGCGCCGGCCCCACCGCCCCCGCCGCACCCCGCGGAGTTGCCGTTGACCTGCCAGGACAGCGCGGCGGCCCCACCGCCCCCGTAGTAGCCGGCACCACCGCCGCCACCTGCCGCGGCGGTATCCCCGACCTGATATCCGTCCCCGCCGTTGCTTCCGGAGCCGGCCGTGCCGCCGTGGGCATCGGTCGGGGTCAACGTCGCGTTCCACTGTCCGCCGGCGCCCGGGGCGCTCGCCGTGCCGGCATCCCCACCGCCGGCGGTCGCGGCACCGCCCTGCCGGGAGCCGGCGCCTCCGTTCTGCGGGGTCGAGCCCCCGGCGCCCCCGGCGCCCGGAGACACGCGTTCGATCGTCGGGTTGCTCGACACCGCGTCTCCGCCACCGCCACCGCCTCCGGCGACCACGACGGGAACCGCACCCAGAAGGATCGCGGATCCCGCCCCTCCGCCTCCGGAGCCCGTCCACCAGGAGCCGCCCACCAAGCGACGCCCGCCGATGCCCCCGCTGCCGTAGCCCGGCGCGTGATGGCTGTAGCTGGCATGACCGCGGCCGAGGCCGCCGGCACCGGCGACGAGGGTCAGCGTCGTCTCTTCGCCGTCGAGGTCCAGCGCGCCGACGATCACGGCTCCCCCGGCCCCGTCGGCCCCGGACCATCCTCCGCCACCGCCCCGGACGGTGTAGGTCACCGACCGCGCGCAGGCCGGGATGGTGATCATGACCGACGCCTGGTCCAGCGTCGTCGCGGCGAGGGAGACGAAGCCCGGGGCGCAGGGCGGGGGGCCGGTCTCGGTCGCCGCCGCCAGGGGCGTCGCCATCGCCGCGGTCAGCACCGGCATGGACCAGGCGGCGGCTTTCACCACGGGACGACGCCCCACCTGGCGGGCGGACCCCGTCTCTTCGGCGCGGATCTGCCGTGCTCCTTCTTCTGACATGGTGCATCCTCGGGTCGATGGGGAGAACGGCCCGCTGCCCGGGCCTCGGGGAGCGAGGAGACGGCGTGTCCATGACGTGCCGTCTCGACGGTGTTCTATCACACCGGCGGGGAGCCGATATCGCCATCTCGCACGCAACGTCGATCGTCGGCGAGGATCCGGGCACTTGCCCCCACCCCAAAGACAGATAAGGTAAGGAACACCTAGCTTTATTCAGGAGTGTTCATGCCCCCGAAGACCCGCGCCGTTCGCACCGCCACCGTCGTCGATGCCGAGAAGGTCGGCCCCCACATGGTGCGGCTCACGTTCAACTGCCCCGACCTGGTGGGCGCGACGCTGCCGCACACCGACCACTACGTGAAAATCCTCTTCCCGCCCATCGGCGCCGGCTACTCCTGGCCGTTCGATCCCGAGGAGATCCGGGCCACGCGGCCCGCCGAGGCGCCCGTGACGAGGACCTACTCCGTCCGCAGCTACGACGCGGCGACGGGCACCGCGAAGATCGACTTCGTCATCCACGGCGACGAGGGCCTCGCCGGTCCGTGGGCGGCCAAGGCGCAGCCCGGCGACCAGATCGGCTTCTACGGTCCCGGCGGCGCCTGGCATCCCACCGACGACTACCACCATTTCGTCCTGGCGGGCGACGAGGCCGCGGCCCCGGCCATCGCGGCAGCCCTCGAAGCCCTGCCCGAGGGCGCCACCGCCACCGCCTTCGTCGAGATCGCCGACGGCGACTCCACCTTCGACATGCCCGAGCACGACGGCGTCGAGGTGGTCTGGGTGACCCGCGACGGAGAACCCTACGGCGCGGCCCTCGCCCGGACCGTGCGTTCCGTGTCGTTCCCCGGCGGCCGGACCGGCTGGTTCGTTCACGGCGTCGCGGAGATGGTCAAGGACCTGCGCCGCTACCTGTTCGTCGAGAAGGGTGTCCCGCGCGGCGACGTCTCGATCAGCGGCTACTGGCGCACCGGAATGAACGAGGACGGCTGGCAGAGCTCCAAGCACGAGTTCGTCGAGGCGATGGAGTCGGAGGAGGCTGCGGCCACCCGCTAGGGCGTGTTGCGGATGTACACATCCAGATGTGGGGTCGGCAGATCGCCCGATCCGGTGCGCCGCAGCTGTGGCATGGTTCGACACCAACCACCCAGCCCCGGGCCGACGGCGCACGGGACCTCCCCTCATCGGCCGCATGGAAGAATGCGGTCATGAGCACCGTGATCTTCGATATCGGCCAAGTGATCATCCGCTGGGTCCCGCAGCGCGCGTTCGAGCAGGTCCTGCCGCACGACGAGGTGGAGGCGGTCATGCGGCGCATCGGCTTCGCCGAATGGAACCAGGCCAACGACTCCCGCGCCGACATCTCCGAGGCCGTCGAGGACCTCGTTCGCCGCTTCCCCGACGACGAGACCGCGATCCGCGCCTACCGGGAGCATTTCGGCACCACGATCACCGAACTCGAACCAGGAACCGGCGACGTGATCGCCGAACTGCAGCAGGCCGGCGTCGATCTCGGCGCGATCACCAATTGGTCGGCCGACACCTTCCAGGTCGCCCTGGAGATGCACGACGTGCTGGGCCGCTTCCGGGAGATCGTGGTCTCGGGCGCCGAAGGGGTGGTCAAGCCCAGGCCGGAGATCTTCCTGCTCGCCTGCGAGCGGCTCGGCGTCGCCCCCTCCGACGCCGTCTTCGTCGATGACTCGCCGGTCAACGTCGCGGGCGCCGAGGCCATCGGCATGAGGGCGATCCACTTCCGCTCCGCGACGCAGCTTCGCGAGGAGCTGGTCGCGCTGGGCCTGCTCGGCGATCACGCGAACTGATCCACCGCACCGGCGCGCGGGCATCCCGGCGGCGTCATTTTGCGCTTCGGCGCGAGACCCGCGTATAGTTACTTCCCGCACCAGCCAAGCGCTTGTAGCTTAATGGATAGAGCATCTGACTACGGATCAGAAGGTTGGGGGTTCGAGTCCCTCCAAGCGCGCCACTTCGGGCCCCGTCTGCACAGCAGACGGGGCCCGATCTGTCTCTCCTCGCCGCGTCCGGGCAGGCAGATGTCATTTTCTGTTGGTCTACCCACAGGAAGTGACATCTGCCTCGCACGAGCCGCGAGGCGAGCCCCAACGTGCAAGGCTGGGCCCATGACTCAGGTCTGGGCCCACCGCGGCGCCACCGAATACGCGCCGGAGAACACCATCGCCGCCTTCGCGCAGGCCATCGAGCTGGGCGCCTCAGGGATCGAGCTCGACGTGCAGCGCACCCGCGACGGGGTGCTCGTCGTGATCCACGACGAGCAGGTCCAGCGCACCAGCAACGGCCGGGGCAAGGTGGTCGACCTCACCTTCGACGAGGTGCGCGCCCTCGACTTCTCCCACGGCCGCGACGGCCACCGGGGCACGCGCATTCCGTCCTTGCAGGAGGTGCTGGATCTGGTCGCGCCGACGCAGCTGGTGCTCAACGTCGAGCTGAAGAACGGCGTCGAGTTCTATCCGGGCATGGCCTTCGAGGTGGTCGACCTGGCCGAGCGGTCCGGCATGGCCGACCGACTGCTGTACTCGTCGTTCAACCACTACAGCCTCGCAGAGCTGCGCGGGCGGGTGGCCCCGTCGCAGTTGGGCCTGCTGTACAGCGACGGGCTGTACGAGCCGTGGCACTACGCCCGACGGTTCGGCGCCGGGGCCCTTCACCCGAACGTCATCATCCCCCTCCACGATCCCGACCTGGTCGGCCGCTGCCACGATGCGGGGATCGCGGTCAACGTGTGGACGGTCAACGAGGAGCCGCACATCGCGTTCCTCGCGGAGCTCGGCGTCGACGCGATCATCACCGACGTCCCGGACCGGGCCCGGCGGGTCCTCGGAGCGTGCTGACTATCATCACACCATGACCAACCCCTTCACCGCCGAGCTGTGGGACGCCGTCGACGGCTTCGACTTCACCGACATCACCTATCACCGCGCCAAGAACGTGCCCGCCGTGCGGATCGCCTTCGACCGCCCCGAGGTGCGCAACGCCTTCCGGCCCCACACCGTCGACGAGCTGTACCGGGCGCTCGACCACGCCCGGATGTCGTCCGACGTGGGCTGCGTGCTGCTCACCGGCAACGGCCCCTCTCCCAAGGACGGCGGCTGGGCGTTCTGCTCCGGGGGCGACCAGCGCATCCGCGGGCGCGCCGGGTACCAGTACGCCGACGGCGAGACATCGGAGAGCGTCGACGCCGCCAAGCTCGGGCGCCTTCACATCCTGGAGGTGCAGCGCCTGATCCGGTTCATGCCGAAGGTGGTGATCTCGCTGGTCAACGGCTGGGCCGCCGGCGGGGGGCATTCGCTGCACGTCGTCTCCGACCTCTCGCTGGCCTCGCGCGAGCACGCCCGGTTCAAGCAGACCGACGCCGACGTCGGCTCCTTCGACGCCGGCTTCGGCTCGGCCTACCTCGCCCGCCAGGTGGGGCAGAAGTTCGCGCGCGAGATCTTCTTCCTCGGCGACGTCTACACCGCCGAGGACGCGCACCGGATGGGCATGGTGAACAAGGTGGTCGACCACGCCGACCTGGAGAACGAGGCGCTGGAGTGGGCGGCCAAGATCTGCGGCAAGTCGCCGACCGCCCAGCGGATGCTGAAGTTCGCTTTCAACGCCATCGACGACGGCTTGGTGGGCCAGCAGGTCTTCGCGGGCGAGACCACCCGTCTGGCCTACATGACCGACGAGGCGGTGGAGGGCCGCGACTCCTTCCTGGAGAAGCGCGCCCCCGACTGGTCGAAGTTCCCGTACTACTACTGAGCAGCGCCCGGTCCGCGACGGCACCGAGGCTTGACCGTTCGCTATTCCACCGACTTGGGTGGAATAGCGAACGCTCAAGGACCGACACCTACGGGACGGGATGACCAAGAAGAGCATCGGCCGCCCAGGTGAGACCTGGGCGGCCGATGTCCGCTGGCGGAGGTGGCGGGATTTGAACCCGCGAGAGGGTTGAAGCCCTCAACCCGCTTAGCAGGCGGGCGCCATAGACCGGACTAGGCGACACCTCCAGCTTCGGGCAAGCCTAGCGGAGCCGGTGGAGCGCCGCCAAACCGATGCGGTCATCCTGGAGCGCCCCAGTAGACTGCGCCGGAGGAGGACACACATGAGCGAGCCCACACCGCGGGATTCCCGGCGCAAGCGACCTTCACGCCCGAAGGCCGGCGACGCTGGATCCCGCGCGCCCCGGTTCGCCGCGCACCGCCCGAAGACGGTCTACTCCGACTCCGTCCCGGCCGCGTCGCCCACGCGTGCCCCCGGGGGATCCGGCAGGCCCCGGCCTCACGACGATCCCGCCGACATCAACCGGAGGTTCCGGATCAGCCTGGGCCTCACGGCGGCATCGACGGTGATCCCGGGCTCGGGCATGCTGGGCGCGCCGCTGCTGCGCACCAAGGTCATCGGGGCGGTCCTGGGCGCGAGCTTCCTGGGCGTCGCGCTGCTCCTCCTGTTCCAGGTGGTGCCCAACTGGCAGTCCTACGCCGGGATCGTCACCGACAAGGTGTCGCTGTCGCTGCTCATCGTGCTCGCGATCGCGATCGGGGTGCTCTGGGTGGCCACGATCACGATCACCAACCTGGTGACGAGGCCCCACGGGTTGCGCACGGCGCAGCGCGTGATCGCGGCGCTGGTGGTGGCGGTCCTGGCGAGCACCGTGGCCATCCCCAGCGCCCTCGCGGCCCGCTACTCGTTCGACACCATGAAGGCGCTGCGGGTCTTCAACAAGGCCGACGACGTCACCGCCACCAGCCGGCCCACCATCGACGCCACCGCGGACGACCCGTGGACGAGCCATCCCCGGCTGAACATCCTGCTGCTCGGCTCGGACAACGACCAAGGCCGCGACTACAACTCGACGGGCCTGGGCATCCGCACCGACACGATCATCGTCGCGTCGATCGACACCGGCACGGGCGCCAGCACCCTGATCCAGATCCCGCGCAACCTGCCCTACGCGCCGTTCCCAGAGGGTTCGGTGCTGGCCGACGAATTCCCGTACGGCTTCATGGGAGACATGTCCCGCGATGAGTCGCACATCAACGCGCTGTGGCTCTGGTCGGAGGAGAACCGCGACCTGTTCGGCGGCGCCACCTTCCCGGGCGCTGAGGGCTTGAAGCTGGGCGTCGAGGGCGTCACCGGTCTCGACATCGACTACTTCGTGATGATCGACATCGACGGGCTGCGGCAGCTGGTCGACGCGATGGGCGGCGTCACCGTCAACATCAACCAGCGGCTCGACATCGGAGGCGACACCGAGGGCCGCAGGCCCACCGGGAGCCTCGAGCCCGGCCCCAACCAGCACCTCGACGGCTATCACGCCCTGTGGTACGCCCGCAGCCGTCGCAACACCGACGACTACAACCGGATGGCCCGCCAGTCGTGCCTGATCGGGGCCATCGTCGATCAGGCGAACCCGGTCACCATGCTGACCCGGTTCGAGGCGATCGCGGCCGCCGGCAGCGACATGGTGCTCACCGACATCCCCTCCGAGATGCTGCGCCCCATCGTCGATCTCGCCCTGAAGGTGAAGGATCAGCCGATGAGCCGGCTGGCCTTCTCGAACGGCAACAACGGCTACCACTACGAGGACCCCGATTTCGACGCCATGCGGGAGGCCGTCGACCTCGCGATCAACCCGCCTCCGCCGACCAGCACGCCCACCGCGGACCCGACGACGTCCTCCTCCCCGGCCCCCAGCACGTCGCCGGGCGCCGGGCTGATCGACGGCGCGCAGGACGTCTCGGACGCCTGCGCCTACCACCCCGTCGAGGAGTAGCCGGCTTCCTCGCTCACCCGGCAACCCGGGTCCGGCGGCGGCCCGATGCCGGGCTCCGGGAGCGCGACCGATAGGGTTCAGGCGCAAGCCTGACCGCGTCGCCTCCCCGGGGGCACGCTCGGAGAAAGAAGAGACGATGAGCTTGTTGTCCCCCGGAGCTCGCGCGCTCGCCGCCGCGCTGGCTCTGATGCTGGCCGCCGCCAGCCCCCTCGCCCATGCCGACGAGGGCCCGGAGTGGCGGGAGGCGGCCTCGAGCCAGGCCCTCCCCGTTCCCGGCCTGGAGACGTCCTCCGCGCCGACGGCACCGGTCGCGACGCTTTCCACGGAGGTCTATCCCGATCTGGAGCTCAGCTGCGGCCTTGTGGAGTTCTCCCTGCCGCGCGACTACCCGTCGGACGGGCGCCTCTACTTCTACGACCCCGAACTCGACGACTTCGTGGGCTCCGGCGAGGCGGGCGCCTCCGTGACCCCGGGTCAGAGCATCAAGGTTCCCCTCTCGTCGCCCTTCGTCATCGTCTACTGGGAACCCGACGATCCGTCGCTGGATGCCCTCGTCGACGAGCTGGAGATCGAGCAGGACTGCGCTCCGGGCGCCACTCCGCGGGTCTCGGCGAGCAGCGCCGGGGTCAAGGAGGTCAACCAGACCACCTACGCCTGGGGCAACGCCACCGGGTTCGGCGCCGGCGCGACGATCACGGTGTACACGCGGGTGAGCACCCCGAGCGGCATGTCCCGCTCCCAGACCACCACGGCCGCCCCGGGCACCGGCGCCTACACCCTGCCCCTCACCTACGGCGGCGGCACCCCGGGGGTCTACACCTTCGACGTGGTCGCCACCGACGGCGTCCGCACGGTGACGAGCACCCCCTTCACCCTGACCCGCGTGAAGCCGACGGTGACCGCGTCGAGCGCCGGCACCAAACCGGTGAACCAGTCCACCTTCGTCTGGGGCACGACCACCGGTTTCGTGCCGGGCTTCTCGGCGCGCGTGAGCACCCAGGTGCTGATCGGCGGCGCGTGGTCCACGTCGCAGAGCACCACCACCAGCCAGGCCAACACCTCGTACACCCTGCCGCTGACCTACGGAGCGAGCACCCCCGGCACCTACACCTACCGGGTGGTCGCCAGCGACGGCTACGTCACCAAGACGAGCACCCCGTTCACCCTCACCCGTACCCGCGCCGCTGCGAGCAGTGGCACCGGCAGTGGCTCCGGTGCCGCGACCGGCGCCTTCGCGGTGACCGCCGGCGCCCCCGCGCAGGCGCTGACCAACGCGACCGCGACGGTCAGCGGCAAGGTGTCGGGCATCAAGAGCGGCACGGCCACCGTCGCCACCCAGGTGAAGGTGAACGGCGCCTGGTCGACGTCGCGGCAGACCACCACGACGGGCAGCTACTCGCTGCCGCTCACCTACGGCGCCGACCAGCTGGGCGCCACCACCTGGCGGGTCCGCGCGACGGTCGGCGGCACTTCCGTGTACTCCTCCGAGTTCATGCTCACCCGCACGGGCTACGCCAACTGCACGGCGGTCAAGAACGCCAAGAAGGCCCCCATCAAGAAGGGGCAGCCCGGTTTCCACGCCGCCCTCGACCGCGACAGCGACGGGATCGGCTGCGAACGCTGACCCTGCGACGCGCAGCGACGGAGAAGCTGGAGAAAGGGTTCCGCCCGGAGGATGCGTCCTCCGGGCGGAACCCGTTTCCTACACTCTGCTTTCCTACACTCTGCGTCTTGTTTCCTACACCCGGCGTTTTGCGGCGACGATGCGCGCCGTGATGTCGTCGAGCACGATCTTGATCACCTCGGCGTCGCCGCCGCCGGGGAAGAGCAGGTGCGTGCGCCGCACGTTGCCGTGGTAGATGGTGATGTGGCCGCCGGCGATGGACTGGGTGACCTTGGACACGTCGCGCCACCGGCCGTCATGCGACTGCACCGTCCCTTCGATGCGGTAGCCGTCGTCGTCGAGGACGACGCGCACGGTGTTGCGTTGAGTGGCGATCATCGCCACCACCAGCAGCCCGATTCCCAGCAGCAGAATGATGCCGGCCAGCACGGTGAAGAAGGCGTGCCATCCATTGGTCAAGGAGAAAACGAGGAACATCGCACCCAGGAGCGACGCGACGGCGGCGATGCCGTAGGCGCGCACGGGCGGTGGAGGCTTCAAGAGGTAGGTTTGCTCACCCATGCCCATACCCTACCGGCCGCGGCGAGGGTGGGATTCGAACCCACGGAGCGTTTCCACTCGGCCGCTTTCAAG
>DAOLFC010000138.1:0-9066 GCA_035326505.1 Arachnia sp.
GAGTAGCCCCGGCGCCTGGATCGGCCCAGTTCCCACCCCGGCGCCTCAGCCGCGCACCCGGTCACGAAGACAGCGGGGACGAACTCTGAATAACTCTCAAGCAATCGCTTGAACTTTACTTCGACTCCCCCGTTCGCCTCGGGCCGGTCACTACTCTCCTCCAGAGGAAATAGCCGCCCAGAGTTCCCAGCACCCACACGATCGCGATTTCGACACTACCCAAGGCACCGAAGGGACGCGCCAGAATCAGCACGAGAAGCGTCGCCAGACACCCCGTGCCCAGAACCAAGAAACCGAGAACTACCGCGCGCACCAAGACGAACAATCGACTCATCGAACAACCTCCCACAGCAAACGAGCGCTAGGTATTCGACCATCTCCCGAACGGAGAGAATTCCCAAGCCCTTCTCTCTCTCCAAGCTCCTGGAGAGACCCCCTTCATAGGGACAGCACCTATAGTACAGGGCTCGTCATTGTCATATTTCGGCCCGCCAGGCGAAGTTGACGTGCCCTGCCTGCAAGACCCCTACCGTTGCAGCGCGGCAACGGGTTCGATCCGGGCCGCACGCAACGCGGGATAGACGCCGGCCAGCAGTCCGATCAGGAGCCCGAGCAGCGGCGTGGCGAGGAGCCAGGGCGGGACGATGGCCGTCCACTGCCTGGCGAGGCAGACGAGGATCACGACGGCGATCCCGAGCGGTGCCCCCATCAGACCGCCGAGCAGCCCGAGCAGGCTGGATTCGCCGACGAACTGGATCCCGATCTGCCGCGGGGTGGCTCCGAGAGCGCGTCTGAGGCCGATCTCGGGGATGCGTTCCATCACGGAAACGGTGGTGAGGTTGGTGATGCTGAATGCCCCCACGAGGAGGGTGATGCCGGCCAGAGCGAGAAACAAAGTGGTCAGGTCGCTTCCGATGGTCTCCTGAAGCTGCCGCGGGTCGGGTGGCGTGGTGATCTGGTAGGAGTCGAGCTTCTCGGGGCGCAGCGCATAGGGCGCCTGGTCCCCCACCACGGCGGCCGCGCCGATCCTGGTGTCCAGCGTCATCCACGGGGTCGTCTTGGGCGTCCCCCAGAGGGCGAGGGCGGTGGTGTGGGGGACGATCACCCCTCCGAGCAGCGGCGTGTTGCGGGTGACGTCGTCGACGATCCCGATGACCTGGAACGAGATGCCGTCAATGAAGATGCTCACCTCGGGGTGGCTCAGGGTGACACCGAGCCGATCGGCGGCCACCGCACCGAGCACGGCGACCTGGCACCCCTGTTCGACACAGAACCCGTCGAACACCCGTCCTGCCTGCACGGTGGCCTGGCTGGCCTCGAACATTCCCTCGGAGACGGCATAGATGCCCACGGCCGGCGGCTCACCGAGCCGATCCCGCACGACGGTGGTGCTCACCGGCAGCGCCGTGGAGGC
The DNA here is from genome assembly GCA_035326505.1 of Arachnia sp. GTDB lineage: Bacteria > Actinomycetota > Actinomycetes > Propionibacteriales > Propionibacteriaceae > Arachnia. Next base: position 1,415 of record DAOLFC010000138.1, read on the forward strand.
ACCAACCTCCCAGGCGACGCCGGCGGCGTTGACGCCGTCGATCCCGGAGACCCGTTCGATACCGTCGGCGGTGAAGCCTCCCGTCCCGAAGGCCAGATCCACGGGCTGGATCTCCACGGTGGTGGCGCGCAGGAGGGAGAACCGATCCGAGATCTGTCCCTGCGCACTGGCGGTGAGCCCGAGCACGGCCACCAACGTCGCGATGCCGAGCACGGTACCGGCGACGGTGAGCAGGACACGCAGCGGACGGGAGCCAACCGCCAGCACGATCTCGCCGAACCACCGGCGCCAGGTGAGCCGCGAGACCGGCATCGCGCGGGAGATGGGGCTCATTCGCACACCACCCCGTCGCGAACCTGAAGGACGCGGCCCGCGTGCGCGGCCACCTCCGCGGAATGGGTGATCATGACCACGGTTTGCCCGGCCTCGTTGAGTTCGCCGAACACGCTAAGGATCTCGTCGGTGGTGCGAGAGTCGAGGTTGCCGGTGGGTTCGTCGCACAGCAACAGGCGCGGGCGCATCATCAAGGCCCGGGCTATCGCGACGCGCTGCCGTTCCCCACCCGAGAGGGTCGACGGCATCGCGCCGGCACGGTGCGCGAGCCCCACCTGATTCACGGCGGCTTCGGCTCGTTCGCGAATCTCGGCGTCGGTCAGGTCGTGCCCGCCGTACAGCGCCCCCATGGCCACGTTGGTGACGACCGGGCGATCGTTGAGCAGGTGGAAGGCCTGAAACACCACGCCTATCCACCGGGCTCTGATCCCCGCGGCCTGGTTCTCGCTCAGCAGGGTGACGTCCTGGCCGTTGAACACGTAGCGCCCAGCCGTCGGCCGCGTCAGCAGACCCAGGATGTTCAGCAGAGTCGACTTGCCCGCCCCGGAGGGGCCGGTGATCGCCACGTACTCGCCGGGATCGATGGTGAAGGTCGCATCCCGCAGCGCGTAGACCTCGGGCGGGCCCGGGTAGCGGCGCTCCACGCCGTCCAACGCGATCAAGGGTTCGACCACGATCGGCTATTCGAGTCCGGGGCCGGAGACGACCACCTGATCGCCCGTCACGAGGAGCTTCGCCGCACCGTCGGGCTGGGTGATCGTGGCGAACCCACCCACGATGTCGCCCACCGTCACCGGCAGCACCTCCTGCGTCCCGGTGTCGTCGACGCGGACCACCGCGGTCTGGCCATCGGGCCGGGAGAAGATCGCCGGCACCGGCACGGTGAGGACCGACGCACCGGTCAGCGACTGGGCGATGCTCACCCGGACGTCCCTCCCATTCAGGGATGGGTCCAGGTCCGAGTCCGGCCGCAAGGACACCGTCGACGCCGCGAGGGTCTCGCCCGGCTCGACGACCGTCACCTCCGCTCCCATCTTGGAACCGTCGTCCAGGAAGATGGTCGCGGCGTTTCCGGCCTCGACGGTGGCAGCCTCGGCAGGCGGGAGGTTGGCCGTCACGCTCGTCTCCCCGGAGGCCAGCACCACCAGTTCCTCGGCTTCCGAGGGCTGACCGACCAGAGCGCCGACACTCAGCACCGACGCCGTCGCGGCCGGCACGAACACCACCTCGCGGAGATCCAGCCCGCCGCCCGGCGCAGGCTCGTACCCGGCGCCCCGATACAGCTTCGCGAGCCCCTCAGAGGTCTCGGCGGTGAACTCATCGCCTGCACCGCTCGACAGGGTCAGCGAGGCGAGCGCCTGGTTCAACATCGCGGCATCCGGGCCCTCGTCCCCCGGACGCAGGTCGCGGTAGGCCGGGAACTCGCCCTGCAGCAGAAGCACCGGTCGCCCGGAGACCTCCAGCAACGGCGCGCCGGCCTTCACCGTCGCGCCGGGCTCGACCGCCACCCCCGTGATCACCGACAGGGTGCTGGACGACGTCACCGGCCCCACCGACACGGTGCGCCCGATCGCGATGGTTCCCCTGCTCACCACCTCGCCCGCCAGTTCTCGCTCTGTCACCTCCGCAGTGATCACCGACAAGGCCGGCGGCTCAGCATCAGCCAGCTGCTGCGCGGGCGAGCGCACCATGCGCCCCAGCGCGACACCCACCAGCATCGCCGCAACCGCCACGACAACCAGCACCACGAACGCACGCCGCGGCCCCCAAAACCGGCGCCCTTGGGTGACCACCGACGGAGGCTTCGCGTCGTCTCCTGCGACAGACATCTATCGACCCGGAGCTTCCGCGACCACCTCGGTGGCCCGCCGAACCACATCATCCAGCTCCTGCCGGATCTGCGCGAAAGCCTCCGGATTCGCCTCGATCGCCTGAGTCTGGAACGCCACCTCGGTCTCCCGCATCGCTACACGCACCCCGCTCTCCTCGGCACAACCGAACTGGATGACCGCAGCCTGTATCGCCGCCTCGCTCGGCTGCTGAGGATCCTCACCCGCAAACTGCTCAGGTTCATCGAGCGGACCCTCCAAACCCGGATAGCCAGCCTCAGCCATGCACGAGGTGAACCGCTCGGTGGCCGCCCGCGACTCCGGCGAATCGGTCGCGCGGGGGTCGATGTTGAGATCCTGCACAATCTTGGGCTGGGCCAGCCCGCTGGCTTCAATCATCGCCGACTCGCCCATAAGCCTCCGGTCCGCTTCACCCAAGCAGCCCGCCCGGCGCTTCTCCGCCCACGCCTGGGACATCTCCCCCGGAGCCCCCAAATAGGCAGCCCTCGCGGCATCCGACAACTGCGCTTCGAAAGCATCACCGACGGCATCTTCGGCAGAACTGGCCCCCACCCGCGTCGGTACACCGTAGCCGACCTCATGCGCATCATCCAAGGTCTCGGGTGCCCCGTAGCGGCGGAAGCTGATGTCGACGAGCACACCCTTAGCCGGCGGCGGAGCCGGCACCTCAAGGTCGAAACCTTGCGCCGTCATGCACTGCCCGGCCAGAACCGCGATGGCCTGCATCACCGCGTCATATTCGCGCCCGACAAGCATGTAGTGCTGCAACGGCAAAGGATCGGCGATGCCAACAGTGTCATCCTGTGCGCCGGGAGCACCGCTCACGGCGGGCGCACTGGCTGGCGACGACGCATCCGTGAGCCGCTGCAAACCTTCGATGCCGTTGGTGGGCTGCTCGGGTGAACAGCCCACCAACAAAACGAGCGTGAGCGACGCCAGTAACCGCGCCCGCAGAGAATGCGCGAAGGCCCGGTTCACAGCCACTTCATCGAGGTATTGTTGTTCTTCACCAACCCAAGGTTGGCGATGTACCCATAGGGAACGGTGGTTGCAGGCCCGCTGTAGTTGGAGTCCTGGAAGACGGCAAAGTTCTTCCAGGTGTGGAAGTTGCGTCCCGTGGCAGCATTGTTCCAAACGTTGACGCCCGCGCCAGCGGAACCTTCCGCACCCGCCTTGAACTTGTAGTAGTTCGCGCCGTTGACGTTGTAGTTGAGGCTCCAGACGTCGGTGTCGCTGCCAAACTCGGCGTTGAGGCCAACACCGATCGAGTTGTAGTACAGGCACATCCGGGCGGCGGCGCCACAGTTCCTGGTGATCGTCGTCGCAGCCTGAGCCGGAGCCGTACTCAACATTGATCCACTGATCGTCACAGCCAATACAGCAGCGGTCACAATCGAGGTACGCTTCTTCATGATTTCCCCATTCCAGGAGTACCGAAAACGCCCTTCGTGGACGCAATTAACACCCAACCACAGCCGGAGCCGGTCCCTCTATAGCACTTTCGGGTAGGTGCGGACAGCCCCGATGCGTTCGTATGATCGCGACGGGGATAGCCCTCTCATCGGGCTACCCAGCCCCATCGAAGCCTCGAAGGAGAGCTTTTCATGTTCGACGCCCCACCACCACCGCCCGCACACTTGGCATTCGTTCCGGCTCCAGGGTTCCACTCGGCGCTCGCGATCCCGTGCGACGCACGCAATCCCTGGTGGCCATTGTGCCTAATCTGGGCCGCGCAATATCCCCGCGCGAATGGCTTTGGCGACAGCGGCGGCCCGGTCCCGAGTATCCAGCCTCTCAAAGATGGCCGTGAAGTGCTTCTTCACAGTATCGACGCTGCAGCCGAGCCGTTTAGCTATGGCATCGTTGGAACGTCCTTGGCTGGCCAGCCTGAGTACCTCACGCTGCCGCTCGGTTAAGGTCTCCACGTCGGGCCGGGCGGCCGAGAAATCCTCCGCCAATCGCCTCCCTGGGGAGTTCGAGACGGCCAATCCTCCTGCTGCGGCCAAGCGCAGCAGGAGGGCGATGTGCTCTGGCGGATCATGCTTCACCACGTACCCACGCGCGCCACAGGCCAGCGCGTCGCGAAGAGAGTCTTCGCTGTCGATCGACGTGTACATCAGCACAGGCACTGTGGGGTGAAGGACAATGGCGCGTTGGGCAACCTCGTGTCCTGACAGCCCCGGCATCTTCACGTCGATGACCAGCACATCCGGCAGTCGCCCCGAAACCGAGAGGTGGCCGAGCGCTGTTCTACCGTCGGCGGCCGTCCAGCTCACGACGACGCCATGCGGCGCGAGTAGCGCGGGAAGCTGCGCGAGGACGACCGGGTCGTCATCAACCAACGCGATCCTCAACTCATCCATTCTTCTCCCCCTGATCCATCGGCAACTCGGCCCGCAACACCCAGGCTCCGTCATCGGCATAGGTTTCAAAGCTGCCCCCCGCGCGCTCCACCCGACCAGCCAGGCTGTGCAGCCCGAGCCCGAGCCCGCCACCGCTGGCGCGTCTATCACCATCGGCTGGCAGCTGGTTGGTCACCGCCAAGGTGAGCAAGCCATCCGACTTGTCTGCGGCGATCACGACCACTCCACCCGGTGCGCCGTGCCGCATAGCATTCGCCACTGCTTCGCGCAGGACCAGCCTAGCAATCTCATCTACCTGGTCGGCCGACAACCAGGAGCCTGTCGTAGTGAGAGTGGCGGCAAAGCCTGCTTTCTCAAGCGTCTCCTTCGCCTCGGCAAGGCTCTGCCCCAAAGGACCAGCATCGGCCGGGCTTTTCGCTCCGCCGTCGCCGAGCACGCGCACGATCGAACGCAGTTCCTCAAGCGCCGACGACAGATTGGTCTCAATCAACATCAGCGTCTCCCTATCCTCCTCGCCCGAGACCCGCCGCAGCAGAGTGGCTCGGGCGAGCAACGTCGCTTGTGTGAGCGCAGCGACTACACCATCATGCATGTCCGCACCCAGAGCCTGCCGCTCGGCCTTCCGCTGAAGTTCGTTCAACTCCCGAAGTTGGAGCTGATTCTCCCTCTGCGCTCGAATAAACATGCCCAGCAACGAAAGCGACCAGATATAGATCACCAGCATCAGGGATACCCCGACACCTTCACCCCAATCGACAACGGAACCGACCGTCAGTACGGCCGATACAGACAGCCCCAGCCACAATGGCTTGCGAGCATTTGTCTCGACGAGGAACGGAAAGATCACAAACCACAAGCCGCTGTTGAAGGCACCCGGCAGCATGGCCACGCCTGCATAGCCAAGGATCACCACCGCTGCACCGGCAGTCCGCCACCTCGTCCAGACCAGGAAGATGAATCCGACAACAGCGACGGAGAAGGGCATCCACTCAAGGCGGGAGACCTCACCGAGGCCCCACAACCTGCGCTGCGAAGCAACGGCGACGACGGCGAAGCCACTCAGCAGTACGCGGCTCGCGAGCCACCAGCCGAACCCTGGCCTCCGACTCTGCACCACGGCACCTGAGCCTTTCGAACCTTCCAGGTCAGCAGGCATGCCACTGCCCTGCGATCAACAGACTCGGCGACACCGCCCGGCCGCGTCCGGCAGCCAACGCCACGAGAGTCGTGCGAGTGACCATCGCCCCCCCTGCCTAAAGATGGGATGAGCCTACCGAACGACCGCCCACGCCCCGTCACCGGGTTGCGTCGTGATCGGATACCGAGCGGTCTCGATCGGTGACGATCTGCTCCTCGACCGCCACGTCATAGGTCTGGACAATCTGCGAGCCATCCAGTTCCTGAATGATCTCGCCCGTGGACCGTTCCCGCTTTGGTAGACAAGGGGTTTGGCTGCCTGGTTTGAGAGGCAGGTACGTAGGATGGGTTCGACTCGTAGGAATTTCACCGCTGAGTACAAGTTGGCGGCGGCGGTGGTTCTCTTCTCTGCACTCGAATAAACATGCCCAGCAACGAAAGCGACCAGATGTAGATCACCAGCACCAGCGAGCTAGCCAGACCCTCACCCCAATCGACGACAGACCCTACGGTGAGCACGACCGCTGCCGACAGCCCTAGCCAAGCTGGTCTACGAGTGTTCACCTCGACGCAGAACGGCAGGGCCACGAACCACAGGCCACTGTTGAAGTTTCCCGGAAGCACAACCAGGCCGATATACCCGAGGAGCACCACGGCGGTTGCCACCGCTCGCCACCTCGTCCAAACCAGGACGACGAATCCGAGGATCGCAATGAAAAAGGGCATCCATTCGAGCGCGGAAACCTCTCCCACGTTCCACAATCGGTACTGCGCGGCAGTCGCGACGACGGCGAAGCCGCTCAGCATCACTCGGCTGGCGAGCCACCACCCGGATCGTGCGTCTGCCGGGCTCCCGGACTGCTTGGCCAACGCGGTACCGCTGATCTTCGCTGCGAACATTTCCCCCCCAAAACCACGTATGGCGAGAGCATACCGAGACCGCTCCCGCGTATCGACGGAGGGGAGGAGCTTCCGAAGACCGGCAGCAAGGGCCAGGACGAACGACTCGCGTTCGGCCCAAACTCGGCCACCTGCATTGTGGCTACAATCTTTTCATGAGTATCGCCACACGTAGCGCGGGGGTCCGCGAGCTGAGAGACCACCTCAGCGCCCATCTCGCCGTCGTGAAGAACGGCGAGACGATCGTGGTGACCGAGCACGGCAAGCCCGTCGCGCTCCTCAGCCCCTACCGTGCCAGCTCGCGGCTCGCGGCCTTGATCGAGCAAGGCATCGCTCACCCGCCGACGGCACCCCGAACGCGCCACTTGCCCAGCCCGGTCGCGGCCGCAGAGCCCGTCTCACCGATCATCGCCGAACAGCGGCAATGATCGCCTATCTCGATTCGTCCGCCTTGGTGCCTCTCCTGGTCGCGGAACCGGCAAGTCAACGCTGCCAGAGAATCTGGCTGGACGCCGACGTCGTGGCCACCAGCCTGCTCAGCTACGTCGAAGTACACGCGGCACTCGCGCAGGCCCAACGATTGCACAGACTCACCCCCGAGGCGCGACGGGAGGCAGCCGTCCAGTACGAGCAGCTCTGGCAAGAACTCACCGTCATAGCTCCCTCCGAACAACTGGTTCGAGACGCCGCCACCCTTGCCCACACCCATGCGCTACGCGGCTACGACTCGGTCCAGTGCGCCACAGCCCTCTCCATCGCCGACGACGACTTCGTTGCCGTAACCGGAGACCGGCGGCTGCTCGAGGCATGGCAACAGCTCGCCCTGATCACCGTGGACACCAGCGCGCACGACCAGCGCTAGTGGCCCGAAGCCCCGGAAGCTGTTACGAAAGCAACCTGTTTTCGACCCCAGGCCGCGGCGCCAGCCTCTGGAGAACTCGAAAGGAGGCTCCGGCCGCCGAACAGCAGTCCTGGGGGCGGGTTCCTGTGGATGGTTGCGAGGATCTGACGGATAAGTGCGGCCAGCGTCGTTTCAGAGGGCCGATTTCCCCAGAATCGCGATCCAGCC
>DAOLFC010000139.1:0-8943 GCA_035326505.1 Arachnia sp.
CCGCTATGACTCCCTCCTCCGCCTTGTCACTCATCCCGCCTGACGCCCCATACCTTTCCGCACCTTCAGGCGCGACAGGCTACTCGTCGTCCTCATTCTTGCCCCATCGCGACGTGATTTGGTGCGCGACGCGACGGAAAAGTGCGGGGAGAGGCTGCGAAACACCCCCGATCGGGCAGAATCCGCATCTGGGTGACGTTTTCCGTCGGGCGGTCGCCTAGCGGGATGTGGAACCATATGCCCATGACTGAGCACACCGGGGAGGCCGGGATCCCGCCGGAGTTGCGGCGGCGCTGGACGGAGCTGAATCAGAGTCTCACCGAGGCGCAGGAGGCCTACTACGGCGCCGACCAGCCGATCATCTCCGACGCCGACTACGACGCCCTGCTCCGGGAGCTGGAACGCCTGGAGGCCGAGCACCCTGAGCTGCGCACCCCCGACTCGGTGACCCAGACGGTGGGGGCGGCACCGGTCGTCGGCTTCGCCCCCTCGGCCCACCGCAGCCGGATGCTCAGCATCGACAACGTGTTCAGCGACGAGGAGCTGGAGGCCTGGTTGGCGCGCATCGGCGCCGGCCGGTACCTGTGCGAGCTGAAGATCGACGGGCTGGCGCTCAATCTGCTGTACCTGAACGGGCGGCTGGAGGTGGCCGCCACCCGCGGCGACGGCCGGGTCGGCGAGGACGTGACCGCCAACGCCAGGACGATCTCGGTCATCCCGCACGTCCTCACGGGCGATGACATGCCCGAGGTGCTGGAGGTGAGGGGCGAGGTGTTCTTTCCCGTCGCGGAGTTCGAGAAGCTGAACGAGTCGCTGGTCGCCGCCGGCAAGGCCCCCTTCGCCAACCCGCGCAACGCGGCCGCGGGCAGCCTGCGGATGAAGGACTCGACGGTGACCGCGTCGCGGCCCCTGCGGATGCTGGTACACGGCGTCGGGCAGCATCGGGGGCTGCCGGCGGCGTCGCAGTCGGAGGCCTACGCGCTGCTGAAGGGCTGGGGGCTGCCGGTGTCCGAGCGGTACCGGGTGGTGTCGTCGGCGCGCGAGGTGCGCGACTTCGTCGCCTACTACGGCGAGCACCGTCACGACGTGGAGCACGAGATCGATGGCATCGTCGTGAAGGTGGACGACTTCGCCGCCCAGAACGCGCTCGGCACGACGTCGCGGGCGCCGCGCTGGGCCACCGCCTACAAGTACCCGCCGGAGGAGGTCAACACCGAGCTGCTCGACATCCGGGTCAACGTCGGGCGCACCGGCCGGGTCACCCCGTACGGGGTGATGAAGCCGGTGTTCGTCAGCGGCTCCACCGTCGAGATGGCGACGCTGCACAACGCCTACGAGGTGGCGCGCAAGGGCGTGCTGATCGGCGACACCGTCGTGCTGCGCAAGGCCGGCGACGTGATCCCGGAGATCGTCGCGCCGGTGGTGGCGCTGCGCGACGGCACCGAGCGGCCCTTCGTGATGCCCACGCATTGCCCGTCGTGCGGCGCGGAGCTGCGCCCGGAGAAGGAGGGCGACAAGGACATCCGCTGCCCCAACGCGCGCGCCTGCCCGTCGCAGCTGCGCGAGCGGCTGTTCGCCCTGGCCTCGCGCTCGGCCTTCGACATCGAGGCCCTCGGCTGGGAGGGCGCCGACGCGCTGCTCGCGGGCGGCCTCTTGACCGACGAGGGCGCCCTGTTCGCCCTCACCGCCGATCAGTTGATCCGCACCTCGCTCTACACCCGGGCTGCCAAGAAGACCGAACTCGACGGCGCCGTCGAGGGTCGGGTGCTGTCGGCCAACGGCCTCAAGCTGCTGGCCAACCTGGAGACCGCCACCCGGCAGCCGCTGTGGCGGGTGCTGGTGGCGCTGTCGATCCGGCACGTCGGGCCCACCGCCGCCCGCGCCCTGGCGACCCGGTTCGGTTCGCTGGAGGCCATCCGGGCCGCGTCGGTCGAGGAGCTGGCCGAGGCCGAGGGCGTCGGCGTCGTGATCGCGGAGTCGGTGGTGGCCTGGTTCGCGGTGGACTGGCATCGCGCCATCGTCGAGGCCTGGGCGGCCGCCGGGGTGCGGATGGTCGATGAGGTGGACGAGTCGAGGCCGCGCACGCTGGAGGGGCTCACCGTCGTGGTCACGGGCTCGTTGGAGCGCTACACCCGCGACTCCGCGAAGGAGGCCATTCTCACCCGCGGCGGCAAGGCCGCCGGATCGGTGTCGAAGAAGACCGACTACGTCGTCGTCGGGGAGAACGCCGGCTCGAAGGCCACCAGGGCGGAGGAGCTGGGGCTGCGGATCCTCGACGAGGACGGCTTCGACGCGCTGCTGGCGCACGGCCCCGCGGGGGTCGGCGACGGCGTCGACGAGGGGCAGGAGGATGCCTGAGGGTCACGTCCTGCATCGCCTGGCGCGGGAATTCTCCGCCGCCTTCGGGGGCGAGGAGGTGAGGGCGAGCTCGCCCCAGGGCCGGTTCGCGGTGGAGGCGGAGCGGCTCGACGGATCGGTCTTCGCCGGGGCGGAGGCCATCGGCAAGCACCTCTTCCTCTCCTTCGACATGCCGGAGCCCAGCCTGGTACACATCCACTTGGGCCTGATCGGTCGCTTCGACCTGATGCCGCTCGCGCCCCCGGTCGGAGTGGTGCGGCTGCGGATCGCCACCGACGAGATGGCCGCCGACCTGCGCGGGCCGCAATGGTGCCGCGCGGTCACGCACGCCGATCGCGACGCCGTGCTGGCCAAGAGCGGACCGGATCCGCTGCGCGCGGACGCCGATCCTGCCCTCGGTTACGCCCGGCTGCGCGCCTCGGCCAAGCCGGTGGCGTCGCTGATCATGGACCAGCGCATCGCCGCCGGGGTCGGCAACATCTATCGCGCCGAGGTCCTGTTCCGGCACGGTATCGATCCCTCCGTGCCCGGAAGGCAGATCGACCCGGCCACCTGGCGGGCCCTGTGGGACGACCTGGCCGAGCTCATGGAGGTGGGCGTCCAGGAGGGCCAGATCCACACCGTCCGCCGCGAGCACTCCCCGGAGGTGCAGCGTCGCCCGCCCCGCGTCGACGCGCACGGCGGCGAGGTCTACGTCTACCGCCGGGCCGGGCAGCCCTGCCTGGTGTGCGGCACCGAGGTGGCCATGGGCACCTTGGAGGGCCGCAACCTCTACTGGTGCCCGCGCTGCCAGACCCACTCCCGCGCCGAGGAAACCTAGCGTCGCACCTGGTGCTACGATCGATCCATGGGCGAGCAGATCAGCCAGCGTGAGCTCCGCAACGAGAGCGGACGGATCATGCGCGGCCTCGATGAGGGGCGCTCCTACGTGATCACCCGTCGTTCCGAGCCTGTCGGAGAGCTCATCCCGCTCCGGCGACGGCGCTTCGTCGATACCGGTACGGTGCTCAGCATCTTCGCCAACGCCCCGAAGGTGGATGCCGAGCTGTTCTTCGCCGACCTCGACGCGGCCGTCGACCAAGACCCGACTCCCCGTGGCTGAGCGCCGTGAGAGCGGGCTGCTCGATACGTCCGTGATCATCGACCTGGAACGCATCTCGGCCGATCGCCTCCCGTGGCAGTCGGCCGTCTCGGCCATCACCATGGCCGAGTTGGTGGCAGGCCCTGCCGCGGCCGCGAGCGGTGAGGAGCGGGCGATCCGTCAAGATCGTCTGCAGCGAGCCGAGGCCACGTTCGATCCCATCCCGTTCGGGATCGAGGCCGTGCGCGCGTATGGCAGAGTCCACGCGGCGGTGCTCCGGGTCGGGCGGCAGCCGAGGAGGCGATTCGCGGACCTCCTGATCGCCTCCGTGGCGCTCGCCGAGGGCCTGCCTCTCTACACCCGGAACGCGGATGACTTCCTCGGGCTGGACGGCCTGATCGACGTGATCTCGGTCTGAGCCGGCCCTAACCACTCGACGCAGGCCTCGCTGACGGAGCAGGCACGCATTACGCTCTTTTACTATGACACTGACCGAGTACGGCGCCGTCCTTTTCGACCTCGACGGCGTGCTCACGCCGACCGCGGACGTACACATGCGCGCGTGGAGCGAGCTGTTCAACACCTACCTGTCCGGCGTTGCCGGACAGGAGCCCTATACCGACGACGACTACTACCGCTACGTCGACGGCAAGCCCCGCTACGACGGGGTGCGCGACTTCCTCGCCGCGCGCGGCATCGTGCTTCCCGACGGCGACCCCGCCGACGCGCCCGGTGAGGGCACCGTCTGCGCACTGGGCAACCGCAAGAACGCGGTGTTCAACGAGGTGATCGCCCGCGACGGCATCGAGCCGTATCCGGGCTCGCTGCGGCTCGTGGAGCAGTTGGCCGCCGCGGCCGTGCCGATGGCGGTGGTCTCGTCGTCGAAGAACGCGCCGGCCGTACTGGAGGCGGCCGGAATCGCCGACTACTTCCCCGTGGTGGTCGACGGCAACGTCGCGGTGGCGGAGGGGCTGCCCGGCAAGCCCGCCCCCGATACCTTCCTGCGGGCGGCCGCGCTGTTCGGCGTCGAGCCGTCCGACGCCGTGGTGGTCGAGGACGCCGTCTCCGGCATCGCGGCGGGCGCGGCCGGCGGCTTCGCCCTGGTCATCGGCGTCGACCGCGGCGTGGGGGCCGAGGAACTGCGCGCCCACGGGGCCACCGTCGTCGTCACCGATCTCGAAGAATTGAGGCAGTCATGATCCGTCAGGTCAGCGCCGATCCCGTCAACCGGGCGCGTTTCCCCATCGACGAGTGGCGCCTCGTCGAGGTGGAGCCCGGTGAGCACGATCTCGGCACCACCGAGACCCTCTTCGCTGTGGGCAACGGCTACCTCGGCATGCGCGGCAACCCCGAGGAGGGCCGTCGGTCCTACGCGCACGGCACCTTCATCAACCGCTTCCACGAGACCTGGCGGATCTCGCACGCGGAGGAGGCCTACGGCTTCGCCCGCACCGGCCAGACCATCGTCAACGTGCCCGACGCGAAGCTGATCAAGATCTACGTCGACGACGAGCCGCTGGAGTTGAGCCTGGCGGATCTGGAGTCCTTCGAGCGCGCGCTGGACTTCCGCGCCGGCCAGCTCACCCGCGAGCTGATCTGGCGGACCCCGGCGGGCAAGCGGGTGCAGATCCGCTCCTCGCGGATGGTCTCCTTCACCGACCGGCACCTGGCGCTGCTCGAACTCGAGCTCACCATGCTGGAGGGCGACGCGCCGGTGGTGATCTCGTCGCAGGTGGTCAACCGGCAGGACGGCCTCTCCGACTACCACCGTCCGCAGGGTGGGGGCGAGGGCTGGGATCCGCGACGCTCCAGCAAGTTCGCCGGCCGGGTGCTGCAACCGGAGCTCGACTGGTACAAGGACAGCCGGATGATGCTGGGCTACCAGACCACGAACTCCGGAATGACCCTCGCGGTGGGCGTCGATCACCAGATCGAGACCAGCAACGAGTACCGCGGGCGCATCTCCACCGAGCCCGATCGCGGCAAGCAGGTGTACTGGATCGACGCCCGCGAGGGGGCGCCCATCCTGATCCGCAAGACCGTGAGCTACCACACGTCGCGAGGCGTGCCGGTGACGGAGCTCGTCGACCGCTGCCGGCGCACCCTCGACCGCGCCGCCGTGGACGGCTTCTCGCGCTGCCGCGACCGCCAGCGGGAGTGGCTGGACGAGTTCTGGGCCAACACCGACGTCGAGATCGAGGGCCAGCCCGCGATCCAACAGGCGGTGCGCTGGTGCCTGTTCCAGCTGGCGCAGGCCTCGGCGCGCAGCGATCAGCTCGGCATCGCGGCCAAGGGGGTCAGCGGCTCCGGCTACGAGGGGCACTACTTCTGGGACACCGAGATCTACCTCGTGCCGTTCCTGATCTACACCGATCCCCGGGTGGCCCGCAATGTGCTGCGCTTCCGCAACAAGCTGCTGCCCCAGGCCAGGGAGCGGGCCGGCGAGGTGTCCCAGCGCGGCGCCCTGTTCCCGTGGCGCACGATCAACGGCGAGGAGGCCTCGGCCTACTACGCTGCCGGCACCGCGCAGTACCACATTGACGCGGACGTCGCCTACGCCTTCGCGAAGTACCGCGACATCACCGGCGACACCGACTTCATGTACCGCGACGGCGCCGAGGTGCTCGTCGAGACGGCGCGGCTGTGGGCCGATCTGGGCTTCTGGCGCACGGAGAAGGACGGCACGCAGCGCTTCCACATCCACGGCGTCACCGGCCCCGATGAGTACACGGCGGTGGTGAACAACAACACCTTCACCAACGTGATGGCGGCCGCCAACCTGCGCTCCGCCGCGAGCGTGATGCGCGAGATGGAGGAGGCCGACCCGCTGTCCTACGACCGCGTCGCGGGCCGGCTGCAGCTCGATCCGTCCGAGATCGACGAATGGGAGGCCTGCGCGGAGGGCATGGTGGTGCTCTTCGACGAGACCTTCGGCATCCACCCGCAGGACGAGAAGTTCCTGACCTCCGAGCTGTGGGACCTGGAGAACACCCCCGACGACAAGCGCCCGCTGCTGCTGAACTACCACCCCCTGGTGATCTACCGCTTTCAGGTGCTGAAGCAGGCCGACGTGGTGCTGGCGCTGTTCCTGCAGGGAGACCAGTTCACGACGCAGGAGAAGCGCGCCGACTTCGAGTACTACGACCCGATCACCACGGGCGACTCGACGCTGTCCAGCGTCGTGCAGTCCATCGTCGCGGCCGAGGTGGGATACCAGGACATGGCGATGAACTACTTCCTCTCGGGGCTGTTCGTCGACCTCGGCGACCTGCATTCCAACGCCCGCGACGGCGTCCACATCGCCTCGACGGGCGGCGTGTGGAGCGCGCTGATCTACGGCTTCGCGGGACTGCGCGACTACCACGGCGACATCTCCTTCGATCCGCGGCTGCCGGCGCAATGGCCGTCGATGCGCTTCCCCCTGCAGATCCGCGGGTCCCGGTTGCGGGTGCTGCTGGAGCGGGAGGCGATCTCCTTCGAGGTGGAGCGGGGCGAGGCCGTCGAGGTGAGCGTGCGCGGCGAGCTGGTGGTGGTGATCCCCGGAGAGGTGGTCACGGTGGAACTCGACGGTCAGGGCGAGGTGCTGCCGTCGCTGGAGGGCAGCCACCCCGTCGTGGGAGGTCGCCGCGAGGACGGCTCGGTGGTGCGGGCGGTCGTGCCTGAGGCGCCCTATGACGCGGCGGACGCCGATTGAGCGCCGAGGAGCCAGGGGACCAGTGGTACCCCCACCGCGGCGAGCTGGTGGAGCGAGCGCTCGCCGGTCCCCTGCCGGACGATCTGTGGTGCTACTTCGCGCTCTGGCGGCTGGCGGCTGAGGCGATCGACGACCGCGAGGCCGTCGTCGACGAGCTGGACCGACGGCTGGCCGTCGCTCTCGAAGACCCGACGCTGTGGGGGGTGCTCGCCGCGGGGCGGGCGGAGGCCGTCGTCGAGCTGCCCACCGCCGCCGAGGCCCGGGAGGCCGCCGCGAGGCTGCTGCCCGGCGCGTCGCCCGACGAGGCCCTGCAGCTGGTGATGGCGGGCCTCGTCGCATCGGACGACCCCGCGCTGGGCGATCTGATGGGGCGGATGGCCTCGGCCGCCGGGCGGGTCCTCGCCAGTTCCTGGGCGGGCACGCCCGGCACCCGGTGCAGCGCCGCCGACCTCGTCACCGGCGCGCTGTGGCTGTCCACCTCCGGCAACCTCGACGACCGGCTGGCCGCCGGTCTCGCGCTGGAGGAGACCCGGCTGTGGCGGGAGGCGGAACAGGAACAGGAACAGGAGCCGGACCGACTGGCCTGGCTCCTGCTGCTGTGACGGGGCGGGCGGCTCCGCCCGCGCCTACTCTGCCGGTTTCTCGGCGTGCCCACCGAACTGGCTGCGCATCGCCGACTGCACCTTGTCCTGGTACTCGCTGAGATCGCGCGACGAGAAGCGCGCATTCAGCGAGGCCTGGATCACGTTGGCGGGGACCCCCTCCTCGACGGCGGCGATGGCCGTCCAGCGGCCTTCGCCCGAATCGGAGACCCGACCGCCGAACTGCTCCAGCCCCGGATCGGTCACCAGGGCCGCGGCCGTGAGGTCCATCAGCCACGACTGGATCACCGAGCCGCGGCGCCACACCTCCGCCACCTCCGCGATGTCGATCTCGTACTGGTAGTACTCGGGATTGCGCAAGGGCGTGGTCTCCGCGTCGATCTCCTGGCTGCGAAGCCCCACATCGGCGTTGCGGATGATGGAGAGGCCCTCCGCGATGGCGGCCATCATCCCGTACTCGATGCCGTTATGCACCATCTTGACGAAGTGGCCGGCTCCGGCCGGGCCGCAGTGCAGGTAGCCGAGGTGCGCGGTTCCCCCGTCGACGCGGCGAGGGGTGGGCTCCACGTCGCCCGCGCCCGGTGCGATGGTGGCCCAGATGGGCTCCAACCGGCCCACTGCCTCGTCGTCGCCGCCGATCATCAGACAGTAGCCGCGCTCCAGCCCCCACACGCCGCCGGACGTGCCGCAATCGAGGTAGTGGACGCCGCGCTCCGCGAGCTGGGCGGCGCGGTGGAGGTCGTCGCGATAGTAGGAGTTGCCGCCGTCGATGACCGCGTCACCGGGCTCCAGCAACCCCTCGAGCTCGTCGACCGTGGCCTGGACGAACCCCGCCGGCACCATGATCCAGATGTTGCGGGGGCGCTCCAGCTTGGCGACGAAGTCCGCCAGGCCGGTGCTGCCCGTCGCGCCCTCGGCGGCGAGCGTGCTCACCGACTCGGGGTTGACGTCGTAGACCACGCACTCATGGCCGCCGCGCATGAGCCGGCGCACCAGGTTGGCGCCCATCCGGCCGAGGCCGATCATTCCCAACTGCATGTCTGTGTCACCGCCTCTCGTCAGACCACGAGCCCGAGCAGGAGCACCGAGATGAGGCCCACCACCGACAGCGTGGTCTCCATCAGCGACCAGGTCTTGAAGGTCTCCCCGACGCTCATCCCGAAGTACTCCTTGACCATCCAGAAGCCGGCGTCGTTGACGTGGCTGAG
>DAOLFC010000015.1:0-46507 GCA_035326505.1 Arachnia sp.
CCAAAGCTGACAGCTTGAAGACGGGCTTGCCTGCGGACCGCGCGTAGTCGATCTCACGGCTGGTCGACTCGCCGACGTAGCCACCGGGATCGACGACGAGAACTGAGCGAAGAGCGTAGCTGCGACACAAGATCCATGCGCCCCCCGGGGCACTATCACGACGGGCCGCTGTGCGCCGTAGTCCTTCAACCTCGCGCCCGGCTTGGGAGGCGCCAATGGATGATATCGTGATATCAACTGATGAGAGGTAGTGGCCATGACGAACGTCCTCATTCGCGGGCTCAGTGAGGCGACCGTGAAGCACATCGACGCTAGAGCCGCAGAACTGGGGCTGTCACGCAACGAGTTCCTGCGTCGAAAGCTGGAGGGCGAGGTCTCGCAACCGCCCGACGTGAGGGTCACGGCCGACGACTGGGAGAGGTCCGCCGCAGCATTCAGTGATCTGGCCGATCCCGCGGTGATGGACGCCGCATGGCGGTGACCGGTTGGCTCATCGACAAGTCCGCCTATGTGCGAATGCAAGCCGGGCAAGCCCAGGATCTCGGCGAGTGGAACGCGCGCATCGAACGGGGCCTGGTGCGGCTATCGACGGTGACGCGGCTCGAACTGGGGTTCTCGGCCCGCTCGGGCACTGCCGGGCGGGAAGCGTTCTGCCTGCCTCCGTTGTCGCTCATGCCCGTCGAGCACCTGACTCCTGCTATGGAGGACCGCGCATGGGAGGTGCAGATGTTGCTCGCCGACCGCGGTCAGCATCGTGCGCCCTCCATCCCCGACCTATTGATCGCGGCGACGGCAGAGAGAGCCGGATTGACGGTGCTCGCGGTGGACAAGGACTTCGACCTGATCGCCGAACTCACCGGCCAGCCGGTGGAGACTCTCGCACTGAAGTGAGGATCCCGAAGATCGTGGCAGCCCCGACGCGGTAGCCTCACGGGCCGGACACATTCCGCACAGGGCCGTCGCAGCAGCCCTGAAAGCGTCGGCCTGACAAAGCCTGTCGAGCGCGACGGGCTCGGAAGCGGGCGCCGTTCAAGGCGTGCATAGTTCTCGCTATCCGCCACGGCCTGGCTATATGACGAAGGCCTCGGCGTATAGCGAGAACTATGCACGGGACTAGCGTCGGGCGAGGCTGAGGGCGGACCTCACGTAGCCGCCGCCGAACAGGTCGGCGTGCATGATGACGATGCCCAACTGATGCAGAGGGATCCGGTCGCGCCAGCCGGGCGCGAGGGGCGATTCCTCGTCGTAGCCCTCGTACACCCACTCCAGATACGGGAACCCGAAGACCGACAGTGTCGCCAGATCGGTCTCCGCGTGCCCGCCATGGGCCATCGGGTCGATCAGCGCGGCACCCGTCGGGGAGCCGTCGTAGAGGACGTTTCCCGCCCACATGTCGCCATGGACCCGAGCGACGGGATGCCCCGCGGCCTGCACGAGCTGCGGCTGCGGATGGTCCAGATCGCCGTCTTGGAGGCGGCTCGCCAGGCGATCGAACACCGCGGCCTGTGCGCCGTCGATCACCGAGCGGTCCCTGAGCCTGCGCGCAAAGGCCTCGATCCGATGCTCCACATAGAACTCTCCCCACGACGCCGGCGCGTCCTGGGGGTCGAGCACGAGAGGGGTGCGGGAGTTCCCGACGTGCGCCGGGCCTGCCCATCCGCCCGGTGGGCATCCCCACCAGCCGGCGC
This sequence comes from Arachnia sp., assembly GCA_035326505.1. GTDB lineage: Bacteria > Actinomycetota > Actinomycetes > Propionibacteriales > Propionibacteriaceae > Arachnia. The sequence continues at coordinate 1,689 of DAOLFC010000015.1, forward strand.
CCGCCGCATGCGTATGCGCGAGGGCCCGACCGAACGCACGGGCCCCCTCCGGACTGGGCGGGGCCTCGACGATGAACTCGATCTCGAGACGGCGGTCGCTGACGCCGATCACCTTCGCGACACGGGCGCCGCCGTCGCGCTCGGCCTCCGCGAGCCAGGCGAGACCACTGGCCTCACCCCTCGGGTTGGTCCCCGCCTTGGTGAATGTCCGGTTCACCGCACCGAGTCTACGGGTCGCCTCGCTCCCCCTCGCCAGTTGGAAGCCCGACATCGCACACAGTGGGGGTTCCGTTCGCTCACGCTCGAAGCTATCATCGGTGATAGCACCCCGAGGAGGTGGATATGACGACAATCATCGTTCGCGGGCTTGAGGAGTCGGTGAAGACCCGGCTCGCGGCGCAGGCGAGGCAACACGGGCGGTCGATGGAGGCCGAGGTCAGGGAGATTCTCACCCGGGCTGTGCAGCGACCCAATATCGCCGTGGCACTCATGCGCGCCGCACAAGAGGCCGGTGGCGTGGAACTCGCCGTTCCCGAGCGCGCGGACGTGGCGCGAGCAGTGGACTTCGGATGATCGTCCTCGACACGAACGTCGTCTCGGAGCTGTTCCGACCGACTCCAGACCAGAGGGTGGTGGCCTGGGTTGAGGCGCTGCCGGGTGACGTGGCGATCACCGCGGTCACGCTCGCCGAGTTGCTCGCCGGCGTCCGTCGCCTGCCCGATGGTCGCCGCAAGACGGCGTTGGCGGTCCAGATCGACGAGGTGCTCCAGTCGTATCGAGACTCGCGAGCAGTGCTCGCTTTCGACGACGAAGCGGCGCCTCACTATGCGACCATCCTCGCCGCAAGGGAGGCGGCAGGCTTGCCGATCAGCACGGCCGACGCCCAGATCGCCGCCATCTGCCGGGCCCACGCGGCCTCGTGCGCGACCCGGAACACGAAGGACTTCGCCCACACCGGCGTCGATCTCCTGAACCCGTGGCTGTCTTAGGGCTCTAGCTAGGGTGGGGGCGGAAGATGGTCGTTCGTGAGGCGAGAGCACTGAGCACCATCTCTCGGCGAAAGGCAACGATGGAGCGCATGGACAACGAACTCCGGGTCACCGGGCTGCCGCGGCGACCGTCGCCGATGGGAGGCCGCCGACCGACGCGGGCGGACCTCGCGCTGTTCGCCACCGCCGATCCGGACGCCATCGACGACGTCCTCCCCGCCGACGGTGCGGCGCTGCGCCTGCTGATCGTCGGGATCAACCCGGGCCTGTGGACGGCCGCGGTCAACGCCCCCTTCGCCCACCCGGGCAACAGGTTCTGGCCTTCGCTGTATCGCGCGGGGCTCACCGACCACCTCGTCGACGCGGCAGCGGGGCTCTCCGCCGACGACGAGAGGCAATTCCTGAAGCGACGCATCGGCCTGACGAACCTGGTCGGCCGGGCCACCGCCCGGGCCGACGAACTGAGCCGCGAGGAGCTCCGCGCCGGTGGCGCGAGGCTGCTGGGACGTCTGGGAGACCTCAGGCCCCGCGCCGTGGCCATCGCCGGGATCACGGCCTTCCGCACGGCCTTCTCCCTGCCGAAGGCGCGGCTGGGCAGACAGGACCCCTCCACCGTCGCGGGATGGCCGCCGGAGGCGGCGCTGTGGGTGGTCCCGCAGCCCAGCGGCCTGAACGCCCACGAGAACATCGACTCCCTGGCCGCGCGCTGGCGCGAGGTCTGGGACTCCACTGCGACGCCGTAGCCGCCGCAGCCCGCCCCCCAGAACGGCACGACGCCCCGGACGATCGTCCGGGGCGTCGTGCTGTCAGTCGTGATGGATCAGAGCACGGTGACGTTGACGGCCTGCGGGCCCTTGTTGCCAGGCTCGATGTCGAACTCGACGCGCTGTGCTTCCTCAAGGTTGCGGAAACCCCGACCCGAGATCGAGGTGTAGTGGACGAAGACGTCTTCGCTGCCACCATCCGGAGCGATGAAGCCGAAGCCCTTTTCGCCGTTGAACCACTTGACGGTTCCTTGTGCCATGTCTTTGGTACTACTTTCTTCAGGCAGCGCGACCCAAACTCCAGGCCGCGCACCCCCTACTTTGTCACATCTTCGGGTCGCCGAACGAACTGACGTGCAACGATCTCCTCGTGACCGACCTCGAGACGCTCGCGTTGCTCCGTCGCGCCCGCGACCGCATCGACCGCGAATACGCCAAACCACTCGACGTCGAGTCGCTCGCCAGAGGGGTCCACATGTCGGCGGGACACTTCAGCCGGCAGTTCCGCCGCGCCTACGGCGAGTCCCCGTACCAGTACCTGATGACCCGGCGGATCGAGCGCGCCATGGCGCTGCTGCGCCGGGGCGACCTGAGCGTGACGGACGTGTGCTTCGCCGTCGGCTGCCAGTCCCTCGGCACCTTCAGCACCCGCTTCACCGAGTTGGTGGGCGTGCCGCCCAGCGTCTACCGCGACCGGGGCGCGACGCTGCGACCGGGCATGCTGCCGTGCATCGCCCGGCAAGTCACCAGACCGGTCAGGAATCGAGAAGCACCGGGCCGCCCCTCGTCGTAGCGTGGAGCCATGACGATCAGCATCCACTCCAGTTTCCTTCCGCACACCGATCCCGACGCCTCGCTCGCCTTCTACCGCGACGTGCTGGGCTTCGAGGTGCGCCTCGACGTCGGCTACGGCGGCATGCGCTGGATCACCGTCGGCCCGCCCGACCAGCCCGACACGGCGATCGTGCTGACCCCCGCGGGCATCGGCGACGGCCTCACCGAGGAGGAGAGCACCATGATCACCGAACTCGTCGCGAAGGGCGGCTACTTCGGCGTGAACCTCGCCACCGACGATCTCGACGCCACCTTCGCCCTCTTGGAGTCGCGGGGGGCGGACATCGTGCAGGAGCCCATCGCGCAGGACTACGGCATCCGCGACGCTGCCTTCCGGGATCCGTCCGGCAACCTGATCCGTCTCCAGGAGGTGCAGCGATGACCAGCGGTTTCAGCGCCGAGGAGCGCGCCGCCATGAAGCAGCGCGCCGAGGAGCTCAAGGCCATGAAGGGGGTCAAGGGCGCGGCCAAGAAGGCGAAGGAGTACGACGCCTGCCTGGCGGCCATCGACGCCCTGGAGGGCACCGACCGCACCGTCGCCGAGCGCCTGCACGTCATCGTCGCGGAGGAGGCCCCCCATCTCGACGCCAAGACCTGGTACGGCTTCCCGACCTACGCGAAGGACGGCAAGACCATCGTGTTCTATCAGCCCGCCGCGAAATTCGGCACCCGCTACGGATCGGTCGCCTTCGAGGACCATGCGGCGCTGGACGAGGGGGAGATGTGGCCGGTCGCCTTCGCCGTGACCGAGATGACCGACGAGGCCGAACGACGGATCCGCGCACTCGTCCGGCGGGCCGCCGGATAGCGTCGCCGGGCACGGGCGGCCCTTCCGGCGAAATGGCGCCGAAATCATGTGACGTTAAGGTATAGCCCATGCCGGATATCAACACGACGCCGATGCCCACGGACAGCAGCGAATCGAGCTCTCTCTCCGACCAGCTCCGCGCCGACGTGCGCCTCCTCAGCACCCTGCTGGGCCAGGTGCTGAGCGAGAGCGGCTCGGCCGGCCTGTTCGACGACGTGGAGGCGCTGCGGCAGGCCAGCATCGCCGCGCACCAGGACTCCTCGCCGGAGGCCTTCGCCCGGGCGATCGAGATCGCGGAGTCGTTCTCCGTGGAGCGCGCCGACGAGGTCGCCCGCGCGTTCACCGTCTACTTCCATCTGGTGAACCTGGCGGAGGAGTTCCAGCGGATCAGGGTCGTGCGCCAGGGCCGGGCGGAGCGGGACGGCGAGACCGGCACCATCCCCGGCGCCGTGGAGCACCTGCGCACGGAGCTGGGCGAAGAGGCGGCGCAGAAGCGGCTGGAGAACCTGCGCTTCCACCCGGTGTTCACCGCGCACCCCACGGAGGCGCGCCGTCGTGCCGTCGCCACGAGCATCCGGCGGCTCGCCGCCCTCCTGGAGGAACGCTCGATCGCCGCAGCCGACCCCTCCGCGGCCCGACGGATCCATCGCCGGCTCCTCGAGGAGATCGACACGCTCTGGCGCACCGCGCCGCTGCGGTCGTCGCAGCCCGTCCCCGAGGACGAGGTGCGCTCGCTGATGGCGATCTTCGACGAGACCCTCTACACGACGGTGCCCAGGATCTACCGCTACGTGGACGACGCCCTGGAGCCCGAGACCGCGGGGCGGCGCGAGCCCCTCGTGAAGCCCTTCATCCGGCTGGGCACCTGGGTGGGCGCCGACCGCGACGGCAATCCCTTCGTCACCCCGTCGGTGACGACGCGGGCCGCGGCGATCGCCTCCGATCATGTGCTGCGCGGCCTGGAGCACACCGCCACCGCGGTGGCCCGCAGCGTCACGCTCGACGCTGAGGGCACGCCGCCGTCCGGCGCGCTCACCGCGCTGTGGCACAACCTGTCCATGGCCGACGAGGAGGGCGCGGCGACGGCCACCCTCAGCTCGCCGAACGAGCCCCACAAGCAGGTGATGACGCTGATCACGCGCCGGATCGCCGCCACCCGCACCCGCAACGCCGATCTGGCCTACCGCGATCCCGAGAAGCTGATCTCCGACCTGCGGATCGTCCAGGACTCGCTCAAGGCTGCCGGCGCGCTCCGGCAGGCCTTCGGCACGCTCCAGACGCTGCTGTGGCAGGTGGAGACCTTCGGCTTCCACCTCGCCGATCTCGAGGTGCGCCAGCACTCCGCGGTCCACGCCAAGGCCCTGGCGGAGTGCCAGGCCGGCGGGCCGCGTTCGGCCAAGACCGAGGAGGTGCTGGAGGTCTTCCGCGCGATCGCGCAGATCCAGCGCCGGTACGGCCGCCGGGCCGCCGGGCGCTACATCGTCTCCTTCACCCAGTCGGCCGCCGACCTGGCGGCGGTGTACCAGCTCGCCGCCTATTCCGGCGCCGACGTCGTGCTCGACGTGATCCCGCTGTTCGAGACTTTCAACGACCTGAAGGGCGGCCGAGCGATCCTCGCCGAGGCCGTCACCTATCCCGAGTTCGCGGCGCGCCTGGAGGAGACGGGCGGCACCCTCGAGGTGATGCTCGGCTACTCCGATTCGTCGAAGGACGTCGGCCCCCTGGCCGCGAACCTCGCGCTCTACGACGCCCAGGTGGAGATCTCCCAGTGGGCGGTCGACAACGGCTACGAGCTCACCCTCTTCCACGGCCGCGGCGGCGCGCTCGGCCGGGGCGGCGGCCCCACCAACACGGCGATCCTCGCCCAGCCCCCGCACTCCGTCGACGGCCGGTTCAAGCTCACCGAGCAGGGCGAGGTGGTCTTCGCCCGCTACGGAGATCCGACCATCGCGCTGCGGCACATCAACCTGGTCGCGGCCGCCACCCTGCTGGCCGTCTCGCCGTCGATCGAGCGGCGCAACGTCGAGGCCGCAGAGAAGTACGCGGCCGTCGCGGAGCAGTTGTCCGTCGCGTCGCGGGCCCGGTTCGACTCCCTGGTGAAGGCCGACGGATTCGCCCCGTGGTTCGCGACGGTCACCCCGATGGACGAGATCGGCCGGTTGCAGCTGGGGTCGCGTCCCGCCCGGCGCGGGCTCTCCGTCGAGTCCTTGGAAGACCTGCGGGCGATTCCGTGGGTGTTCGCCTGGTCGCAGGCCCGCATCAACCTGGCGGGATGGTTCGGCCTGGGCAGCGCGCTGGAGGCGGTCGGCGATCCGGACCTGCTGCGTCAGGCCTACGAGGAGTGGCCGCTGTTTCGCACCGTGATCGACAACGTCGGCATGAGCCTGGCCAAGGCCGATTCGCGCATCGCACGGCTCTACCTGGATCTGGGCGACCGGCCCGACTTCACCGAACTCGTCCTCGACGAGATGGAGCTGACCCAGGCCTGGCTGATCCGGATCGTCGGGGGCGATGCGCTGCTCGCCAACCGTCCCGCGCTGCGCACGGCGGTCGATCTCCGCAGCCCCTACGTCGACGTGTTGTCGCTGCTCCAGCTGCGGGCGCTGCGCGAGCTGCGCTCCGATTCCACGGAGGGCGTCAACACCGAATGGGAGCACCTGCTCCTGCTGTCGGTCTCCGGGGTCTCGGCCGGCCTCCAGAACACCGGATAGCCACCCGGGGCCTCCCCCGCCCGGGGACGTAGGCTTGCGCCATGTCGGACTTCTTCACGATCTTCCAGCCCGGGATGGAATACACGCAGCGTCAGCGCGATCTGGACAAGATCCTGATCGTCGAGGCCGACGAGGGCGCGCCCGGCCCGGAGCCGCTCGACCTGGAGTCGGGCGTGGTGGTCATCGACGTGCCCGGCAGCCATGGCAGCCCGCAGGCCCCGGCCCGCGGCGATGCCCCTCCGGCAGGGTGAGCCCTTACTCCAGGGTGAGGTAGAGGTCGGAGCGCAGCCGGCTCGGGTCCGCGTCGGGGGTCGGCTCGGTGACGTAGATCTCGCCGTAGCGCGCCCCCGGCGACAGCTGCTGCGTGTGTACCCAGCCCATCAGCCGGCCCCAGGCCTCGCCGAGGCCGTCGTAGGGGCCGAGATAGGTCAGCACCGCGAACCTTCCCGCGGCCAGCGCGCTGGGAACGACGGAGACGCCGTCCACCTCGACGGCCGCGGGCAACGGGCCGTCCACCGGATGGCCCACCTCGACGGAGAACTCCGTCATCGGATCGCCCTCGTACACGGCGACGGCCGGGCCGGCCACCGTCAGCCCCGCGGCCTCCGTCGCCTGGCGAACCGGCCCGAAGGAGGTGTCGAAGATCTCCCCGAGGTCGGCGATGCGCACCTTCTCCCGACGCACGACGACCAGAGGGAGGTCGTCGATCTCGATGACCTCGGGCTCCGGCCAGGGCCCGGCGAGGATCGGACTCGATGTCATGGTCTCGTCCTCGCCCTCAGTGCTTCGCGATGCAGAACTGGTTGCCCTGCGGATCGGCGAGGGTGATCCAGCGGAAGTTCTCGTCGCCGCGTTCGGCGACCAGCGTCGCCCCGGCGGCCAGCAACTCGTCGCGCGCGGCGTCGAGGTCATCGGTGACGATGTCGAGATGGATCCGGTTCTTCCCGGGGGTCGGGTCCTCGACGTGCTGGACGGCCAGCATCGGCGTCGAGCCGATCATGATGAACCACCCCTCGTTCTCCTCGACGATGGGGGCGCCCAGGCGCTCGGCCCACCAGGCGGCCAGCGGCCGGGGATCGGAAGAGTCGACGGTGACCATGCCAATACTGAGTGTCATGGCCCCAGCCTACGACCGCCGCGAGCCATACCGCTCAATCGGCGTCGTGCAATCGCACCGACAGGCAGGTGACGCAGCCCTCCAGCTTCTCGAACTCACTGATCGGCACCGTCGCGACGTCGAGCCCCCGCTGGCGCAGCAGCGCGGCGGTCCGCGGCGCATCGGCCGACATCAGCACGGCGCTGTCACCCGTCACGACGACGTGCGCGCCCTCGGCCTCCGGCACCGCGAGGAATCCGGGCCAGAACCCGGGGTCGTCGACGAGGGGCTCGTAGCCGATGACGGTGCCGTCGGGCAGCGCCGTCACCTGGCTCTTGAGATGCAAGGTCTTGGCGATCGGCACGGAGACCACGTCACGGCCGACCGTCGCGAGATGGTGCCGCAGCGCCGCCGCCCCCGCCTCGGTGGTGCGCCCGCCGACGCCGACGTACACCGTGCGGCCGATCTTCAGCAGATCTCCCCCGTCCAGCACGATCTCGCCGTCGACCGGCGCATCGGTGAGTTCCACGACCCGCAGGCCACGAGCCTCCGCCGCGGCACGGGCCGTGGGGTGCTCGGGGACGCGCGTCGGCGCGCCGATCCGAGTGATCACGGCGAGCCCGTCAACCACCACCATCGCGTCCTCGATGAACACGCCGTCGGGGCAGTCGGGCACCGGCTCCACCTCGAAGATCTCGTAGCCGGCATCGCGCAGAGCCTGGACGTAGCCACGCCACTGGGCCAGCGCCAACTCGGCATCCACCTCGTCGCTGCGCTCGATGTGGGTCACCAGGCCCTCAGCAAGCCGGGGGCTCGGGCGCCGCACGAAGGCGGCCTTCCGCGATGTCGTTACCATTCGCTCCTCCTCGTCGATCCTCCCCGAACACTAGTAGCCTGTCGCGCCTAAAGGTTCGGACAATCTCGTGGACGTCCTGCCGCACCCGGCGATACGGTGCCAGAATTCCGCCATCGACCGACCGAGAGGCACACCATGAGCGCGCTCACCCGAGAACTCTTCAGACGCAAGCCGGTGGCTCCCTTCACCGGCGAGGACGGTGGGGAGGACGGACTGAAGCGAACCCTCGGCCTGCTGCCGCTGATGATGCTCGGCATCGGCGGCACGGTCGGCACCGGTATCTTCTTCGTGCTCAACCAGGCCGTGCCGTTCGCGGGGCCGGCGGTGCTGATCTCCTTCATCGTCGCGGGCGTGGTCGCCGGTCTCACCGCGATCTGCTACGCGGAGCTGGCGAGCTCCGTGCCGGTGTCCGGCTCCTCCTACTCCTACGCCTACGCGACGCTCGGCGAGCTGCCCGCGATGGCCGTCGCCGCCTGCCTGATGCTGGAGTACGGGGTCTCCACGGCGGCCGTGGCGGTCGGCTGGTCGGAGTACCTCAATCAGTTCCTGGGCAATCTCTTCGGCGTGCGACTCCCCGACGTCCTGTCGCTGTCCCCGGAACAGGGCGGAATCATCAACCTGCCCGCCGTTATCCTCGTCCTGTTGTGCATGCTGCTGCTGATCCGTGGAGTGAGCGAGTCGACGACGGTGAACACGATCATGGTGTTCATCAAGATCGGCGTACTCCTGCTGTTCGCGGTGATCGGCCTCTTCGGCTGGAACTCCAACAACTTCGCCGACTTCGCCCCGTTCGGCGTCGCCGGGATCACCGCGGGCGCGGGCATCATCTTCTTCTCGTTCATCGGTCTCGACGTGATCGCAACCGCGGGCGACGAGGCCAAGAACCCGCAACGCAACCTGCCCCTGGCCCTGATCGGCGCGCTCGTGGTCGTCACCGCGATCTACGTCATCACCGCCGTCGTGGCCGTAGCCGCCCAGCCCTGGACGGAGTTCGAGGGGCAGCAGGCGGGGCTGTCGACGATCCTGCAGAACATCACCGGCTCGACCTGGCCGGGAACCCTGGTCGCCGCCGGCGCGATCATCTCGATCTTCAGCGTCACCCTCGTGGTGCTCTACGGCCAGACCCGCATCCTGTTCACCATGTCCCGCGACGGAATGATGCCGCCCATCTTCCACAAGGTGAATCGCCGGACCCTGACCCCGGTGCCCAACACCTTGATCGTCAGCGTCGTGATCGCCGTGCTGGCCGGCGTCGTACCGCTGAACTTCCTGGCGGAGATGACCAGCATCGGCACCCTGGTGGCATTCATCGTGGTGGCGGTCGGCGTGATGGTGCTGCGTCACCGCGAACCGGGCTTGCCTCGCTCGTTCAAGGTGCCGCTCTACCCGGTCACCCCGATTCTTGCGATCCTGGGCTGTCTCTGGATCATCAAGGACCTGAGGGCCGTGACGATCTCCGTGTTCCTGGTGTGGACGGTGATCATCCTGGGCTTCTACTTCCTCTATGGCCGCAAGCATTCGGCCCTCGCTGGGACGGAGAAGGCGGCATGAGCATCGTCGTCGGCGCGGCGCCCGCGCACGCGGTGCATGAGGGCGTGGCCTTGGCCGCCGTGCTGGCCCGCTCGGCCGGCACCGATGTCGTCGTGGTGGCCGTGGTGCCCACGCCTTGGAAGGGACGCGCTCTTCAGGTCGACCGCGACTACCAGGACTACCTCACGCAGATGGCCGAGGAGACGCTGGCGAGGATCAGCGAGACGCTCCCCGAGGATGTGGCCTGCCGCACCGTCGTGCGCACGTCCTCCTCGACGTCCGAGGGCCTGCTCGCGGCGGCCGAGGAGTTCGAGGCTCCCCTGCTGGTGCTGGGCTCCTCCGGCGACGGCGCCCCGGGGTTCGTGGCGTTGGGCAGCGTCACCGAACGACTCCTGCACAGCTCCCCGGTGCCCGTGGCCGTTGCCCCGCTGGGCTTCACCGCGCCGGAGGGAGCGCGCATCTCGCGGGTGAGCATCGGCTTCATCGGCGGGCCGAAGGAGCCGACGATGACCGTGACGGCGGGCAGGATCGCTTCCGCCGTCGACGCTTCGGTGCGGCTCGTCTCCTTCGGCGTGCGCTCGGGACAGCCGGTGACGAGCAGCCTCGGCCCCGGAGTCGAGCGGGACGTCGCGGACGAGTGGGTCGCCGAGCTGAGGGAGATCGCCGAGGAACTGCGCGACGAACTCGCCGGGCTCCCGGACCCGCCCGCGGTCGAGGGCTCGGCCTTCGGCAGGGGGAGCACCTGGGACGAAGCCCTGGGAGCCGTCCCCTGGGCGGAGGGCGAGGTGCTGGTGGTCGGCTCCAGCCGGACGGCGCGGGCGATCGGCGTCTTCCTCGGCGGGACGGCGTCGAAGATCACCCGCCACTCCCCCGTCCCGGTGGTCGTCGTGCCCCGGCATCGCTCCTGATTCGCGCCGCTCACTCCCAGTAGGCGGCCAGGGCGCGGGCGAGATACCAGGCGTCGTCGATGCCGATCAGCTCGCGGGCCGAGTGCATGCTCAACAGGCCCGCGCCCACGTCGACCGTGGTGATGCCGAGCCGGGTGGCGGTGATCGGCCCGATGGTCGAGCCGCAGGGCACGTCGTTGTGGGAGACGAAGACCTGCGACGGCACCCGCGCGCGTTCGCAGGCGGCCGCCCAGATCGCGGCGCCCACGGAGTCGGTGGCGTAGCGCTGCTGCGCGTTGACCTTCAGCAGCGGTCCGCGGTTGGGCAGGGGACGGGCCACCGGGTCGTGACGCGCCGGGTAGTTGGGGTGGACGAGGTGACCGCAGTCGGCGGAGACGCACGACGAGCGCGCGAGCAGGGCCTTGGTCTCGTCGACGCCCAGGCCGTAGCCGGCGGCGAGCCGCAGGATCACGTCCTCCAGGAGCGGGCCGGCGGCCCCCGACGTGGTGGCCGATCCCACCTCCTCGTGGTCGAAGGCGGCGAAGACCAGCAGGTCGCGACTCTCCCCCGGCGACTCGGCGGCGGTCAGGGCGGCGTGGGTGGAGGCCAGGTTGTCCAGCCTGCCGGAGGCCAGGAACTCCCCGGCGATCCCGATCATCTGGGGAGGCTGGGTGTCGAAGGTGTAGAGGTCGTGCCCGACGATCCGGCTGGGATCGACGCCGGCCAGGCCCGCGAGGTGCGCCAGCAGTCCAGGCGCGTCGCCGGTCCCGAGGATGGGCTGCAGGTGCGCCTGGCGCTCGAGATTCAGGCCCTCGTTGGCCGCCCGGTCGAGATGGATGGCCAGCTGCGGGAGGCGCGCGACGGCGCCGGAGCGCACCAGATGCACCGCCCCGTCGCGGGTGACGACCCGTCCGGCGATGCCCAGGTCGCGGTCGAGCCAGGAGTTGAGCAGCGGGCCTCCGTACACCTCCACGCCCACCTGATGCCACCCCGGGACCTCCAGCGCCGGGTCGGGCTTCACCTTGAGGGCCGGCGAGTCGGTATGGGTGCCGACGATCCGCAGCCCCGCATCGGGCGCGAGGGTGCCGGGAGCGACCCAGGCGATCACCGCCCCGTGCCGGAGCACGTAACCCCGCCCGCCGGGCGCCGCGAAGCCCTCCCGCTCGTCGAACCGCCGGTACCCCGCAACCTCCAGACGACGCGCGATCTCGGCCGCCGCGTGATAGGAGGTGGGCGAGGCCACGACGAAATCGGCGAGGTCCTGGGCGTGCGAACGAGCATCCGGGTGCATGCCGCCAACATACCCATTCGCTTCCGTGAACGCCCGAAGCATGACACCCTGGTACCCGTGAGCAGCCCCTTCGAACCCCAAGCCCAAGGCGACTACTGGTTCCGCATCGGCCGTCTGCACGTCACGACGACCTTGCTGGTGGTGCTGGCGGGCGTGGCCGGGATGCTGGCCTGCACGTTCTCGGGCGCCCTCGCGTCGGCCCTCGTCTTCGTCCCCGCGCAGGTCTTCCGGGGCGAGCTGTGGCGCATCTTCACCTGGCCGCTCGCGGACGTGGCGTCGATCTGGAGCCTGCTGACCTTCCTGATGCTCTGGTACTTCGGCACCATGCTCGAACGCGATCTCGGCCGCAACCAGATGATGCGGCTGTTCGTCACCATCTGGGGCGTGCTCACCGTCGTGACGGGCATCTTCGGGCTGTTCCTCCCGTCGGGGCTGGCAGGCCTGGGGCAGATCCAGTTCCTGATCCTGCTGCTGTGGATCGCGGAGTACCCCCGCGCCCGGTTCCTGTTCAACATCCCGGCCTGGGCGTTCGGCGCCTTCCTGCTCGCGCTCCAGGTGTTGCAGACCCTCGCCGCGGGCGCGTGGGGTTCCCTGCTCAGCCTGGCGGTGTCCTTGCTCTTCGTGGCGATCGGGGCGCGGCGCGTCGGGCTGCTCAGCGCCTACGACTGGATTCCGGCCAGCCCCCGACCCCCGCGCGGGTCCGGCCAGGCCGCGTCGCCCGGGTTCACCGTCTCCTCCGGGCCGTCGCGGCAGGAACGCCGCCGCGCCAACGACGAGGAGCGCCTCGACCAGCTGCTGGCCAAGATCAGCGCCGAGGGGCTGCACAGCCTCAGCAAGCGCGAGCGCCGGGAGCTGGAGGAGCTCCGGCTGCGCCGTCGCCGCGCTTAGGGCGCGTTGCCGCGCTCGCGCCTTCGCCGTTTTGTCGGACCCTCCTGACAGGCTTGCCCCATGGATCTTCCCGGCCTTGTCCTCGCTCTCGCCGCGCTCGTCATCGGCGTGGTCATCGGTGTCCTCGCGGCGCGACTGCACGCGTCGACGGCCCAGGCCCAAACCCGCGCCGAGCATTCCCGCGCCACTGCGGAACGCGACGCGGCCGTCCGGCTCGCGGAGGAGCTGAAGGCCGATCGGGCGGCCATGTCGGATCAGTTCCGGTTGATGTCGGAGCGCTCGCTCGATGCGCAGGCGGCCAAGGCCGACAGGACGGCGGACGCCCGGCTCGCGGCGACGCAGCAACTGGTGGAGCCCCTGGCACAAAGTCTCACGGCGCTGACGCAGCGCCTCGCGGAGGTGGAGAAGGAACGCACTCGGCTGGCCGCCGAGCTCACCCAGCAGGTCCGCCAGGTGCAGGATTCCGGTGAGTCCATCCGCAAGGAGGCGCTCAGCCTGGCCACCGCCCTGCGCACCCCTCAGGTGCGCGGAGCGTGGGGCGAGCAGAGCCTGCGGCGCATCGTCGAGATCTCCGGCCTGCGGGCGCGCTGCGACTTCGACGACCAGCACACCTACACCGCCTCCGACGGCAGCCGGTTCCGGCCTGACATGCGGGTGAACCTGCCCGATTCGCGGGTGGTGTTCGTCGACTCGAAGGTGCCGCTGGCGGCCATCCTCGACGCCTACAACACCGAGGACGAGGCCGCCCAGCGCGACCACATCGCCCGCTTCGCCAAGCACGTGCGCACCCACATCGACCAGCTCGGCGCCAAGAGCTACTGGCAGCTCGACCTGCGCTCCCCGGATTTCGTGGTGCTCTTCCTCGGCAGCGACGAGTTCCTGCGCCTGGCGCTCGAGGCCATCCCGGATCTGCACGACTACGCGGCCACGCGCGACGTGATCCTCGCCTCGCCGGGGCTGCTGATCCCGTTGCTGCGCACCATCTCGCACGGATGGCGCCAGTCGGAGCTGGCCGAGTCGGCGTCGGAGGTGATCCGGCTGGGGCGGGAGCTGTTCGACCGGCTGGTCACCCTCGGCGGCCACGTCGACAAGCTGGGCCGGGCCCTCACCACCTCCGTGCGCGCCTACAACAGCGCGGTGAGTTCCCTGGAGAGCCGCGTGATGGTCTCGGCCCGCCGGTTCAACGACCTCCGGGTCACGGATGCGGAACTCGGTGCCCTCACCCCCGTCGACGAACCGGTGCGCGACGCGGCGGTGCCGGAGATGCTGGCCTGGGAGGAGGAACGGGCGTCACTGGCGGAGCTGGGTGGCCATCGCGGCGCCACGGCGCAGGACGCGGGCTGACCGCCTCGCCGGCGCGCCCCGTCGCGGCGTGTTCCCGCCATCGCCGTCCGGCGACACACGACATCTGGGTACCAGCGTCTCCCAGGTACAGCGTCTCCTGGGTACAAGCGCCTCCTGGGTACACAATGGTGCGATGAGCATCCTCCAAGCCCTCGTCCCGGAGATCATCGAGGCCGCGAAACGCCTCGACGGCGTGAGCGAGCGCACCCCCGTCCAGCACAACCAGCGGCTGTCGACGGCGACGGGCAGCGACGTCTGGCTCAAGCGCGAAGACCTGCAACCGGTGCGCTCCTACAAGCTGCGCGGCGCCTATACGCTCATGTCGCAGCTGAACGACGCGGAGAAGGCCGCGGGGGTGGTGTGCGCCTCGGCCGGCAACCACGCGCAGGGTGTCGCCTTCAGCTGCGCCGCGCTGGGCATCGCCGCGACGATCTTCGTCCCGCGCACCACGCCTCGGCAGAAGCGCGACCGGATCCAGGCCATCGGGCGCGGCCACGTCGAGCTGAAGCTGGCGGGCAGCACCTACGACCAGGCGCTCGACACGGCGAGGGAGTACGCGTCGGCCACCCGCCGGATCGCCGTTCCGGCGTTCGACCATCCGCGGATCGTCGCCGGCCAGGCCACGATCATGGTGGAGGCCTTCGAGCAGCTCGGCTTCGTGCCCGACGTCGTGGTGCTCCCCGTCGGCGGCGGCGGGCTGCTCTCCGGCGCCGCCGCCTGGCTGCGCAACACCCATCCGCACGTGCGGATCATCGGCGTGGAGCCGGAGGGCGCGGCCTGCGTCGCCGCCGCCATCTCGGCGGGCCGTCCGATGAAGCTCCCGGAGATCGACACCTTCGTCGACGGCGCCGCGGTCGCCAGGGTCGGCGACTTCACGTTCCAGGCCATCCGGGAGGCTCAGGTCGAGCTGATCCGCGTGCCAGAGGGCCAGGTGTGCAGCGAGATGCTGGACCTCTACCAGGTGGACGGCATCATCGCGGAACCGGCCGGCGCCCTCGCCCCCGCCGCTCTGCCCACCGGCGGCATCGGGCCGCGCATCCAGATCCCGCACGGCTCCCGGGTGCTGTCCCTGATCTCCGGCGGCAACAACGACGTGGCCCGCTACGCGGAGGTGGTCGAGCGCTCGCTCATCCACGAGGGCCGCAAGCGCTACTTCCTCGTCGACTTCCCCCAGCAGCCCGGGGCGCTGCGCACCTTCCTGGACGAGGTGCTCGGCCCGGACGACGACATCACCTACTTCGAATACGTGAAGCGCAACAGCCGCGAGACCGGCCCTGCGCTCGTCGGCATCGAACTGGGCACTCCCACCGACTACCCGTTCCTGCTGCTGCGGCTCGAGGAGTCGGGCATGCACGTCCACGAGGTCGCCTACGACTCCCCGTACTTTCAGTTCCTGGTGTAGAAGCCTGCCGGATGGCGCTCTTCTCCGCTCCTTGAGGAGCGGAGGGTTCCTCGCTCGGTCCGGAGCGCTCGACTCAGTGCTTGACCGAGCGGCGGAGGTCCTTCCGGAGTTCCGGCGGGAGGGCGAACTGGAGGGTCTCCTCGGTGAGGCGCTCCTCCACGGCCTGGGGGTAACCGCGCTCCTGAAGGAACTCCAGCACGCCCTGTACCAGTTCATCCGGCACCGAGGCGCCGCTGGTCACGCCGACGCTCTCGACGCCCTCCAGCCAGGCCTCGTCGATCTCGCCGGCATTGTCGACCCGATAGGAGGCCTTCGCCCCGGCCTCGAGCGCCACCTCGACCAACCGCACCGAGTTGGAGGAGTTGCGCGAGCCGACGACGATCATCAGGTCGCAACCGCCCCCGGCGATCTGCTTGACGGCGAGCTGGCGGTTCTGCGTCGCGTAGCAGATGTCGTCCGACGGCGGGTTCATCAGCAGCGGGAACTTGCTCCGGAGCCGGGTGACCGTCTCCATGGTCTCGTCCACCGACAGCGTGGTCTGGGAGAGCCAGGCGACGTTCGTGTCGGCGGGCAACTCCAGGCCCTCGACGTCGTCGGGGCTCTGCACGAGGGTGGTCATCTCGGGCGCCTCGCCCATGGTGCCCTCGACCTCCTCGTGGTTGGCGTGGCCGATCAGCAGGATCCGGGTGCCGTCCTTGGCGAACCGCTTGGCCTCGTGATGGACCTTGGTGACCAGCGGGCAGGTGGCGTCGATGGTCTTGAGGCCCCGCCCCGCGGCCTCCGTATGCACGGCCGGCGACACGCCATGCGCCGAGAAGACGACGGTGGCGCCCTCCGGCACCTCGTCGAGTTCGTCGACGAAGATCGCGCCGCGCGCTTCGAGGTCTTCGACGACGTGCTTGTTATGCACGATCTGTTTGCGCACGTAGACGGGTCCCTCGTAGAGGTCCAGCGCCTTCTCCACCGTCACCACGGCGCGCTCGACGCCCGCGCAGTAGCCGCGCGGCGCGGCCACCACCACCCTCTTGCCCGTCTGGTCAGTCATGCGCCCCAGTCTACGAGTGAAGCGGCATTGTCAGAATCTGCTGGTAGCTTCGGCCCCATGTTCCGCTCTTCTCGCCGGGGGTCGCCGTGGCGCTGACCAGTTCGCCGGAGCAGCCGCAGCCACTGGGCCGGATCATCCTGGCCGTGCGCGACTGGGTGGGTCGGCTCGGCGAGGTGTGGGTCGACGCCCAGGTGGTGGAGATCAAGCGCCGCAGCGCACCGACGCAGTTCCTCACTTTCCGCGACAGGCTCACCGAGTCGTCGGTGCAGGTCACCACCACCGCGTACGTGCTCGACGCGGCCGGGCCGCTGCCGGAGGGCTCGCAGGTGGTCGCCCGGGTGCGTCCGCGGGTGTGGGAGCGCAACGGGCAGCTCAGCTTCGAGTGTCTGGAGTTGCGCGTCGCCGGCGAGGGTCGCCTGCTCGCCCAGTTGGAGCAGCTCAAGCGCAAGCTCCAGGCCGAGGGCCTGTTCGATCCGCACCGGAAGCGCCGGCCGCCCCTGCTGCCTCGCGTGATCGGCCTGGTCACCGGCAAGGACTCCGACGCCGAGCGCGACGTGCTCACCACGGTGGCCCGGCGCTGGCCGGCGGCGCGGTTCCGCGTCCGGCATGCCGTGGTGCAGGGCCTGCACGCGGCGGCCGCCGTGATCGACGCCCTCTCGGATCTCGACGAGGACCCGGATGTCGACGTCATCATCGTCGCGCGCGGGGGCGGGTCGCTGGAGGACCTTCTGGCGTTCTCCGACGAGGGGGTGGTGCGCGCCGTCGCCGAGACCCTCACCCCGGTGATCTCCGCCATCGGGCACGAGCGCGACGTGCCGCTGATCGACTTCGTGGCCGACGTGCGCGCCTCCACGCCCACCGACGCCGGCAAACGGGTGGTGCCCGACGTCGCGGAGGAGCTCGCGGTCGTGCGCCAGGCCCGGGACCGCCTGGCCCGGGCCGTCTCGTCGCAGCTCGACGCCGCCCAGCGCCGGCTCGACGAGTTGCGCTCGCGTCCGGTGATGGTGGATCCCACCAGCGCCTTCCTGCCCCACTTCGACCGTCTGGAACTCCTCCGGCATCGCCTGGGCTCCGCGGTCGACCGGCGGCTCCGCGACGAGCAGGCCACGCTCCGCGCGCACATCGGGGCCATCCGGGCGATGTCGCCCAAGGCGACGCTGGAGCGCGGCTACGCGGTGCTCGTCGACGAGCGGCGGCGTTCCGTCTCCTCGGTGGCCGACGCCCGCCCCGGCACCCGCATCCACGCCTACCTGACGGACGGCGAGCTCGCGCTCGACGTCGTCGAGGCCGACCGAAAGGACCACCATGGCTGAGGATCTCACCTACGAGCAGGCCCGCGACGAGTTGGCCGAGGTGGTGCGCAAGCTCGAATCGGGCGGCGTCTCGCTGGCCGAATCGATGGCGCTGTGGAAGCGCGGGGAGGAGCTGGCCGCCACCTGCCGGCGGTTCCTCGACGGTGCCCGCGCGCAGGTCGCCCAGGCGCGGGAGACGCCTAAGAGCTAGAGGGGCTCAGCGTCGTGGCGAAGGCTTCGAGCTGGTCGAAGTCGGTGTCTCCGGTCACCGCGGCCACCATCGCGTCGTCCTTCGCGATGAGGCTGCGGGTGCGGCCGTCGTGGGACACGTATCTCTCCCAGGTGAGGCCCGCGGCGTCGACGGTGCCGTCCTCGCGGTAGCCCTCACGGGTGACCCAGGTGATGAAGGAGGCCGCGGAGCGGTCGCGCTGCTGGATGGCGACGTAGATGTCGTTGGGCGCGAGGTAGCCGAGCTGCCAGGAGTTGCCGACCGCATCCTCGCCGGTGATCCAGCGCTCACCGTCGGCGGCCCAGGCGACGCGGATCGGCCGCCAGTCGCCGGGCAGGCCCACGGGACGCAGGATCGGGTACGGCGACTCCGCCTCGGCCTGCGCCAGGACGGGGGCCACGTCGACGACCTCGACCTCCGGCTTCGGGGTCTGGGTGAAGAACCAGGTGATCAGCAGCACCGGGATGATGAGCACGGCCATCGAGATGACCATGTCCCGGCTGGTGCCCTTCATGCCGTGCCGTGCTGCCATGGGCCCTATCGTGGCAGGTCGGATCGCTATCGGCCGAATCGCCGCTCGCGCTGGGCGTAGGCCCGCAGCGCCCGCACGAAGTCGACGCGACGGAAGTCGGGCCAGAGGGCCTCGCAGAAGTAGAACTCGCTGTGCGCGGACTGCCAGAGCAGGAAGCCCGACAGGCGCTGCTCTCCCGAGGTGCGGATGATGAGGTCGGGATCGGGCTGGCCGGAAGTGTAGAGATGCTCGGAGATCTCGTCGATCTCCAAGGTCTCGGCGACCTCCTCCAGCGTGGCGCCTTCCGCCGCACGGCTCGCGAGCAGGGAGCGCACCGCGTCGCGAAGCTCGTGGCGCCCACCGTAGGACACCGCGACGTTGACCTGCATCCCCTCGGCGTCGGCCGTGCGCGCCGCGGACGACTGGAGCCGGTCGGCGCAGTCGGGCGGGAGCAGGTCGAGCGCCCCGACGGCCCGCACCCGCCAGCGACCGCGCGTCGCGAGGTCGTCGACGAGTTGCTCGATCACACCCAGCAGGGGGGCCAGTTCGGCCTCTTCCGCGCGGGCCAGGTTGTCGGTGCTCAGCACCCAGAGGGTCACCACCTGGATGTCGGCCTCGTCGCACCATTCGACGAAGTCGAGGAGTTTGGCCGCGCCCGCCCGGTAACCCGCGACGAGCGGCTCGCCGGGGGCGTTCATCCGCGCCCAGCGACGGTTCCCGTCGGCCAGGACCGCGACGTGCCGGGGCAGCCGGGAGCGGTCGAGCTGCGAGAGGATCTTGGCTTCGTAGCCGGAGTAGAGGAAGCTGGGCGGCCACCAGCGGTCCACGAACCCAGCCAGCCCTGCCATGCCGCCCAGCCTAGTGCCATTCGCCGCGCGGTCGCGACGATATGGGAGGCGGCGATACCGGGGGAGGTGGCGCGAGCTTGGATTCCGGTCCCCGATGGCGTAACCTACGGTAGCGTAAGTTACGGAAGCGTAGGTAGGACATGAGCACGGTGACCGCACCCTCCCCCGCCCCCTCGACGCACCCGGTGAAGCCCGCGCTGCGCGGCTGGCTGCACCTGGGCATGGCGCCGCTGATCCTCGTCGCCGGGGTGCTCCTCACCGCCACGGCACCCACACTGGCCACTCGCCTGGGCTCTGCCGTCTACACCCTGATGGCGGTGCAGTTGTTCGGCACCAGCGCGGTCTACCATCGCGGTTCCTGGGGGCCCCGCCTGGAGGCGACGCTTCGTCGCCTCGACCACTCCAACATCTTCTTGTTCATCGCCGGCAGCTACACCCCGCTCACCCTGGCCCTGCTGGACGGGCGTTCGCAGGCGACGCTGCTGATCCTGGTCTGGTCGATGGCCATCCTCGGCGTGGTGTTCCGCACCACCTGGCTGGGCGCACCGCGCTGGCTCTACACCCTGCTGTATCTCGGGATGGGCTGGGCCGCCATCGGCTGGCTGCCCGCCTTCTGGACGACCGGCGGCCCCGTCGTCGTGCTGCTCATCGCCGCCGGCGGCATCGTCTACTCGCTGGGCGCCGTGGCCTATGCCCTCAAGCGCCCCGGCGCCAACGCCCGGCGATTCGGCTACCACGAGGTCTTCCACGCCTGCACCATCGTCGCCGCGATCTGCCATCTCATCGCGATCTGGCTGGCCGTCTTCAGCTGAGACCTCACCCCCGCGCCCCCCGGTATGGGTATCGTCGAGGACATGGAGGGACAACGCATCTACGTCCTGGACACTTCTGTCCTCTTGTCTGATCCCAAGGCGTTCCAGCGCTTCGACGAGCACCGAGTCATCCTGCCGCTCGTCGTGCTCACGGAGCTGGAGGCCAAACGGCATCACCACGAACTCGGTTACTTCGCCCGGACGGCCCTCCGGCTGCTCGACGAACTCCGGCGCGCCCACGGCCGGCTCGACCACCCCCTGAGGATCAACGACCAGGGCGGCACCCTGGAGGTCGACCTCACCCACATGGATCCGCACGCGCTCCCGCTCGGACTCCGGCAAGGCGACAACGACACCCTGATCCTCGCCGTCGCGCAGAGCTTCGCCGCCGAGGGCCACGACGTGGCGCTGGTCAGCAAGGACGTGCCACTGCGGATCAAGGCCTCCGTGCTGGGCATCACCGCGGAGGAGTACCGCAGCCAGCTGCCGCGGGAGGCCGGCTGGGGCGGCATGCTCGACGTCGACGTCACCTCCGAGCAGGTCAACCGCCTGCACCACGACGGGCGGCTGGACTACGTCAACGAGGTCGTCGAGGAGGCCCCGGTACACGCGGGCATCGTGCTGCACGGCCCCAACTCGACGGCGCTCGGCCGCAAGCTGCCCGACGGCTCCGTCGAGAAGGTCCGGCAGGACCGGGAGGTCTTCGGCATCCGCGGCCGCTCCGCGGAGCAGCGCGTCGCCCTGGAGTACCTGATGGACGACAGCATCGGGATCGTGTCGCTGGGCGGGCGGGCCGGCACCGGCAAGTCGGCCCTGGCGCTCAGTGCCGGGATCGAGCTGGTGCTCGAGCAGCGCGTCTACGAGAAGGTGATGGTGTTCCGGCCCGTCTACGCCGTCGGCGGGCAGGAACTCGGCTATCTGCCGGGCAGCGCCGACGAGAAGATGCAGCCCTGGGGCCAGGCGGTCTTCGACGTGCTCAGCTCGGTGGCCAGCAAGTACGTTGTCGACGAGCTGGTGGCCCAGGAGATGATCGAGGTGCTCCCCCTCACCCACATCCGCGGCCGCTCGCTGCACGACGCCTTCGTGATCGTCGACGAGGCCCAGTCGCTGGAGCGCAACGTGCTGCTCACCGTGCTCTCCCGCATCGGGCAGAACGCCCGCGTGGTGCTCACCCACGACGTGGCCCAGCGCGACAACCTGCGGGTCGGCCGCTACGACGGCGTGGTCGCCGTGATCGAGAAGCTGAAGGGCAACCCGCTGTTCGCGCACATCAACCTGACCCGCTCGGAGCGTTCGGCCATCGCCGCCCTGGTGACGGAGCTCCTGGAGGACTAGCGGCGGCTCGCACCGCCCGGAGACAGGCCTTCGTTGTCAGACTTTCCACCATGCATGGTGGAAAGTCTGACAACGAAGGGGGCTCCAGCGTCAGTGGGCTGCGACTACAACTCCCACAGCGTGGAAATGGGCATCCCCCAGAGACGCTCCCCGAACCTCAGCGACTCCGAAGCCATCCCCAGCACCACGCCACCGGCGAACCTGTCCCCTAGCTTGTCCCGGAGGATCCTGAGGCCACGGAAGTGCTCCGGCTTGTATGTCGCGGATGACTTCACCTCGATGCCCAGCACCCGCCCGTCCTCGAGTTCCAGAACCAGATCCACCTCGACGCCGTCCCGATCGCGGAAGTGGAAGATCTCGAACTCGACCTCACTCCACCCCTGCTGCTTCAAGAGTTCACCGGCCACGAAGGCCTCCGCCTCCCGGAAGCGAAGGCGCGTCCCCCTCCAGGATGCGTTCCAGGTAACCGTCGAGGAGGAGTGAGCGCATTCGGCCCTTCACCGTCAGGCTGTCGGGGAACCCTCCGGTCGCAAAGGCCTGGGCGTAGTCGGTTCTCGTCCACGACGACCGGACTCGATCCCAGTCCCCCACCGCGAGGAGGCGCGAAACGATGTCGTCGCGACGGCCGTGAATCTCGCTTTGGCTCAACCCACGCAGGGGAAGACGCGCAGCGCCTCCCGCCCCACATCGAGCAGGTTTCGATCCAGCAGCGCCATCCCGCCATTTTAGCGATTCCGTAGATCCGCGGAACCACATTCGTAGATTCGCGGAAGATGTTTCGTAGATTCGCGGCCCCTCATCCGCGGTTTCGCGGTCCACAGCAGGACGCACGCCATCCCCGCGACTCCGCGATCAACGCACCTCCTGCCGGGAGAGATGGAGGGCTTTGTGATCGACGCCCTGGTGACCGAACCCCTGGGGGACCGAGGTGTGTCGCTGTCCGTGGATACAGACAGGTGACCGACACCTATCTCGTCGCGCTGGCGGCAAGCCAGGGAGCGCGGCTTGCAACCTTCGACAAGGCCCTCGCAACGGTCCATCCCGAGCTGGTTCTTCTTGCGCCGTAGCCAAAGCACGGCGCTTCACAGCGGCGCGCATCGCCCGGGGACAGGCCTTCGTCGTCAGAGTTTCTACCATGCACGGTGGAAAGTCTGACGACGAAGGGGAGCTATAGGCGGCAGTGCTCAATCAGCGCTCCTGCAGATAGAGACGAAGGGCTTTGTGATCGGTGCCGTCGATCTCGAAGAACTCGGGCACGGTCGCTACCGCGCGCTCGCCCAGGTAGGCGTGGTCGATCCGGGCGAATGGCGGCACGACCCACCCGACGCGCCACGTCGGCTGCCACCGCTCAAGGCCACGGGACGACTGGTCGTCCAGGGCGTTGCGGAAGCCGGCGTCGGCCAGCCGTCGCAGGGGGTAGTGCTCCTCGATGGCGTTGTAGTCGCCGACGAACACCGCCGCCTCGCCGAGGTAGGGTCGCATCAGCTCGATGATCGCGTCGCCGTCGTCGGCCCACTGCTGAGCGCCGAAGTGCGGACCGGTCGAGTGGATGCTCGCGACGTACCAGTCGCGCCCATCGACGTTCAGCGTGGCGACGAGATTGTCGAAGGGCAACTCTTCAGTACGGGCGACGATCTCCACCGGCACCCGCGAGAGCACCGCCGTCCCCGCGGCGCGCGGTCTCGCTTCGCCCACCATGTAGGGGAACATCTCGAACACGCCGGCGTCGCGCAGCCGCTGCTCGAACTCGGGCGTGTACTCCTGGAACGCGAGCACATCGATCTCCGGGTCCACCTGAGCCAGGATCTGGTCGACGTCGGCCAGCCCGAAGCGGGCGTTGGCCGAGAACACGCCGAGCTGGGGCTCGATCGTCCCCATATCTGCCACGGCGTCCTGAGTGCGCGGCATCACCGGCAGCCCCCACACCAGGAGCGCCACTGCGGTCGGCACCGCAGCGAGGAACCTCCACCGGCCCCTGAGCACGAGGGTCAGCCCGACGATCGCGACCGCCGCCGGGATCCAGACCATCGGGATGAACGTCGAGTAGTAGAGCAGATAAGTCGACCTGGTTTGCGTGACGGGAAACGCCGCCAACACCCCGAGCACCGCAGCGGCCACCGCCCCCAGTATCAAGAGCAGCCAACCGAACCCACGGATCACTCGCATGCGGGCAACCCTATGGTCGCGCTTCGCCCCCGCCATCGGCCCTCGGTGACACATGTGGGAGCGTTCGGTCGTACTGGGCTCCTACTGGCCCCGTATGCCTCCGGGGCCGGCTACGGTCGATCTCTCTCAGCCGGCCGAGTGCCCCGTGCCCGAGACGGTCTCGTAACGCCAGCCGACGCTGTGCCCCCCGTCGTAGGGCAGCACGCCGTGGAAGGGCGGGGAGCCGTCGAAGACCAGCGGGAGGAAGTACCGGTCGCCGTCCCACATCGGCAGCTCCATCATCGTGGCCACCTGGTGCCACCCCAGCGTGCCCTCGGGGTTGTCAGCCGGGATCTCGCCGGTGAAGCCCGTGATCAGGAAGACGAAGCCGAACACGTCGCGACCGTTGAATCCCGGCCACGAGATGGTGCCGCGCAGCTCCATCGCGGTGACCTCGATCCCGGCCTCCTCGCGCAGTTCCCGGCGCATCGCCTCGGCGACGTTCTCCCCGGGCTCCACCTTTCCGCCGAGGCCGTTGTACTTGCCCAGTTGCTCGTCGTGGTCCCGGTAGGTGCGATGGACGAGCAGAACCTCGCTGCGGTCTGGGCTGACGACGTAGCCCAGCGTCGTGAGTTCGGGTGAGTACGGCATGGGGCCTCCTGCCTGTTCTCGCGAGCCCTTCGAGACGATGTTCCCCGCTGCTTCGCAGACGGGCCATCCCTCAGGGACCCGGCATGGGGTTCGCTACAGGAGCTCGCGGGTGTCGAGTTCGACCACCTCGTCGCCCAACGCCTCCAGCAACGCGTGGCGCTCCTCGCGCCGGGTGCGCTGCTCGATGGGGTCGGGCACCGGGGCGGCGGCCAGGAGGCGCTTGGTGTACTCCTCCTGGGGGTTGAGCAGCACCTGCTCGCGGCTGCCCCGCTCGACGATCTTGCCGTACTGCATCACGACGACGCGGTGGGCCAGCGAGTCGATGACCGCCAGGTCGTGCGAGATGAACAGGCAGGCGAAGCCGAAGTCCTTCTGCAGCTCGGTGAACATCGCCAGCACCGACGCCTGCACCGACACGTCCAGCGCGGAGGTGGGCTCGTCGGCGATCAGCAGGTCCGGGCTGAGCGCCAGCGCCCGCGCGATGGAGACGCGCTGACGCTGACCGCCGGACAGCTCGTGCGGGTAGCGGTTGTAGGCCGAGCGCGGCAGCTGCACCGCGTCGAGCAGCTCATGCACCCGCGCCTGGCGCGACTTCGCGTCGCCCACCTTGTGGACGCTCATCGGCTCGGAGATCACGTCGCCGATCGGGAAGCGCGGATTCAGCGAGGCGGCCGGGTCCTGGAAGATGACGCCGATCCGCTTGCGCAGCGACTTGAGCGCGTCGCCCTTCAAGGAGAGCAGGTCCTCGTCGAGCACCCGCACCTCGCCGGACTGCGACGGGATCAGGCCCAGCAGCGCCCGGCCGATGGTCGACTTGCCGGAGCCCGACTCCCCCACCAGGCCCACGATCTCGCCGCGCTTGACGTCGAAGCTGACGTCGTTGACGGCCCGGAACGGGGTCTTGCCCGTGCGCCGGTATTCGACGACGAGGTTGCGCACGTCGAGCGCGGAGGCGGCACCCGCCTCCACCGGCTTGGGGGCGGTGCCGAACTGCCCATGCCCCTCGCCCAGGTGCGGCACCGCGGCCAGCAGCTTCTTGGTGTACGGGTGCTGGGGGTGCAGCAGCACCTCCTCGACGGTGCCGCGCTCGACGATGTCGCCCTTGAACATGACGGCCACTCGGTCGGCCATGTCGGCGACGACGCCCATGTTGTGGGTGATCAGCAGGATGCCGGTCTTCAGCTTGTCCTTCAGCGAACGCAGCAGATCGAGGATGTCGGCCTGGACGGTCACATCGAGGGCCGTGGTGGGCTCGTCGGCGATGATCACCTCGGGGTCGCAGGCCAGCGCCATGGCGATCACCACGCGCTGGCGCATGCCCCCGGAGAGCTCGTGCGGGAACTGCGCGACCCGCTTCTCCGCATTGTCGATCCCGACGGCGTTGATCAGGTCGATGGCGCGCTGCCACGCCTCGGCGCCGTAGGCGACGCCGTGTACCTCCATGGACTCGATCAGCTGGTCGCCGATCTTGATCACGGGGTTGAGCGCGGTCATGGGTTCCTGGAACACCATGGCCACCTTGTTGCCTCGGATGGCGCGCAGCTTGCCGCCGGAGAGCTCGCCGATGGAGAGATCGGCGACAGAGGTCTTGCCCTGGATGGTGGCCGTCTTGGGCAGCAGGCCCAGCGCGGTGGTGGCGCTCACCGACTTGCCGGAGCCGGACTCGCCCACCAGCGCGACCACCTCGCCCGGGCGCACCTCCAGATTGAGGCCTTTGACGGCGTGCAGCCGGCCGAACTCGGTGCGGAAGGTGACGTTGAGGTCCTGGAACTTCAGCACCGGTTCGCTGGTGCTCTTGGTATCGGTCATGTCCGTTTTCCCCTCAGTCCATCTGCTGGCGCGGGTCGAAGGCGTCGCGCAGGCCGTCGCCGATGAAGTTCACGCACAGCGCGATCACCAGGATGAAGATGCCCGGCCACCAGAACAGCCAGGGCCGTGTGGTGAGCGCGTTCTGGTATTCGGAGATCAGCAGGCCCAGCGACGTGTCGGGCGCCCGGACGCCGAAGCCCAGGTAGGACAGCGCCGTCTCGGTGAGGATCGCCGACGAGATCAGCAGCGTCGCGTTGACCACGATGGTGCCCAGCGAGTTGGGCAGGATGTGGCGGAAGATGATCCGCCACGGCGAC
Source organism: Arachnia sp. (assembly GCA_035326505.1). GTDB lineage: Bacteria > Actinomycetota > Actinomycetes > Propionibacteriales > Propionibacteriaceae > Arachnia. The sequence goes on from DAOLFC010000015.1 coordinate 28,082, forward strand.
GTGCCCAGCGCCCGCGCCGCGGCGACGAACTCGCGCTCGCGCAGCGACAGCACCTCGCCGCGCACCAGCCGCGCCAGGCCGGTCCACGACACGATGCCCAGCACGATGGCCAGCAGGTAGATGCTGGCGCCCACCATGCGCCCGAGCACGGCGGCCAGGACCAGCGTCGGGATGATGATGAACAGGTCGGTGACCCGCATCAGGAAGCCCTCCGCCACGCCGCGGAAGTAGCCGGCGGCCGCGCCGACGGCGGTGCCGATGGCCGTGGCGAGCAGGCCCACGACGAAGGCCACCATGATCGAGCGCTGCGCGCCGCGCATCACCAGGGCGAAGTAGTCCTTGCCGATGGTGTCCTGCCCGAAGGGGTGCTCGCCGATCGCCGGGGGCCACAGCTGCATCGTCGGCCGGGTCTCGTTCACGATGGGATAGGTGTCGAGATAGGTGTGCGGCCACCAGCCGGGGATGGGCCCGACGCCGATGGAGGTGTAGGCCATCACGATGACGAGCACCAGCACCACCAGCGAGATCATGGCGGCCTTGTGCCGCACGAAACGGCGCATCACCAGCTGGCCCTGCGAGTACGACTTGTCGGTGGTGGATTCGAGGATGTCGTCTTCGACCTGGTAGTCGGCCTGCTTCTGGCTTTCACTCATGATTCAGGCTCCTAACGGGTGATCCGCGGGTCGAGGAAGGCGTAGGCCAAGTCGGCGATCAGATTCATCAGCACGGCCGCGGTGCCGGTGACCAGGAAGAACGCCATCACGGGGGCCGGATCGACGTCGTTGAGCCCCACAGCGAACATGTTGCCCATGCCCTGCCAGCCGAACACCCGCTCGGTGATGACGGCACCGCCGATCAGCCCGGCGAAGTCGAAGGCGACGATGGTGGCCAGCGGGATCAGCGAGTTGCGCAGCGCGTGCTTGGTGATCACCTTGCGCTCGGAGATGCCCTTGGAGCGCGCGGTGCGGATGTAGTCCTGGTTCAGCACGTCCAGCATCGACGCCCGGGTGTAGCGGGTGTATCCCGCGACGGAGATCAGCGTCAGCGCGATGGTGGGCAGCACCAGGTGGGTGAGCGCGTCGATCCAGCCGCCCCAGAAGTCGAAGGTGACGTTGGGGGTCTGGGAGCCGATGGTGGGCATCGGGCGCGGCTGCACCTTCAGGTAGGCCGACCAGTTGGACAGCAGCAGGTCGCTCAGCGCCAGGGCGGAGGCCAGCAGCGCCGTCACGACGGAGGCCATGATCGCCTGCTTGCGGGAGAACCCGCCCCAGAGGAAGCCCGAGATCACCGCGACGGCGAGGGCGGCCACGAAGCAGCCGAAGAGGAGCAGCGTGCTCGGCGAGGACATCAACGTCCCGCGGAGCAGCCCGTAGCCCAGGATTCCGGCGGCGACGGTGGTGGCCACCGCGTTGCGCACCCGCTTGTTGCCGAACCCGGAGGTCATGGCGGTGACCAGCGCCCCGACGCCGATCGTCGCGAGAATGAACACGGGCAGCCCGATGGCCGGGCGGCGGAACCAGGTGACCGCGTCGAAGTAGAACAGCGCCGCGCCGACCACCACGGCCGTCGCGCCGAAGGTGGAGAGGCGACGTTTCAGGTCGCCGCCGAGCGCCGCCTGCAGGATCGCACCTGCGAGCAGCGCGACGACCACCATCGTCGTCGGTTGTATCGCCGCGTCGACGATCCAGTTGTTGAACTCGATGGCCGCGTAGTGCTTGAGCAGCACCGCGAGCCAGAACACGGGCAGGGAGAAGAAGACGAAGGCCATCAGCGTGACGGCGTAGTCGAAGCCGGAATACTGCCGCACCGCAGTGAGGATGCCCAGGGTGACCCCGATGATGATGGCGAGGACCGTGGCCAGCACCACCAGGCGCAGCGTCGAGCCGGCGGCGATCACCGTAAGGTCGTTGACGGACTGCCCGGCGCGGTTGAGGCCGAGGTCGCATTGGCCGATCAGGCACTTCGATGCCCCGGTCAACCAGTCCCAATACCGCTCGTACCAGGCTCTGTCGAGGCCCATGTTCGCGACGCGTTGCGCGATCAGATTCTCCCTGTTCCGGTCGTTCGACTCCCGCAGATCCTGCAGCGGATCTCCGGAGTTGATGACGAGCACGAAAAGAAGAAACGAACCCAGCAGCAGGATCAGCAGCGAGGTGCCGAGGCGCTTGAAGATGTACTTGGTCACGGGTGATTCCTTGGTGGTTCGTGGCGCCGCACCTGGGACGTCAGAGTCGCCGGGGCGGTCGCGATGCGTGGACTATACACGCGAGGGGCAGGCGGCCGGTAGCCGCCTGCCCCTCGGAATGCAGTTATTCCCGGGAGAAGATCACTGCTTGAGCCACTGCGGGGCGTTCCACGAGATCTGATCCTGAGTCGCCGTCGAGCGGACGTTGCTCAGGGTCGCGTCGTGGGCGGCGACACCCGGATGGGCGTACAGCGGGATGCCGAACAGGTCGTTCCAGAGCTCGGTCTCGATGATCTTGACCTGCTCCAGGTGGACGGCCGGATCCAGCGACGATGCCAGCGTCGCCCAGGCCTCGTCCACCGTCTTGTTGGCGTACTCGGACTGGTTCTGGTTGCCGTTGCTGGCGTAGATGTTCTGGCCCGATGCGATCTGGCCGGAACCGGCCCACGCGAACAGCGCGATCTCCCAGTCGCCGGCGATGTGCGACTTCGCGAAGAAGTCGGGATCGTTGGCGTCGATCACGTTGAAGCCGGCATCCTTGCAGGAAGCGGCGATGGCGGCGACGGTCTGGGCGCGACGCTCGTTGCCGGAGCGGTAGCCGATCCGCACGTCGATCGGGGTGGCCACGCCGGAGGCGGCGACCAGTTCCTTCGACTTGTCGAGGTCGACCACGTCGTAGCGGCCGTCATAGGCGGCGTTGACGACCTCTTCGTAGTTCTCCTGGAAGGGGAACACCTCGCGGGCGTTCATCAGCACGGTCTCCGCGTTGATCGGCTTGATCAGGGTGTCGACGATCTGCTGCCGCGGCACGCAGTGGGCGAAGGCCTCGCGCAGCTGCGGGCCGGTGGCGTTGTCGCCGAAGACGTTGTTCTCACGGAAGTTGAAGTCCAGGTGCTCCCAGGTCAGCGTGGAGTACTCCAGCACGTTGACGGACGGGCCGATGGCCTGGAGCTGCGGGACGGTGTCGACGGTGGGCTGCGGGTTGATCACCTGCACGTCGCCGTTCTGCAGGGCCTGCGCCATCTGGGCGTCCTCGATGAAGCGGAACACCAGGTCCTGGGTGCCGGCCGGGGTGCCCCAGTAGGCCGGGTTGGCCTCCAGCGTGAGCGCGGTGTCGGCCTGCCATCCGCCGGCCTTGAGCTTGTACGGGCCGGACGACGGGGCCACCTCGTCGAGGTTGTCGGGGAGCTGGCCCGGGTTGTACAGCCAGCCCTTGTCCCAGAACTCGACGATCTTCTTGATCGTCTCCGCGTCGCGGTCCAGGATCGCCTGGGCCAGCGCGTCGGGCTCAAGGCCGGACTGCTTCGCGACGACGTGCGCCGGGAGCGGGGGGTCCACCAGCAGCCGGTAGTCGGGGTTCTTGTTGGCGAAGACGACGGTGAAGCTCTTGGAGCCGACCTCGCCCTGGGGTCCCTCCGGGGCGTCGCCCGCGAAGGAGTTCGACACATGGCCGAAGACCGGCTGCGCGTTCGGGTCTGCGCCGTTGGCGAAGCCGGGGGCCAGGAACTCGGGGCTCTGAGCGACCCAGTCGAGCAGGAAGTCGTTGATGGTCACCGGGGTGCCGTCGGACCAGGACGCCTCGTCGGCGATGGTGTACTCGACGGTCAGCGGATCCTCGGACGTCACCTCGATGGAGCCGAACTCCTTGTTCTCGCAGATGGTGCCGTCGGTGCCGAAGTACACGAAGCCGGAGAACATGTGGTTGGCGATGACGCTGTTGTACGTCGAGTAGGTGGCAGCCAGCTTGTTGTTGTAGCCGCTCCAGTTGCCGGGGCCGGCGGAGAAGCTCACCTGGCCGGCGGCGGTCTCGGTGATGCCGACGTCCTGCAGGCAGGGGTCGCCGGTGTCGACGGGAGGCGCCTCCTCGCCTTCGGTCTGAGTGGGTGCCGTGGTGGGAGCGGTGGTGCCTTCCTCCTCGGGGCCGGCATCTGACGTGCAGGCACCCAGCGCCAGCGCGCCGCTCAGCAGCACCGCGAGCGGTACGATGCTTCGCTTCAGCTTCATGGGTTTCTCTCCTTCGTCGGGGACGAATCGTGACCCCACAGGGGCCAGGGGGCAGTGGTCGCAAAACCGACCAGCATGGCAGGCAGACTAGCCGCATGCCCGTCGCGGAGGCATCCCCGGGTCGCCTTTGTGGCCGTATTGTTATCAACCGGAGCGGCCCGCCGCTGCTAGACGACGACCTTGTCAACCGGCAGTCCGGGGTTCACGGAGATGTCCAGGCCCGACGGGGCGACGCCCCGGGCGATCACCTCGGCGCCGAGAGCCGCGATCATCGCGCCGTTGTCGGTACACAGCGCGGGACGGGGACGGCGCAGGCGGATGCCGGCCGCGGCCGTGCGCTCCTCCAGCAGGCCGCGCAGCCGGGAGTTGGCGGCGACGCCCCCGCCCAGCAGCACCGTGTCGGCGCCGTAGTGCTGCGCCGCGGCGACCGTCTTGGCGGTCAGCACGTCGCAGACCGCCTCCTGGAAGCTCGCCGCGACGTCGGCCAGCGGGATCTCCTCGCCGTCCAGGCGACGCTGCTCCACCCAGCGCGCGACCGCCGTCTTCAGACCCGAGAAGGAGAAGTCGAAGCGATGCTTCTCCATGTCGTGCCGGGCCGTCAGGCCCCGAGGAAAGCGGATGGCTCGAGGATCGCCGTCGGCGGCGGCCCTGTCGATCACCGGTCCGCCCGGGTAGGGCAGGCCGAGCACGCGGGCGACCTTGTCGTAGGCCTCGCCGGCGGCGTCGTCGATGGTGGAGCCGATCTCGGTGATGTCGGTGGCGATGTCCTTGACGTGCAGCAGCGACGTGTGGCCGCCGGAGACCAGCAGCGCGACGCAGCCGTCGGGCAGTTCGCCGTGATCCACCAGGTCGACGGCGACGTGCCCCACCAGGTGGTTCAGCCCGTACAGCGGCTTGCCGAGATAGGCCGCCAGGGCCTTCGCCGACGCGACCCCGACGACCAGCGCGCCCACCAGGCCGGGCCCCGCGGTGACGGCGATAGCGTCGAGCTCCGTCAGGTCGATGTCGGCCGTCTCGGCGGCCCGCTCCAGCGTCGGCACCAGCGCCGAGAGGTGCGCACGGCTGGCCACCTCCGGCACGACGCCGCCGAAGCGGACGTGCAGATCGACGCTGCTGGCCACCTCGTTGGCCAGCAAGGTGCGGCCTCGTACGATGCCGACCCCCGTCTCGTCGCAGGACGACTCCAGGCCCAGCACCAAGGGTTCGCTCATGAGGATGCCTCCGTGTCCGGTTCTACGAGGTTTCCGATCGAATGGACGTTGACGCCCACCAGGCTGCGCTCCAGCACGAGGGCGTCGACGGTGCCGCCGTAGTACAGCGGGCGGGTGGCGACGGGCGCGAAGCCGTGGCTGCGGTACAGCGCGAGCGCCGCGTCGTTGTCCGCGCGCACCTCCAGCATCATCCGCGCGGCCCCCTGTTGGAGGGCCCACTCGAGCCCGCCGAGCAGCATCAACCGGGCCAGGCCCAGCCGTCGCTGCGTGGGGGCCACCATGATCCGGTTGAGGTCGGCGGTGTCGTCGACCAGGTGATAGGCCGCCACCCCCAGCACCTCGCCGGTCGCCTTGCGCTTGGCGGCCAGGATCAGCCGGCCGGGAGCGACGATCTCCTGCCGCCACGACGCCAGCGACCATCGCTCCAGCGGCTCGAATCCGGCCTCCAACGCGGCGATCGCCTCGGCGTCCGCCGTCGTGGCGCGCTCGACGATCATCGGCGCGGGCGCAGCCGGGGCAGGGCCGACTTGGGCTTGCCGGGCACCGTCGCGTCCGCGGGACGCAGGTAATAGGGCTCGGCGCCGGCCGGAGCCAGGGCCGCCCAGCGGGCCGCCAGCACCGCGGGATCGAGACCCGTCGGGGCACCGTCGGCGACGCGCACCGCGTCGGCGAAGGCCTCCGGCACCGCGCCCGCGACCGGCAACCCGGGCAAGACCTCAGGGGTGCCGACCTGCGGCGCGATCAGCCGCGTGCCGTCGGCCGAGTACCGCGCCCAGTACAACTCCTTGCGCCGCGCGTCGGCGACGACCAGGAACTCCTCCGGGGCACCCCGATCGGCCCATTCGCGGGCGACGACGTCGAGCGAGCACACCCCGTGCGGCTCGAGACCGGCGACGTGCGCAAGACTCCAGGCGGTCGCGATCCCCACCCGCAGGCCGGTGAACGGCCCCGGTCCCATGCCGACGGCGATCTCGCCGACATCCTGCAGCGCGACGCCGGCCCGTTCGGCGGCGGACAGGATCGACGGCATCAACGACTCCGCATGCGCCCGGGTGTCCTCCACGACGACGCGCCCGAGGATCTGCCCGTCGCGCGCGATGCCGACGGCGACGTGGTGGGAGGTATCGATGCCCAGGGTGAAGGTCACGGCTGCTCTCCGCGTGGTCGGGGGTCGGGGTGGCGCAGCGCCTCGAGCGCCTCGCCCCAGCGCGCGCCCAGACCGGTCAGGTAGACGGTGCGCATCTCGTCGGAGGGGTCATCGCTGCGCAGGATGTCGATCTCCAGGCGGTCGCCGGAGAGCCACTCCGCCACTCCCCTGCCCCACTCCACCAGCGTGACGGCGTCGGCGAGGGTGGCGTCGAGATCGATGTCGTTCAGCTCCGACGGGCTGCCCAGGCGGTACGCGTCGACGTGTACCAGCGCCGGGCCGTCGCCCCGTCCGGGATGCACCCGGGAGATGACGAAGGTGGGCGAGATCACCGGGCCGTCGACGTCGAGACCTTCGCCGATGCCCTGCGTGAGGGTGGTCTTGCCCGCGCCCAGGTCGCCGTTGGCGACGATCACGTCGCCGCGGCGCAGCAGCCCGGCGAGCCGCCGGCCCAGGTCGCGCATCGCGTCGGCGGTGGGCACCTCGATGGCGACGGGCAGCGCCCGCCCCAGCACGAAGCCCAGCTCCTCCTGCCGCAGGATCCGGAAGCCGAGTTTCTGCCACCAGGCGACCAGCTCCGGGAACTCGCGACGGGCGAAGAGCTCCACCCGAGTGGCTCCGGCGTCCACCGCCGCCAGCGCGGCGGCCTCCACCATGGTGCGCGCGACCCCGGCACCGGCGGCCTGCGGCAGCACGCTGACGCGGCGCAACGTCGCGAGGTCGCCGTCCACCCGCACCAGCAGGCCCGCCACCGGGCTGCTGTCGAGTTCGGCCAGCACGCCGAACCCTTCGTCGAGCGCGGCGGCGATCGACGCCTCGTCCTCGGCCAGGGCCGCGGCGGGCGGGTCGACAGGACGCCTGGCCGCGAACGCCTCCCGGATGACACCGAGCAGCGCCTGGGCGTCCTCACGGACGGCCAGGCGCAGCCTCAACTCAGTTGCGTCACTCATCGGGTGAGCACTCTACCCCCACCAGCCGACGCCGGCCCTCCACCATCGACGCCAGCCCCCCACCGCCAACGCCAGCGATACTGCAAGACGCCAGCTGTATACGGCTGGCGTCTTGCAGTATCACTGGCGTCTAGGGATCACTGGTGTCTAGAGCTCAGTGTCCGGGCCTACCGGTTGGTGATCGGTTGACGACGGGGTCGTGACTCAGTAGCGACGGGGGCGACGCTGGCCGTGGAAACCACCGCGACCGCCGTGCCCGCCCCGGCCACCATGACCGCCGCCGTGGGGCTTGCGGCGCTGCTGCGGCTTGGGCGCGATCAGCTTGAGGTACTCCTCCTCGGAGATCGGCTCGGCCTCCGGCAGGCGCGCGCCGGTGAGCTCGCCGAGCTCCTCCGACGCCGGGTCGACCTCCAGCTGGTAGTTGTCCACGCCCGCCTGGTCCATGATCCGCTTCATGGTGCGACGCTGGTGCGGCAGCACGATGGAGACCACGACGCCGTCGCTGCCGGCGCGCGCGGTGCGGCCGGAGCGGTGCAGGTAGTCCTTGGAGTCGCGGGGCGGATCGATCTGCAGCACGAGGCCCACATCGTCGACGTGGATGCCGCGGGCCGCTACGTCGGTGGCCACCAGCACGGGAACGTCATCCGACTTGAAGGCCTCCAGCACCCGCTTGCGGGCGCCCTGGGTGAGGCCGCCGTGCAGCGCCCCGGCCATCACGCCGGCGTCGCGGAGCTGGCCGGCGATGCGGTCGGCCCCCATCTGGGTGCGGGCGAACAGCAGGGTCTTGCCCTCGCGGTTGGCGATCGCGGCCGTGACCTCGTTCTTGTGGTGCGGCTTCAGCAGCAGCGCCTGGTGGCGCATCGTCGTGACGGAGCCCTTGTTGGGATCCACCTCGTGCGTGACCGGATCGTTCAGGTACTGCTTCACCAGGCGGTCGACGGCGTGGTCGAGCGTCGCGGAGAACAGCAGGCGCTGCCCGCCCTCCGGCGTCGCGTCGAGGATGGAGGTGACCTCCTGGGTGAAGCCCATCTCGGCCATGTGATCGGCCTCGTCGAGGACGCTGATCTGCACCTGGCTGAGATCGGCGGCGCCCTGCTCGATCAGGTCGATCAGGCGGCCGGGGGTGGCCACGACGATGTCGACGCCGCGCTCGAAGGCCTTCAGCTGGGGGCCGTAGGCCATGCCGCCGGCGACCAGGGTGACGGCCAGGCCGACGGAACCCGCCAGCGGCGACAGCACGTCGGCGATCTGCAGCGCCAGCTCGCGGGTGGGCGAGAGGATCACGGCGCGCGGCGAGCCGACGGGATCGCCCTCCGCGAGGCGGGTGAGCAGCGGCAGGCCGAAGCCCAGCGTCTTGCCGGAGCCGGTGCGGCCGCGGCCGAGCACGTCGCGTCCGGCGAGGGCGTCGGTGAGGGTGGCGCGCTGAATGGGGAACGGCTGGGTGATGCCCTGGCTGGCCAGCACCTTCACCAGGGCGGGATGCACGCCGAGTTCGGCGAAGCCCGAATCCTCGGGAGCCTCCACGCCCTCGACGTCGGCCTCGATGGCCGTCCAGCTCATCTGATCGGCCTCGGCCTCGTGATCGCGATCCTCGCGACGGTCGAAGCCGCGGTCATCCCGACGACCGTAACCGCGGTCGTCCCGACGGCCATAACCGCCCCGGTCGTCGCGGCGCTCGAAGCCACGATCATCGCGACGGCCGAAACCGCCGCGGTCATCCCGACGGCCATAACCGCCGCGGTCGTTGCGACGATCGAAGTCGCCACGGTCGTCGCGACGGCCGAAGTCACGGCGATCACCGCGCTCGTCGCGGCGCTCGAAGCCACGATCATCGCGACGGCCGAAGCCGCGCTCGTCCCGACGGCCATAACCGCCACGGTCGTCGCGGCGCTCGAAGTCACGACGGTCTTCCCGGCGCTCGAAGCCGCCGCGATCGTCCCGGGGAGCGAAATCGCGACGGTCTTCCCGGCGGCCGTAGCCGCGGTCGTCGCGGCGACCGAAGTCGCGCCGATCCCGGTCGTGGTGGCGGGGGCCGCGACGGTCGCCCCGGTCCTCGCGGGAGTCGAAGTCGCGACGGGGCCCGCCCTGGCGCTCACCGCGATGATCGCCGTCGTGATCGCGGCGCGGGGGACGACGGTCGAAGTCGGAGCCGCGCTCGGCACGCTCCTGACCGCGCTCGGGCTTCCATTCGGAGAACTGGAGCTGACGGCGCTCGGAGCGGTTGCGGGGCTCGCCGCCCTGAGACTGGCCACCGCGCTTGCGGGGGCCGTGTCCCTTGGCGGCGCGCTGCTCGGCGCTCCAACGCTTCTTGGGGGTACCGTCGGCCTTGAATGATTTGGGGGCACGCTTGTCTGCCATGAGAGGTCCTTACCTGTGGGTGCGGGATCCCGTCATAGGGGATCACCGAGGGGCAACTACACGCCGGGATTCGGCATCTCGTTGAAAAGATGGCCCGGCACCTGGGCGGAGGAATCTGGTGCTCCTCCGCAGGGAGCCTTCTGGCTCCACAGAGACTCCACGGAGTCTCTCGGCCCCACACCAATCATCAACAGGCAGGAGGCAACTGCACTAGGATAACTGCCCCAAGGCGGAAAAACTAATCCGCCAGTGCTGCCATCGGGGCTCGCAGTTCGAATCGGAGTCAATCATGCTCTCTCCCAGGTCCGCCTGGTCGTCGCCGAAGACGCCCCCCTGGCATTGCCGGCGAGGCGAGAAGCCGCGCTGCTCCCCGACCAGCTGATCCCCAACCACCAGCTGATCCCCAACCAACAGTGACGGGCGGGTCCGATGCACCGGACCCCTCGCCCAAGGAGGTACTCCATGAACGCAGCCAGCCTGCTCGACGCCCGAGACGTCGCGTTCTCCTACGACGGGGTCCAGCAGGTCCTGCGGGGAGTCGACCTACAGGCACGGCAAGGAGAGATCATCGGCCTGATCGGGCCCAATGGTTCCGGCAAGTCGACGTTCATCAAGCTGGTCTTCGATCTTCTTCGCCTGAAAACGGGGACCCTTCTGGTCTCCGGATATCCCGCAGGTTCCACCCAGGCCAGGCAGAGCGCGCAGTACCTGGCGAGCAACGACCACCTGCCGGAGTTCCTGCGCGCCCGCGAGTACCTCGCCATCGCCGGGGACCTCTACGGGCAGCGTCTGGACGTGGAACGCGCCCGTTCCTTCTTCGAGGCCTACGGGATGGCCGGCAGGCTGGAGCATCTCATCGAGGACTTCTCGCATGGAATGCGCAAGAAGACCCAGCTCATCTCCGCGTTCCTCCAGCGACGTCCACTCACGATCATCGACGAGACCGTCAACGGCATCGACCTGGAGGCCCAGTACCTTGCCGAGCGCGAGTTCAGGCGAATGCGCGACGAAGGCCTCGCCATCTTGTTGTGTACGCATGACTTCTCCATGCTCGAACGGATCGCGGACCGAATCGTGTTCCTCGACTACGGCACCATCGTCGCGGATGCAACGGTGAAGGATGTGCTGGCCCTGCACCGCAGCATCGACCAGATGGTGTTCGACCACCTGGACGTGCGGAGTCCGCAGTGATAGCGAGCCTGCGTCGCAGTTGGATCCTCTCCGGCATGTTCGGTCGCTACGTCGCGCGGCGGGTCCTCAGCATCGGACCGCTGCGCTCCGTCGGCGCCCGGATACTGCTCCTTCTCGCGCTCCTCACGTTCACCGGCGGCGGCGCCGTGATCGCCTACCAGTTCTTGAGGCCCGCCGGCGGCGATCTATCGATGTGGGCTTACGTCCACGACGTGTCGACCATTTCCATCGCCATGCTGACCACAGGGGCGTTCCTCGGGCTGCGGCTGATCCTGAGCAGCGCCGAGTCCTTCCTCGCGCTGACATATCAGCTTCCGGTCACGCATCACGAACGCCGCGCAGCCATGATGGGCTTCGAGATCCTCTCCTTGGCGGCGCTCATCACGCTGCTGATGGCGGGCATGACATCGGCAACCCTGATGGTTCTGGGCTGGTCCGGGGTGTGGCTGGCGACCACGCCGTTCCTGACGGCGTTGACCTGCTATCTCCTGTTATCCGTCCTGCACAACCTCGGAGACAGGCTGCTCTCCAGAATCGGGATCGTCCGGACACGGCAGACGATCCTCCTGCTGCTCATATTCGCCGGGTTGTTGTTGTTCAGCTCGCAGGTACCGGAGCTCATCGCCTCGATCAGCTACGTGGACGCAGAGCAGCGGGCGCTGCTGTGGGTCAATCTCCTCCCCTGGCTCGTCTCCACTTTCGGACCGGCGCCCCTGCTCACGGCCGTCCTACTGCTCCCAGCTCTCTGGCTGCTCGCGCTCGTGACCGCCCCCGTAGCGCCCCCCGCCAACACCCGATTCGTCAACGTGGCGCTCCCGTGGCGCCCGCGCGGCGCCTGGGGCCTCCATCTGGCCTACTCTCTGCGCAACGGCCAGCTCTGGCTAGGGGTGGCGCTGTGCCTGGCGCTGTTCATCTACCTGATTGCCAGCGAGGCACTGAACCCTCTGTGGTCGGCCGTCCTGCTGGTCGTTCCCGGCATGTACCACTATGGGAACACGCGAGGGGCTCGAGTGTCGAGTCCCGAAGGATCCGCGCCGGCTATCTGGCTGCGGATCGTCAGCTCCGAGTTCGCCGTTCTCGGGAGCGCGCTGCTCGTCCTCACCGCTGTCACCGCACTCCTGAACCCTGCTCTCCTCTCGGGCGCCTGGACCCCGATCCTCGGGGTCCTGGGTGCCGCGTTGTTCTCGGTACTCGTGGGTTGCGCGTTCCCAGCCGAGAACGACAACCCGTTCAGCGTCTTGGCCGGCGTTCTGGTCGTGTGTCTCTGCCTGGGTTTCGTCGGCATCGTCACCGGACTGCTCAGGCTTCCGGGCATCGTCACCATCCCGCTTCTCGTCGTGCTGCACCTGGTGGCGGCCGCAGCGAGCATCCTGTCCATCCACATCAATGAATCGAGGACTCGATATAAGACTGTTCCTGCAAATACTCGGTAGCTGGACTGCGGGCGCTCTGGCACGCTCGCGATTCTCGTCGCCGCGCGGTGACCCTGCTGGCGAGAACCACTGAAGTCGGCACGAGGACCGAAAGCTTCTTCGGAGCGATGATCTTCGAGGCGACTTCTCCGCGTTCACCGGCTCTTCGCCGAAACGCCATTCGGAGGCCGCCGGGGCGTCGCTCGCCAGGTTGGCGCCGCGACGCGCGAGAGTAGAATGGCGCCTGTGCGGATAGCTGTGGTCGCCGAATCCTTCCTTCCTCAGATCAACGGAGTGACCAACTCGGTGCTCCGCCTTCTCGAACACTTCAAGGCCCACGGACACCAGGCGATCGTCATCGCCCCCGCCGACGGGGGACGCACCCCCGGCGACTACCTGGGCTTCCCCGTCCACGCCGTCCCCTCCATCGGGCTCCCCGGCTACGGGGTGGTGCGCGTGGTCACCACCACCAGCCACCCGATCGAGCGCATCCTGGCCACCTACCGGCCCGACGTCATCCACCTCGCCGCCCCCTTCGTCCTGGGCTACAAGGCAGCCAGCGCCGGGGCCACCATGGGCATCCCCGTCATCGCGATCTACCAGACCGAGATCCCCAGCTACGCGGCGCGCTACGGCATGCCGGCTCTCGAGCCCTTGGCCTGGTACCAGATCAAACGGATCCACAGCCTGGCGACGATGAACTTCGCGCCCTCCACCTTCGCCCAGCGTCAGTTGATCGCCCAGGACATCCCCCGCGTCGGCATCTGGGGTCGCGGCGTCGACTCGCAGCGCTTCCACCCGAGCCGTCGCAGCGAATCCTTCCGGGAGCGCTACGCGCCCCACGGCGAGCGGCTGATCGGCTACATGGGACGGCTGGCCGCCGAGAAGCGCGTCGAGGACCTCGCCGCGATCGCCGACCTCCCCGGCACCAAGCTGATCGTGATCGGCGACGGACCCAACCGTCGTCACCTCGAAACGGTGCTGCCGCACGCCGAGTTCCTGGGCCAGCTCCAGGGAGACAAACTGCCCACGGCCCTGGCCTCGCTCGACCTGTTCGTGCATCCCGGAGACCTCGAAACCTTCTGCCAGGCCATCCAAGAGGCCAAGGCGTCGGGGCTGCCGGTGATCGCCCCGCGCCGAGGTGGCCCGATCGACCTCGTCGACCACTCCCGCACCGGCTGGCTCTACGAACCCCGCGACCTCGCCGGGCTCCGCCGGTTCACCGTCGACCTCATCGGCGACGACGCCAAGCGGGCCGCCTTCGCGTCGGCGGCGCGTCGCTCCGTGGAGGGACGCACCTGGGACACGGTCGCCGGGGAACTGGTGCAGCACTATCGGCGGGCCATCCGGATGGCCGTGCGAGGCGCCCCGTCCTGGGACGCGCCCCTCATCGCCTGACGGCCCGGCGAGTCGCGTCCGACTCTTTCCTACTCGCCCTCGGCGTCGCCCTCATGCGGATGATCGTCGTCCTCGTGCGTGTGGTAGGTGTCCTGCTCCTCCGTGAACTGCTTCACCGGCGCCAGCACCTCGATGCTCTGGCCGTTGTCGAAGGTGATGGTGCAGGCGAGTTCCTCGCTTCCGGCGGGCAGCTCCCGGGTCAGTCCCATCAACATGATGTGGGGGCCTCCGGGGGCGAGGTGCTCATGCGAGCCGGCCTTCACCACCACGCCGCCCTCGGCCTTGCGCATCACCATCTGGCCGTCCTGCGTCACCATCTCGTGGATCTCGGTGGTCTCGGCCACGTCGCCGCAGTCCGCCCCGGTGAGGGTGACGTCCTCGTCGCCCGGATTGGTGAGGTTCACGAACAGCGCCGTCATGTCGGGGCGTTCGGCCCCGTCGGTGGTGCGCACCCAGGGATCGGCGGCAAGCACCCCCGGTGCCTCCGCCGCCGTGCCCCCGCCGCACGCCGAGAGCACCACGACCGCCGCCACCGCCATCATCGAAACACGCTTCACGCCGCCCGAGCCTACCCCGCTCGCTCGCTGACGGTTCTCCCCGCCCACGCGCTGACGGATAAGTGCGGTCAGAACGGGATTCCTGGCAAATCGACCCTCCGAAAAGCCGCTGGCCGCACTTTTCCGTCACGATCGCCCCACACACGCCCGAAAAGACGCGGCGGATAGACTCGGCCCCATGTCTCCCGTCTCCCGTCGCGGCCTCTTCGGGTACGCCGGCGCCACGGGCGTCGGCGCCGCCGCAGGCTTTGCGGGCGGCTGGGCCGCCAAGCCCGACCCCGCGCCGGCGGGCCATCAGGTGCTCAACCAGCGCTACTCGGCCTTCGGCGCACACCAGCCGGGCATCCTGACCCCCACCGCCGCCGCCAACCAGCTCGTCGCGCTCGATCTGCTTCCCGGCACCGACGCCGCGGCACTGGCCCGGCTGATGCGCGCCTGGTCGGGCGTGATCGACGCCCTGATGTCCGGCCGGCCCGTCGCCGGAGACACCCTTCCGGACCTCGCGCAGGGAGCCGTCTCCCTGTCCGTGCTCGTCGGCTACGGCCCCGCCGTGTTCGACCTCGCCGGGCTGGAGGCGCGACGGCCCGCGGGCTTCCAGGACATCCCCCCGATGACGCACGACCGACTCGAAGAGCGCTGGAGCGGCGGAGACCTGCTTCTCTGGATCTCCGCCGACGACGGCACCAGCGTCGACTACGCGGTGCGCCGGCTCGTCTCCGACGCGGCACCCTTCGCCCGTCGACGGTGGACCCAGACCGGGTCGTGGCGCGGGTTCGACAGCTTCGGCCAGGCCGTGACGGGACGCAACCTCTTCGGCCAGGTCGATGGATCGGCCAACCCCGACGGCCCCACCCGCGACGAGGCCCTCTGGTCCACCGACGAGTGGCTCTCCGGCGGCACGCAACTCGTCGTCCGGCGCATCGAGATGAACCTCGACACCTGGGACGAAGCCACCCGCGACCGGCAGGAAGCATCCATCGGGCGCCGTCTCGGCGACGGGGCCCCCCTCACCGGAGACCGGGAGGAGGACGATCTGGATCTCGCGGCCACCGTCGACGGAGCCCCCGCGATCGCGCTCGACGCGCATGCCCGTCGCTCTCATCCCGAGGAGAACGGCGGCAGGCGGATGGTGCGGCGCGGCGTCAACTACACGCACGAGGAATGGGTCGACGGGGAGCTGCGCTCCACCGCGGGTCTCGTCTTCTGCGCCTTCCAGGCCAGCATCGCCGATCAGTTCATCCCGGTGCAGCGGCGGCTCGACGAGCTGGACGCGCTGAACGAGTGGACCACCGCCGTCGGCTCGGCGGTCTTCGTCATCCCCCCGGGCATCGCTCCGGGCGGTTGGATCGGCGAGGGTCTGCTGACCGCCGCGCCGTGAGGCGTGGCGCGGCTCCGGTCAGGCGACGGTGAGGGCTCCGATCACCGATGGGAAGCGGGCGGCCAGGGCGTCGGGCGCGAGGGGCCCCGGGTGGCGTCGGGCCGTCATCGCCTGGAGGCTCGCCGCCAGCACTCCGGCCCGCCACGGTTCGAGGCCGGCGGCCAGGAGCGCACCCGCGGCGCCGGCGAGCACGTCCCCCGATCCGGCCTGCGCGGTCCACGCGGGACCCGCCACCGCGAAGGTCACCCTGCCGTCGGGCTCGGCCACCAGTTGCGTGGCCCCCTTGAGCAGCACCGAGGCCCCCGTCCGCGTCGCCGCCGCCCGCGCGTGAGCGACCGGATCGGCGACCACCTCCGCCCGCTCGACGCCGAGCAGCCGGGCGAGTTCACCGGCGTGCGGCGTGAGCAGCCATCCGGACAGCGGCGTCTCGGGCAACCCGGCGAGCGCGTCGGCGTCGGCCACGACGGGCAGTCCGGTCTCCGCCAGGCGGCGCAGCAGGTCGGGGTTGGGCTCGCCCCAGCCGGAGCCGACGACATGCGCCTGCGCGCGCCCCGGCGCGGTGACGACGCTGGGGAAACGGCCCAGGATCAGCCCCTTGCCCGACGCTCCGAGGTAGCGCACCATCCCGGCGCCGGCGCCGAGCGCCCCGGCGCAGCTGAGGATCGCCGCCCCGGGATAGAGCCGCGATCCGGCATGCAACCCCACCACCCCCCGGGAGTATTTGTCGCTCGCCCAGTCCGGCACCGGCCACCACCGGGCGACGTCGGCCTCGTCGATCTGGCGCAATCCGGTGTCCGGTACCGGCACCCCGATCTCCGCGACGCTCACCCACCCGCAGCGCCCGCGCGCGGGTTCGAGGACGTGACAGCGCTTGGGGGCCGCGAAGGTCACCGTGCGGCTGGCGCGGAAGCTGGGATGCGCCTCGCCGGAGTCGGCGTCGAGCCCGCTCGGCAGGTCCACGGCCAGCACCGGAACGGCCAGGGCCTCGCAGGCCTCGGCCAGCACGGCCGCCTCCGGCCGCAGCCCCGGCCGCCCGCCGATGCCGACGAGCGCGTCGACGACCAGACCCACCTCGTCCAGGAGCGCCACCGCACCGGCCGCATCCACCTCGCGACAACCGGCGTCCCGGGCCGCGCCCAACCCTCCGGGATGCATCGCGGAGCCGCCCGCCCAGAAGAACACCGTCCGCGTCGCGGCCAACCGGGCGGCGGCGAACAACCCGTCTCCCCCGTTGTTCCCGGAGCCGACGAGCACCAGCACCGGTGCATCGGTCATGGCCGCCGCAGCCTCCGCGACGGCCGCGGCCGCGCGTGCCATCAGGTCGATGCCGGGCTCGGCGGCGAAGACCGCTTCCTCCGCCGCCCTCATCTGATCGGCGCTGACAAGGGACTTCATCGCTCGCAGACCACCATGGCCGTCGCGAACCCACCATCGTGGGACAGCGACAGATGGATGAACTCGATGCCCAGCGCGTCGATCCGCGCGGCCACCGAGCCGTAGGTGCGGAAGCTGGGCACGCCGAGATCGGTCTTGACCACCTCGCAGTCGAGCCAGCGCATCCCGCCGGGCGATCCCAGCGCCTTGGCCAGGGCCTCCTTCGCTGCGAACCGCGCGGCCTGCGACTCCACGGACAGCGCGCGCTCACCGTCGGTCAGGAGGCGCTCCGCCAACCCCTGCCGACGGCCCAGCATGGCCTGGAATCGCTCGATGACCACCAAATCTGTGCCGATGCCCACGATCATGGGCACACCCTACTCCCGGGGGTCGCTGCCGTAACTGACGGATAAGTGCGGCGATCAGCTTCTGGCACCGCCCAAAACGCCAGAATCCGATTCTGACCGCACTTATCCGTCAGTCGTCGCCGGTCGCAGGCGGCCGGAAGGCAGGGACTACTCGACGGTGACCGACTTCGCCAGGTTGCGGGGCTGATCGACGTCGTGGCCCAGCAGCGTGGCCAGCTCGCAGGCGAACAGCTGCAACGGCACGATCGCGACGAGCGGCTGCAGCAGCGTCGAGACCTTGGGCAGCTCGATGAACACCTCGGCGGCCTCGCGGGCGGCCTCGTCGGACCCCTCGGCCAGGACGATGGTCTTGGCCCCGCGCGCCCGCACCTCGGCGATGTTGGAGACCACCTTGTCGCGCAGCTGGTCGCGGCCCCGCGGCGGCACGACGACGAACATGGGCAGCCCCTCGGAGACCAGCGCGATGGGGCCGTGCTTCAACTCGCCCGCCGCGAAGCCCTCCGCGTGCAGGTAGGCGATCTCCTTCAGCTTCAGCGCACCCTCGAGAGCGATGGGGTAGCCGACGTGGCGGCCGAGGTACAGGAAGGAGTTGAGACCGGAGAGCTCCTTGGCCAGATCCAGCACCTGCTGCTGATCGTCGAGCATCTGCTGCATCAGCTCGGGCATGCGCTGCAGTTCGGCGAGGATGGCGGCGATCTCGTCGCCGTACTTCATGCCGCGCACCTGCGCCAGGTAGAGCCCGAGCAGGTAGCAGGCGACGATCTGGGCGGTGAAGCCCTTGGTGGAGGCGACGCCGATCTCCGGCCCGGCGTGGGTGTAGATCACGGCGTCGGACTCGCGCGGGATGGTGGCGCCGTTGGTGTTGCAGATCGCGATCACCTTGGCGTGCTGCT
>DAOLFC010000140.1:0-8905 GCA_035326505.1 Arachnia sp.
CGCTAGTTTGTCCTCCCGACGACGAGTGCAACGAAGCAGGTGGCGTGCCAGGGCGCCGCGGAGTAGGCCACTTCCACTTTCGCAACACGCCCTAGGAGCCGAACATCCACACCTTGACGCGTTCGCCGGCTTGAACATGCTCGGTCGACTCGTCGAGAACGATGAAGGCGTTCGCCTCGGACAACTCGCCCAGCGCATAGGGCCTGCTCACCGGGACCACCCGGCGCATACCCGCCTCGGTGCTCACCCGTCCGCGCAGGAGATGCAGGTGGCCGAGGTGGCTGCGGATGCCGCCCTGGGCGATGGCATGCTGCGCCTCGATCTCGGTGGCGGTGCCCGCCAGTTTCCGAATGAGGGGGCGCCCGAAGGCGTGGAAGGAGGCGTACGCGCTCACCGGATTGCCGGGAAGCATCAGCATCGGCACCCGGTCCTCGCCGACGAGGCCGAAGGTCTGGGTGCGACCGGGCGACATGGCCACATCGACGGAATCGACGAGACCCAGCGCGCTCATGACGGAGACCATGGCCTCGTAGTCCTCGCGACGACCACCGGTGGTCGAGATCACGAGGTCGGCGCGGATCAGCTGATCGGTGAGCGTCCGGGCGAGGTCCTCCCTGCGGCTCGTCCCGACGGCGACCCGAAACACCGTCGCCCCCTCCGCCCTCGCGGCGGCGGCGACCATGAAGGAGTTCGCGTCCATCGTCTCGCCATGAGATAGCTGCATTCCCGGGTCCACGAGTCCCTCGCCGGAGCTGATCACGACGACGCGGGGGCGCGGCCGAACCAGCACCTTGTCGATGCCGGCGCTGGCGAGCAGGCCGATGCCGCGATCGCTGAGCACCTCACCCTCGCTCAGCAGGGGCGTTCCCGCGGCGAGATGCTCGCCTGCGGCCCGCACATACTCCCCCTCAGAGACGCCCTGGAGGGGGCGCACCCGTCCCGCGCTGGTCGTCGCATAGGTGGACGGGAGCACGGCGTTGGCCCCCTTCGGAAGCACCTCGCCGGCCCTGACCACTTCCACGGCGCCGAGCGGCAGCCACTCCTCGCCCGACGCGAGCCGCATCTCCGCCACGAGGTCGCCTTCGCCAGGGAAGAGATCGGAGACCCGCACGGCGTAACCGTCGATCCGGGAGGTGGAGTTGGCGGGCACGTCGACCAGGCAGCTGATGTCCTCCTTCACCACCTGGTCGTAGGCCTCCAGCAGCGACATCCCGAACGGGGGCAGCGGCTCGACGAGGCTCAAAAGGTAGGCCGTGTGATCGGCGACGCTGCGCAGCCCCGCCGCGTTGGCCTCGGGCGGCGCGGGAAGGCCGGCTGGCTCCGGCTCCCCTGCCGGCTCCGGCGTCGTCTCGACGCGCACCGGGACACCGTCATCCTTCTTGCGACCAAACCAAGCCATGGCCCCTACGATATGGCAAATGCGGGAGGCCAAGAACACGCTGCGCGCGCGACTGCGCGGAAGCCGCGCGGCGGTGCCTGCCCCCCTGTGGGCCGCCGCGGACCTGGCACGAACCCGGGCGCTGCTCGGCGCCCTGAGCGACCTGCCCTCCGATGCGCCGGTGGCCGCCTACGCGTCGCTACCCGGCGAGCCGTCCACCACGGCCGCGATCGATGCCCTCCACCGCTCGGGCCACCCGGTGCTGCTCCCGGTGCTGCGGAGGGACATCGCCTGGGCCTGGTTCGAGGGGTGGGAGCACACCGCTCCCGCCTGGCGCGGCATCCCTCAGCCGACGGGCACCGCCCTGGGCGCGGAGGCGCTCGGCCTGGCCTCGGCCATCGTCGCGCCGTGCCTCGCGGTCGGCCTCGACGGCACCCGGTTGGGGACCGGCGGTGGATGGTACGACCGTGCCCTCCCTCACCGGCAACCCTCCGCCGTGGTGATCGCGCTGGCCAGGGACGCCGAGGTGTATCCGACGCTGCCGGTGGAGGCTCACGACCTGCGCGTCGACGCCGTCGCCACCGAGTCCGGGGTGACGTGGTTCACCACGCCGCCCCGCGCTCCCCGCTCCGAATTCGCCTAGCCGCGTCGCCCGGGTACACTTCCCCACCGACAACCCACGTTGAGTTGCGGCCTCCGCCGCCCCCGTGAAGGAGCGAACTTGCCCACCTACCAGTACCGATGCACCGAGTGCGGCTCCGACCTGGAGGTCGTCCAGAAGTTCACCGACGCCACGTTGACGCAATGCCCGGAATGCCAGGGCCAGCTGCGCAAGGTGTTCAGCGCCGTCGGCGTGGTGTTCAAGGGCTCCGGCTTCTATGCCACCGACTCCCGCTCGAAGAAGTCGGCCTCCAGCGCCGCCTCCGCGTCCGGGGACTCGTCCGCCAAGGACTCGGGGTCCAAGAAGGAGGCCTCGAAGAACGGCGCCGCACCGGCTGCCGCCGCGTCCCCCTCCTCGACGAGCACCCCGGCGGCCGCCGCCAGTTGAGTTCGCGCCCCGGCGCACGGTCTGACCCGACCCGGTCGCACGAGGACCCGGCTCGCTACCTGTCTCCGCCCTGTGGGCCGCCTCCCCTGAGGGGGGTCGCCAGTGAACCAGCCCACCCTGTGGACTGTTTCGTCCTGTGGACTGTTTCGTCCTGTGGACTCTTTCGTCCTGTGGACTCTTTCGTCCTGTGGAAAGTGGGAAATCGGCCTGCGTCGCGACTATCACGGGACATGCGCCCGTTCTCTTCGATAGCAGCCTTCGTGACGTGGCACCGTCGCGCCATCGCGGCCCTGTGCGCCGGTCTTGCGGTCTACCTGCTCGCCCAGTACCTCGCCTCGCCCACCCGTGACGGCACCCCGGTGGTCGTACTCGCCACCGAGGTGGCGGCGGGCCAGCGGCTCTCCGCCGACGACCTCAGCGTCGCCGTCCTGCCCCCGGATGCCGTCCCCGACGGCGCCTACACGGCCACCGACGCGCTCGTGGGCTCGGCGCTCCTCGCTCGCCTGCCCCGCGGCACTCCTCTCCAGGCGTCGCTGCTGAGCGGCTCGCGCGCGGTCGCGCCCGGGCGCTCGCTGGTGCCGATCTCCGTCGCCGACGACCGGCTCCTGGCCGTGCTGCGCCCGGGCGACCGGATCTCGCTGGTGGTGGGCACGGGAGAGTTCGCCGAGCCGGTCAGCGATGACGCACGGGTAGCCAGCGTCCCCGGCACGGAGGAGACGGCCTCCCTGTCCATCGGCGGCGGCAGGGGAGGGCTGCTGCTGGTGGAAGTTCCCGACGCCGACGCGGCGGCGGTCGCGATGCTGGGACAGAGCGGCCAGCTGGGACTGGTGCTCGCCGGATCGTAACCGGAACATGACGATTGCCACGCTCGCCGACGCCCGGGACGGGCCGCTCAGCGGCCTATAGTGTGCGGCGGTTGACCACAAGAAAGGAGGCCCACCATGAAGGGCTTCAAAGACTTCCTCCTCCGCGGCAATCTGATCGAACTCGCCGTCGCATTCATCATGGCCGCTGCCTTTGCATCGGTGGTGGAGTCGTTCACCGCTATGGTCATGGACATCATCGGCAAGCTGGGTGGAACGCCCGACTTCAGCTCGGCGAGCATCGCCGGCATCGCGGTCGGCCCGTTCCTGACCGCTCTGGTTGCCTTCGTGATCATGGCCGCCGTCGTCTACTTCGGCATCGTCGCCCCCTACACCAAGGCGAAGGAGTTCTTCGCCAAGAAGGAGGAGGACGAGGAGGCCGGGCCCTCGCAAGAGGAACTTCTGGCCGAGATCCGCGATCTGCTCAAGGCCCAGAAGCAGGCCTGACCGCGTCGGTTCCGGCGAAGGCCCGGAACCGCACCTCGGAAGCGCCGCCACCCGTCGGGCCGCTACCCCCAGTGAGGGGGGCGATCCGACGCGAGGCGGCGCTCCTCTGCCGTCCAGGGCCGGTCGGCAGAGGCCTCCCGGCGAATCCCGTCGAGCCCCACGGCGGCGGAGAGTTCGGCGAGCCGCGAGTGGAAGCGCGCGAAGCCGAGCCCCCGCACCGCCTCCACCTCGACGGGGAAGGGCCACGGCTCCCCCGCGTCCTGGCGTCGCTTCCGCAGCGCGCGCAGCGCGAGCGCATCCCAGCCGCACCCGGCAAGATCGTCGATCAACTCACCGATGCCCGGCCGGGTGACGGGGAGCCACTCCCCCGTCACCGCATGGGCCAACTGGCGCGCGAACTCGGCGGCCTCGCTCACTTGTCGGCGTCGCCGAGCACGGCGCCGTCCGGCACCTGCCCTCCCTCGTCGGACAGTTCCGCCTCTCCGATCACCGTCACGCCGACGCCGAACGTCCAGTCGCCCTTCACCCTGAGGGCCGTCGCCTGCCGCAGCGAGGGCGCCGAAGGGATCCGCTGCTCGAATTTCTGCACGGTCTTGTATGCCTTGCTGAGGCTGACCTCGGGGGACGCCGCCGCCCGGAGCACGAGATGGCCGGCTTCATCGAGATCGTAGGCATCCGAGCGCAGGAGGAGGAGTTCGTTGGTGGTCTTCACCGGCAGGAACCGGTCGCGGCCGACGCAGATCGCGGTGGCCCCCTCGAACACCTCGATGGCCGCGCCCATCGCCGACTCGATCTGGATCACCGCCGTGGACGAGGAGTCCGCGGGATCGACGGTCTTCTCGTTGCGGATCAGCGGCAGCCCGAGCACCGATTCGCGCTCGGTGAGCGTGTCGCGCAGTTGCTGCAGGTCGAACCAGAGGTTGTTGGTGTGGAAGAACGGATGCCGGTGCTCGTCGGTGAAGTAATGCATCTCCTCCTCGGCCGTCTGCGCCGTGTCGCGGAGGATCAGCTGCCCGTCGGCCTTGCGGACGGCGAGATGGCCGCCCTTGCGGTCGTTGATCGTCCGACGGCACAGCTCGGCCGCGTAGGGGGCACCGGACTGGGCGAACCAACCGGCGATGGTGGCGTTGGGCGCGGCGCCGAGGTTGTCCCCGTTGGAGACGCAGGCGTAGCGGAATCCCTGGGCAAGGAGCGCATCGAGCGTGCCGGAGCCCTCCAACGCCGGGTAGAGGTCGCCGTGACCCGGCGGGCACCATTCCAGGGTGGGATCGGCCTCCCACTCGACCGGAGTGAGATCGTCGGCGCGCAGCTTGGGCTCCTGGTTCTGCACGAAGCTGAGCGGCACGCCGTCGACCGCGAGCTCCGGGTACTTCGCCAGGAACTCCACCGTGTCGGCGTCGGTGCGGAACGAGTTCATCAGCACCAGCGGCAGACGCGCGCCGTAGCGTTCGCGGGCCGACAGCACCTGGCGCGCCAGAAGATCGAGGAAGGTCAACCCGTCGCGCACCTCCAGCAGCGACTTCGCCTTGTCCAGCCCCATCGACGTGCCAAGCCCGCCGTTGAGCTTGATGATGACCGTCTTGCCGATCGCCTCAGTGGCCACCTCCTCGCTGATGTCCATATCCGCCAACAAGGGCGGGTCCAGGAGCGGCTCGATGGTGTCCTCGCGGATCAGCCCGGTCTCACCGGACTCGAGTTGGTGGTAGAAGGTGGAAAATACCTCGATCGCCGGAACCGACACGCCTGCGTCGATCATCTTCTGCCGGGCTGCCTGCAAGCCTTGCTCGGACATGCGGGTCTCACTTTCTTCGGGAGCTTCGGCAGCAGTCTACGGAACCCCACCCCCTCCCCCACAAGGCCCTCCCCCAACCGGGGAGCGGTCCACGCGGCTTTCAGCTAGCCTTGTCCCGTTGGCCCCGTAGCTCAGGGGATAGAGCAGAGGTTTCCTAAACCTTGTGTCGGAAGTTCGAATCTTCCCGGGGTCGCCATTTACCGAGGACCTGCCCCCTCGCACCGGCCCTCCCCACCGTCTCGCGCGCCACCCATCCACCGCATGCGGCCACGCCTGCGCCAGGTCTCCGTCGAGGCTTCCCCGGCCCAAGTTGACTCTGCCCCACCAATTCCTGAGAATAATCTTAAAGTCTTTCAGTTTTAGGATGGGTGGACACATGCAGGCACGCCGAGCGGCCGCTCCTGACGAGACCATCGAGGAGATCGAGCCGACGCGGCCACCTCGGCGGGCGCGGAGCTCTCGCGTTCGCGTCGTGATCGCGCCACTCGCACTGGTCGCCGTCGCCGGAATCCTCAGCACGGCCTCCGTGATCCCGAACTCCGTGCCCCGCACCGCACCGTCCGAGCACGTCAACGCCGCGCAAGCCGCGGCCCGTTCCGAGAACACGACGCGACAGGTCAGCCGCTCCGAGGAGCGGACCAGCCTCCTGCCGATCGGCTCCACCCCCTCCCCCACGGAGGCGGTGGACTCGGCGCTCGACGCCGCCCCTTCAGCCCTGCCGTCGGCCACCGCACTCCTGCCTGCCGCGCTCGCCGGCGCGGCACCAGTCAACACAGCACCAGCCAACACAGCGCCGACCGGAACGACTTCCGCAGGCACGACGCCGACCCCCAGCCCGGAGGCGGCACCGTCGGCATCGGCGACCCCCGCCCCGCAGGCATCCGCCACCCCCTCGGCGTCGGCCGCCCCGAAGGAGACGGCACCCGCCGCCTCGCCGTCCCCGACGCCTACCCCCACTCCCACCGCGGCTCCGACGCCCACCCCGGCACCGACGATCCCCGCACTGGGCGCCGACGCCGGAACCCTGTACGTCAAGAGCTCCGTGAACGTCCGCTCGGGCCCTGGCAAGGGCTACGACTCCCTCACCGTGCTGGCTCCCGGTGCGACGGTCACCGCGACCGACGTCGTCGCGGACGGCTGGCAGCAGATCAACCGGAAGGGCAAGGCCGGCTGGATCCGGGAGAGCTTCCTGAGCACGGACAAGCCCGTCGTCGACGCGGCGCCGAAGAAGTCGGCGGCGACCTCATCGGCGAAGTCAGATGCCCAGTGCAGCAAGGCCGGGGATCTCGAGTCCAAGCTCACCCAGCGCACCGTCGCGGTGCTGCGCGCCGTGTGCGCGAACTTCCCCGAGGTGACCAGCTACGGCGGCTACCGCGCGGGTGACAGCGGCTACCACGGCTCCGGCCAGGCCATCGACGTGATGATCTCCGGCGAGGCCGGTTGGGACATCGCGAAATGGGCGCGCTCGAACGCTTCGGACCTGGGCGTGATCGAGGTGATCTACGAACAGAAGATCTGGACCACCCAACGCTCCGGCGATGGCTGGCGCAGCATGTCGGATCGCGGTTCGGTGAGCGCCAACCACTACGACCACGTACACCTCAGCGTCCGCTGATAATCGGCGCTTCCGGCCCGCGATGAGACACCGCCCGTCTGCGCCGCTGCACCGCTGATGTCGTCGCCGGGATGACCGACCCGGAGCTGCGCGGCGTGCTGACCCGCTACGCCCGTTGGCACGTCGTCGGCCGGAACACCGCCATGCTGCACCTCGCCTCGACCACACCACCGGCGATCTTCGCCGGGCTGATCGGAATCCACATCATCATTGCGACCCGATGGGCCGAATTGTCGGGCACACCCTGGAACAGCTACGCCGCCCTTCGCCGCTGACCGTGCTCAGCAGGACGAGCCAGCGGCACCAGCCACCTGCAACGACTCCGGGCTCAGCACGCCGCTGAGCATCGCGAGAGTGTCGGGAACCAGAGCGTAGTAGGCCCACTTGCCGCGCTGCTCACGAGTGACCAGGCCGGCGTCGACGAGCTGCTTCATGTGATGCGACACCGTGGGCTGCGATAACCCGACCGGCTCCGTCAGGTCGCACACGCATGCCTCGCCACCGGACTGCGCGGCGATCATCGATAACAGCCGCACGCGCGTCGGATCCCCCAGCGCCTTGAACATCCGCGCCAGCCATTGAGCGTCCTCGACCTTCATCACGCCCGCAGTCACCGGCGCACAGCACGCACCGGCATCGGTCGGACTCAGCAGCGGCAACGAAGTCGTCATACCCACAACTCTACCCGACGTATTGACAGGTGTCGATGCATCGATCATCATCGATATGATTTGATCCATCCCGATCCGAACGGAGCACGCCATGAGCGACAACACCAACAAGAGCACTGGTCTGCGTGAGCAAGTCCGTGCCCGCTACGCCCAGGCCACGACCGCGGTGATGTCCGGCACCCGCAACGCCGACCTACTGGTCGAGGACGCATGCTGCGGAATCTCCTGCTGCGGCGGCGATCCCGCCAGCCAGCCCACAGACGAGGGCTCATGCTGCGAGTCGTCGTGCTGCGGCAACACCAAGACGGCCGAGCGGAGCCTCAGTGCGGACCTCTACAACCTGGCCGACGCCGACGGGCTGCCCGTCGAGGCAAGCCTCGCCTAGGTCTCCCTCTGGGCAGCCTGCCGCTGGCTCCACACCAATCCCCACCAAGCCGACACAGAATCGAGGCCGTCATGACCGCTCCCAAGCCCACCGTTCTGTTCGTCTGCGTCCACAACGCCGGACGCTCCCAGATCGCCGCCGGATACCTCCGCCACCTCGCGGGCGAGTCGGTCGAGGTCCGCTCCGCCGGCTCCATCCCCGCTGAGCAGATCAACCCCGTCGCAGTCCAGGTCATGGCCGAGATCGGCATCGATATCACCGCCGAGCAGCCCAAAGTGCTCACCACAGACGCCGTCCGGGCCGCCGATGTCGTCATCACGATGGGCTGCGGCGACGCCTGCCCCTTCTTCCCCGGCACACGCTACGAGGACTGGAAACTCGACGACCCCGCCGGACAACCCATCGACATCGTGCGCGGCATCCGCGACCAGATCGAGACCCGCATCCGCGACCTCGTCACCCAACTCACCTGACCCGCACCGCCCCAGCGGGGCCCCGGCGCACCTGCACGGCATGAAGCTCACACCACCGACCCGGCTTCATCGGAACGCGGAGCACTGGCTATTCCGGCACTTCGATCATCCGACCCTGCCGGTCGCGGACACGACGAGGTTTCCTCGGTCCGCAGAGCCTGGCCTCGGGCTGGGGCGCGTTGCGGGAGTGGTGGCCGTAGCGAGCGGCGTCCTGGTGCGTCAGATGCAAGGCG
>DAOLFC010000141.1:0-8788 GCA_035326505.1 Arachnia sp.
CATCCATCCCGCCCAGAAACCGACACACACGCACTAATTTCTGGACGCGCCCTTAGCGGTGCGTCTCGCGGTAGGCGGCGAGCGCCTCGATGGCGAGGCCTTGGCCCCAGGGTTGCGGCCGGTCATCGCGGATCACGGAATAGCCGAAGGGAATGAGCTGCAAGATCGTGCCGGCGCTCACCCGCGTGAGCCAGCCGTCGTCCACGTAGGCGAGCGATCCGCGCACGGCGAGATCGCCCGCCTCGAACAGCGTGCCCCCCTGCTCGCTCGTGGGGTCCTCATCCAGCAGGAGGCGGCCTGCCCTGAGCATCGCCGCGCCGAGTCCCGCGGCGGCGGAAGTCTCAAGGATCCCCCGGACCTCCACGGGCGAGTCGACCAGCACGTCCCACACGCCATGTTCCGGTTGATACACAGCAAGGGCATCCAGCTGGATCAGCACGCGTTCCCGCACCTCCTCGGAGCCGGTTGCCCGCCAGAGATCCACGCCCGCGAGCGCGATCCAGGCGTTGGCGCGGCCCCAGTGGCACGGGATCCTCTCGCCGGCCTGGGTGCCGTGGGCGAAGAGCCCCGAGACCGGATCCTGCAGGAGTTCCGCGTGGGCGAGCCACTGCTCGACCGCCTCGGCGACCATCTCGGGCCGCTCCAGAATCAGCCCGGCGCGCAGCAGGAACTCGCCTGCCATGTAGACGGTGTCCGCCCACACGCCGCCCGGCCAGTGCTCCAGCGCGCCGTTGGGGGCGCGCGTGGCGTGCTCGGATTCACGGAACCACGCGTAGCAGAGCTCGAGAAGGTTCAGTGCCTCAGGCGTCGGTGCGCGGCCGTAGGCGTCGGCGAGCGCCGCGCCGGGGGCGAGGTTGTTGACGTGCTCAAGGACGGGGGCCGTCCGCAGGTGCGCGGCGTAGAAGCCCGAGACCCACTCGGGCGCGGGGGTGCGGGTGGCCTGGGCGAGCCGGTCGGCCGCCAGCAGGCACACACCCTCGCCCCAGAACCAGCGGGTCAGCCCCATGTGCGCGGTCGCCTCGTTCAGCGCGCCCTCCAGCGCGTCCTGCCTGTGCAGGAAGGCGTCGACCGAGAGCGGGGAGCGTGGGCGCTCCGCCAGCTCGGACGAGGAAAGATCTTCACCGGCCATCGCGCGCGATCACCTCCGCCGCCGCAGCGAGCCCCTTCCCGACCTGAAGGAGGTGTTCGGCGCCGTTCCAGGAGACCAGCGCTTCGGCCTGGCCGAACTCGAGTCGGAACGCGGGGTTGTCGAACCGCGGCTCCGTCTCGACCTTCCCCTCCACGATCCCCACCGGTCGGCCGTCCACGAGGAACGGACCGTCGAAGCTCGCCTCGATCGGCGCGCCGCTGGGAGGCGCGAAGACCACGCCCGGCGAGTGGGCTCCGTCGGGGTTCCACTCCAGGGCCGACGCGGCGAGAGCGGCCGTCCAGCCCTCGAACGATCCGTCGGTGGCCGCGCGTCCCACGACGGCGAGCCATACGGGCCCGCCCTCGTTCGCCCGCCACTCCTGCCGGGCAGTGTCCCCGTTCCTGACCGCCGTCACGCCGCCCGGCGTGGCGATCGCCACGTACCCGTCGCCGCGGCGGGCGAAGATCCAGTCGCCCTCCCGGCGGAGTTCGTCGAACTGGGCCGAGGGCAGCCACAGGTGCGTCTCGGCGCGCGGGTCCGTGGTGGTGAACCGTTGAAGGTGGACGGCGACGTTGCGGTGCTGATGAACACGTCCCAGCACGCGGTGCCCGGCCCAGGCGTTGGGGCGCGCCGAGGAGCCGGTATCTGCGTTCGCCGGATGGGTCACGAACACCTGGGCCTCGCGGCCCAGGGTCGCCCCCCAGAGGTGCTCCTGCAGGCCCGGCAGGCCGGACCGGTAGTCCTGGACGCTCGCGAGCATCACATCCGGCGTGCGCCACACCCGAAGATCGGATCGGTAGGGGCGCTGCAGCAGGTCCCGCTCGAAGGCGAGCTCGCCGCGGTACACCTGCCGGCCCCACCATTCCTCGGGTTGGGTGCGGGCCAGTTCCCGCACGACGGTGGGTACCGTGTAGCGCTCGGCCAGGGCGAGTGCGGTGACCGGGAGGACTGCGTCGTTCAGCGTTCCCACCCCGGAGATCAGCCGCAGCAGGGGAGAGGTCTCCTCATAGCGGGACGAGCGCAGGGTGTGGACATAGCTCCGGCCGTGGGCCGCGCCGTGGACGCCTCGCCAGGAGTTCGCGGCCAGGCTCACCAGGATCTGGTCGATCAGCACACTCGCGGCATCGCGGAGCACGGAGTCGCTCCCCAGCTCCACCAGGGCGACGAGCGCATAGGTGTCGATCGCGAGGTACGCGTTCGAGTCGAACTCGCTGAATCCGCCGGCGAGCTTCCGCGAGATCCAGCCCGCGGCGCGGACGCGGCCCTCGTCCGCGTGCTCGCGCCCGGTCCGGCCGTCGACCATGAAGATGTCGTCGGCGAAGGTCTCGCCGGCGAGGGTCTGGGCGCAGTGCCACACGAACTGGTGGTTCTCGGTGAAATAGCACATCGCGTCGAGGCCGGGCTGGGTGATCCAGTACTTCATGCCGGTCAGGTCGGCGCGCACCTCGTCGCGCAGGCCTGCGTCCCAGTTGTCCTCGGGGATGCGATGCCAGGCGAGAAGCAGCGCGATCACCTCGAAGTCGGCGCAGTCGCCGCGGGTCCGAACCCGATGGCGTGCCGACTCCAGGTCTACCAGGGTCACGCGCGTCGTGGGGTCCGCGGCGTGACGCGCGAGCACGCGCGCCACGCCGGGTTCCCGTACCTCGTCGCTTCCCGCGATATGCCGCAGGACCGTGTCGCGCCACGCCTCTGCGGTGCCTTCGCTCACCTCGGTGCTCTCGGCCGGCAGCGCTGCGACGTGCAGCGGCACGGTGAGAGGACTGCGGGGATCGTCCAGGCCGACCCGCACGACCGACTCCCCGCTGGACAGCATGGACGCGCCGGCCGAACGGGCGACGTCGGCCCCCTCGTCCTCCATCTCGGCGGCACCCGCCAGGGAATACCGAAGGCGGCCCTCCGCGTCGGAGCGCACATGCTGGACGGGGTTGTCCCCCACCTGCACGGTGTAGTCGACGCCGGCCGGGGCGATCAGCTCGCCCTCCTCGCCCTCCAGCGCCCAGCTCGGGCTCCCCACTCGCGCGAGAATCGTCTCGGCGAGGCGAGCGACCGTCTCGTCGGCGCCCTCGGACGCCATCACGACCCGCACCGGGAGACCCACCACCCGCAGGCGCACGATGTGGCGCACCTCGCGGAACGCCACCTGCCACGTGGCCACGTGGAAGGTGGTCAGCCGGGAGTGCAGGCGCACACGCAGGGTGTGAGTGAGCGGTTCCATGTAGGAGACGGCGGTCGAACGGTGGACCAGTTCGCCGTCGATCCACAGCGCGTACGGCCCGGTCGAGGAGATCTCGATGGTGCGCCATTCGGCCTGGTCCACCTCGATCGCCGTCGCCGCGAAGGACGCCCGGTACTCGGGGGTGAAGCAGAACGCGGACCAGTCCACGAAGCCGTCCCACCCGGTGTGCCGCCGTTCGAGGACCCCGTCGAAACGGGTCCCGAACGACTCCCACGAGACCGGCGCGCCCTCGCGGACCTCGGGCAGAGCCTGGGTGAGCTGCGGCGCGTGGGCTTCGAGGATGCGTTCCTTCAACGGCCCCGAGTCCGGGCCCTGAGTGAGCACCCAGCGGCCCTCCTCGGCGCTCGCGAGACCGTCGGAGGAGCGCACGCGGCCCCAGGGGCTGCCGTCGGGGTCCAGAAACCGCTCGAGGTCCTCGGCGGGGAGGGACCACGCGGCGGTGGCGAGCCAATCGCGTACGGTGCCGTCCGCGTCCGTGGTGTGGACGGTGCGGCCGGTGGCGGCAAGCGGTGAGTTCATCTTTCCTTCTCTAGTGCGGAGCTACTTGAGTGCGGAGCTACTTGAGTGCGGAGCTACTTGATTCCGGTGTTGGCGATACCTGTGGCGATCTGCTTCTGGAAGAACAGGAACAGGATGAGCACGGGTACCGTGGCCACCACGCCCATGGCGAGGATGAGGTTGAACGGCACCGTGAGTTCGGCGTTGAAGCGGGCGAGCGCCACCGGAAGGGTGTAGACATCCTCGCTCTGCGCGACGACGAGCGGCCACAGGAAGTCGCTCCAGCGCCACATGATGGAGAAGATCGCCACCACGGCGAGAGCCGGGGCCGAGAGCGGCAGGATGATCTGCAGGAAGGTGCGGAACTCCCCGGAGCCATCCACCCGCGCGGCCTCGATCAACTCGTCGGGGATCGTCAGCATGTACTGCCGCAGCAGGAACACGCCCGTCGGGGTGGCGGCCGCCGGGATGATCATGCCCCACAGGCTGTTGACGAGTCCGAGAGACACGACCACCTGGTAGACGGGGATCAGGATCACCTGCAAGGGGATCATGATCGTGGCGAGCGTCAGCAGGAACAGGAAGGTCTTCCCGCGGAAGTTGTACTTCGAGAGCGCGTAGGCGGCCATCGAGTTGATCAGCAGGGTGATCAGGGTCGCCCCCACCGTGACGAGCACGCTGTTGGTGAGGTACTGGAGGAAGTTGAAGCGACCGAGTGCCTCCGTGTAGTTCGTCAGCGCCCAGGATTCCGGAAGGAACGTGGGCGGCCGAGTCGCCAGCTCCGTGGGGTTCTTGAACGACCCGAGGAACATCCACACCAGCGGGATCAGTGCGACGAGGGCGCCGCTGGTGAGGATGACGACGCGCAGCGCGTCGGAGAGCTTCACCTTCGATCCGCTTGTGGACTTCCATGTCGGCTTCGTCTGGGTGTCCGAGCCCAGGGATTGCGCGCTCATACTGCCTCAGTCCTCTTGCTGATCGCCCAGTTGATCATCGTCAGGATGAACACCGCCACGAAGAGCAGCACGCCACCGGCGGTCGCGATGCCGAAGCGGATGGGCGATTCGAATCCGTTCTGGTAGATGTACTGCACCATGAGCGTGGTCGCGCCGAGCGGCCCACCACCCGTCAGGGTCCAGATGAAGTCGAACGACTGGAACCCGTGGATGGTCGCCAGGATGACCACGACCACGATGCTCGGTTGCAGCAGCGGGATCGTGATGTCGCGGAATTGCTGCACCGCCGTCGCACCGTCCATGCGGGAGGCCTCGTAGAGAACCGGGTCGATGCTCTGGAGGCCTGCGAGCAGGATGAGCATGTAGAAGCCGGTCTGCATCCACACGCCCACCATGATGATGGCGACCATCGCCCAGCCCGGGTGGACCAGCCATGGCACCGGCTCTATCCCGAACACCCCCAGGAACGCGTTCAACAGGCCGCCTTGGCGGTCAAGGATCCAGTTCCAGATGAGACCGACGACGACCGGCGACACGAGAACGGGAACGAAGAAGACGGCCCTGTAGAACACCTTCGCCCGCATCTGCTGGTTGATGAAGGTGGCGATCATGATGGCGAACACCGTCGAGAACAACACGAACGCCACCGTGTAGATCGCCGTCTGCGCCGCGACCTGCCAGAACTCCTCGTCGGTCAGGATCTTCCGGTAGTTGCCGAGGCCGACCCACTTGAATGTGCGACCGTTCGACGACTCGTACAACGACATGTTGAAGCCGTTGATCGCCGGCCAGATCGTGAACGTGGCGAAGATCGCCATGTTCGGCAGGATGAAGAGGTACGGAGTCAGCTTCGATTTCCAGAAGTGGGCCGACCGCGCCTCTTTTCGAGATCGGCCCACTTCTGCCGCGACGTTCGTCACGAACTGGTCTCCTCAACCAGCGCGTCGATCGAGTCGCTCAGATCCGCGACGGCGGTGGGCACGTCCTTCTGTCCGCCCACCACGGCCGCGAGCTCTTCGACCAGCTCGGTCGCCGACGGGGAGAACGCGGGGTTGCCGTTCGCCTCGAACCCGCCGCTCGGCGTGATCACGAGATCGGCGAGGAAGACGTCCATGGCGGCCTGAGCCTTCGGATCCGGGTACGTCACGCCGGCCTCGGAGAGGTCTGCGCGCGTGGGGAGCTGACCGGAGGTCGTCACGAACAGCTCCTGGTTCTCCGTCTCGTTCATGAACCGGATGAACTCGGCCGCGAGTGCCGGGTTCTTGGACTGCTGGAACGCCGCCATGTACTTTCCGCCGGGGAAACCGCCGCATTCGACGTCGCAAGGGTTGGAGGCCGCCGCCCAGTTGAAGGTGGCGTTCTGCACGAACTGACCCACCTGCCAGTTGCCCGACATGTACAGGGGGGTCTCGCCGGCGAGGAAGATCTCGTTGGCGCCCTCGTATCGCGACCCCGAGCCGAGCCAGAAGTCGCGAGGCATGTCATCGGTCGCCATCAGATCCGCGAGTCGCTGCAGAGCCTTGGTGGCCTTCTCCTGGTCCAAGGCGTTGCCGTTGGCGTCGAGCATGAACGTGCCGTGCTGGCTGAGCACGGTCGAGACGCGGTGTCCCGACTTGTCCATGACATAGGAGTAGGGAACGCCCGTGGCGTCCTTCACCTGCTTGCCGAGTTCGAGCATCTCGTCCCAGGTCCACGTCTCGGGGACCTCGACGCCCGCGCTCTCGAACAGGTCGAGGTTCACGAACATGCCGTTGAGGGTGAGGTCGCTGGGAACCGCGATGAGCTCGCCATTCGCATTCACCACGCCCCTCTGCGGACCCGGCAGGAACTCGTTCTTGTAGTCCGCGCCGAGATACGGGTCGAGGACCAGCAGGTCGCCGCGGAAGTCGGTCAGCGCCGTCAGGCGGATCACGTCGGGCGCGTTGCCCGCGGAGAGCCTGTTCAGTGCGGACGTGATCAGGTCTGCGTAGGGCATGATCTGCAGGTTCACGGTGACGTCGTACTGCTCTTCGAACTTGCCGATCAACTCGCGGGTCGCTGACTCGTCAGGTCCGTCGGTGAAATACATGTATTCCAGGGTCTCGCCGGCGAAGTCTGCCGGGTCGACCGGTTCCACGCTTTCGGCAGCCCCGTTGCTGCCGTCGTCGTCATCGCTGATCACTTCGCCGGGGGCGCACGCCGCCCCGGCCAGGGTGAGCGGGATGAGGCAGAGCGCTGCCACCACTCGTCTGCGTAGTCTCACTATGGATCCTCCTCGATACCGCGGACGTCTGGTCTCGTCCGAACTAGTGACATGTACGACTGACATGTACGGCCATTATGACCCAGTGGTATGGCCATAGACCGAGGTTTTGTGCTGTTTGTCGTTGCCGACTCGGGCTGGGTTAAGCTCAAGGGGCTTTGGGGACCGGTCGACGTCTCGGATCGTGAAGATGGTCCCCGGAACCGAGAAGAGGCGAAGAGACCATGACCGAAGAAACCATCCCTGCCGCCGAGGGGGCGCTACAGCCGTCGCGCCGGGCGGTGGTGCGCGCCGCGGCCTGGGCCGCGCCCGTGGTGACGGGGGCTATGGCGACGCCGTACGCGTCCGCCTCCGGGCCTGTCGACAGGATCGTCCAGTTCCTCGACGTCGACGGCACGCCGACGGAGTCCTACGAGCGCACCACCTGCGATCCGTTCGACGTGACCGTCGAAGTGCTGGACGACGGCGTGGCCGCCCCAGCCGGAACCGAGGTCACGGTGACGCTGCCGGTCGGTATCACCTGGAACGACGGCACGACCGGCGCGACGACGGTGGCCGTCGACGGCCAGGGACGCGCCACGATCACCGGACTGCTGCTCAAAGATGCCGCGTTCTCGCTCGCCCTCGGCGCGACGGCGGCGCCTGCGGAGTCGGGGCAGCCTGCGCCATCGACCGCCTCGGTGGTCACCTCCGGCGGAGATGCCGTCCGGCCGACCCTGCGCGGCCGTGCGAACGGCATCGAATCGTTCCTGCCTGCGAGTGTGACCTCGGTGCGGGACGCCGCGATCGCCTGGACGCGAAGCGGCATTTCGCCCACCAGCCGGACGTACACCAGCTATGTGGTCGATCAGGACGGTGGGGTGTGGACGCGCACCGATTTCTCGGGTGTGCAGTCCGAGGATCCGCTGGTGACGTGGGACGACTTCCATGGGACCGGTTGGACATCGGTGCCCGGCCGCTCCGGGGTGACCCTGGTGGCGACCGACGACTCGTCGGTCGGTGGGAGCGCGTCGTCGGCGCTCTTTACCTCCGACGGCAGCGTGGTACACGACTTCACCGGAGCGGCGCTACCGGTGCTGCCGGGTGGCCGGAGCATCGTCGATCTCGCCGCCGGTTTCATCAGTTTGCCCCCCGAGTGGCGAGTCGTCGTGGTGGCCGACGATGGCACGGGATGGTATCTCTCAGGCCCGAGTGCGGGGGACGGGTCTTCGGTGTCCTGGCTGCCGGGCTGGACGCAGTACACCGCGATCTCGGGCGCCAGCGCGGTGGCGATGGATACCACCGCCGGACCCATAAGTCAGGTGAATTTCGCCACCCCGACGGCGATTCTCTACTCGGGTGGCGGCGTTGCTGTCAACGCTCCCTCGGGTGTCCAGATCCAGGGCATCTCCCTGGCGATCGTCGAGACTCGCTACCACATCCTCGGCACCGACGGCGTGCATCGCCACTACAACTGGGCGGCCGGCGTGTGGACCGCGGAACCGGGGGTGCCTCGGACGCATGTCGCCTCCACCGCGACGCCGGACTGGCTGGCGGCGTTCGCGACGATCGGCATCTCGGCCTGCCCGGCGTAGGGCGTGTTGCGGAAGTGGAAGTGGCCTACTCCGCGACGCCCTGGCGCGTCATCTGCTTCGTGTACTCGTCGTCGGGAGGGCCAACGAGCGACTTCCTGCTGCGCCTTGCATCTGACGCACCAGGACGCCGCTCGCTACGGCCACCACTCCCGC
>DAOLFC010000142.1:0-8619 GCA_035326505.1 Arachnia sp.
CCTTGTCACTCATCCCGCCTGACGCCCCATCCTGATCCGCACCTTCAGGCGCGACCGGCTACTAGTGGTCCTGTGCGCCTCAGAGCGACAGCCGCTCCTTGACCTTGGTCGCCAGCGACTCGGCGATCTCGGTCGCCTCCTCCTGGGTCCGGGCCTCCACCATCACGCGCACGACGGGCTCGGTGCCCGACGGGCGCAGCAGCACCCGCCCGGTGTCCCCGAGCCGGCGCGCGGCAGCCGAGACGGCCTGCTGCACCTCCTGGTCGAGACCGGCGCGAAGCTTGTCGACCCCGCGCACGTTGATCACCACCTGCGGCAGGATCTCCATGACGGAGGCGAGCTCCGCCAGCGTCTTGCCCGTGCGCTTCATCCGCGCCGCGATGTGCAAACCGGTGAGCGTGCCGTCGCCGGTGTTGGCGAACTCGCTGATGATGACGTGGCCCGACTGCTCGCCGCCCAGCGCGAAGCCGTTGGCGTTCATCGACTCCAGCACGTAGCGGTCGCCGACCTTGGTCTGATCGACGCGGATGCCATGGGCCTTCATCGCGGTGAACAGACCCAGGTTGCTCATCACGGTGGCCACGAGCGTGTCGGAGAGGAGGCGGTGCTCCTCGTGCAGGGCGAGGGCCAGGATCGCCATGATCTGGTCCCCGTCGACCAGGTTCCCTTCCGCATCCACGGCCAGACATCGATCGGCGTCGCCGTCGAGGGCCAGCCCGAGATCGGCGCCCTCGGCCACGACGCGCGCCTTGAGGGACTCCATGTGGGTCGAGCCGCAGTTGTCGTTGATGTTGAGGCCATCGGGATCCGAGTGCATCGGGATCACGGCGGCGCCCTGCGCCGCGAAAGCCTCCAGTGCCGTCACCGACGCGGCGCCGTTGGCGCAATCGATCACGACGGTCAGGTCGTCGAGGCTGGCGTCCTCGCCGAGCGACTGCACCAGATGGGCCACGTAGGCGTCCACCGCGCCGAGATCGGTGCGCACACGCCCCACCGCGTCGCCCACCGGACGACTCCAGGACTCGCCCATGCGCGCCTCGATGGCGTCCTCCAGGTAGTCGTCGAGCTTGACCCCGCCCCGGGAGAAGAACTTGATCCCGTTGTCGGGCATGGGGTTGTGCGAGGCGGAGATCATGACCCCCAGATCGGCGTTCAGCTCGTCCACCAGATAGGCGACGGCCGGGGTGGGCAGGACGCCCAGCCGCACCACGTCGACGCCGGCCGACGCCAGGCCCGCGATGACGGCGGCCTCCAGGAACTCGCCGCTCGCCCGGGGATCGCGGCCCACGACGGCGAACGGCCGCGCCTGCCGGAGCGCACCGGCCTCGCCCAGGACGTGCGCGGCGGCCACGGACAGGTCCAAGGCCAGTTCCGCGGTGAGTTCTACGTTTGCTTTGCCCCGCACCCCATCGGTGCCGAAAAGTCGTGCCATGGTAGGCGAGCCTACAACCGGACAATTCCCTGGGGCGAGTCGCCCTCCCGGGAGGGGCGGACTTTCGGGAAACGACGAAACGCCCGTCCCCCGAAAGAGGGACGGGCGCCTGCGCGCAGGATCAGCGCTTGCTGTACTGCGGAGCCTTGCGGGCCTTCTTGAGACCGGCCTTCTTGCGCTCCTTGATGCGGGCGTCGCGGGTGAGCAGCCCGGCCTTCTTCAACGCGGGGCGGCTGGCCTCGGTGTCGATGGCGTTCAGCGCACGGGCGATGCCCAGACGCAGGGCGCCGGCCTGGCCGGTGATGCCACCGCCGTGGATGCGGCAGATCACGTCGTAGGAGCCCTCAAGCCCGGCGACCACGAAGGGATCGTTGACGAGCTGCTGATGCACCTTGTTCGGGAAGTAGGAGTCGAGCGAGCGGCCGTTGATGGTCCACTGGCCGGAGCCGGGGATCAGGCGCACGCGGGCGACGGCCTGCTTGCGGCGACCGGTGGCGCTGCCGGGGGCAACGACGGCCGGACGATCGCCCAGGCCTGCGGCAACCGACGGGGAGGAATCGGAACGGTAGGCGATCTCGCGATCCTGTTCGTCGGTGAACGGAGTGATCTCCTCGACGAGGGTCTCGTCAACAATCTCGGTGGTCATATGTGTACTCGCGCTCTCGTGGCTCACTGGGCGATCTGGGTGATCTCGTACGGCTGCGGCTGCTGCGCCGTGTGCGGGTGCTCCGGGCCGGAATAGACCTTGAGCTTGCCCATCAGCTGACGCGACAGCTTGTTCTTCGGCAGCATGCCCCACACCGCACGTTCCACCGCCTTGCGGGGATCCTTCTCCAGCAGCTCGCCGACGGAGACGGACTTCAGGCCACCCGGGCGACCCGAGTGGGAGTAGCGCAGCGAATCCGAGCGCTTGTTACCGGTGAGGGCGATCTTCGAAGCGTTCACGACGACGACGAAGTCTCCGCCGTCGACGTGCGGGGCAAAGGTGGCCTTGTGCTTGCCGCGCAGCAGGTTCGCGGCAGTGGTCGCGAGACGACCAAGCACGACGTCTTCGGCATCGATCACATGCCAGTTCCGGGCGATTTCGCCTGGCTTTGGGGTGTACGTAGACACGGACGCAGACCAACTTCCATTCGTTTACTTCAAACTCGAAAGGTTGCACAGCCGGCGTCGCGGGAACACCCGGGCGCACAGCGCGCAACAGCTACCAACCTTACTTCCTGGACCTCGGATGGTCAAACCGGCAGGCGGTGAGCCGCGCCTACTGTAGACCATGCGGCCCTCGCCGCGTGCATCGAGGCCACCACGAGGCGCCACGGCCGTTACACCGGGGTGCCGTGGACGGCTGACAAGGGAGGCGGTAGCGTCTACACATGGCCTCAAAGTCGAGTTCGCAAGTAAATGTCAGTACTCCCGCCGACATCCGCAATGTCGTGCTGGTCGGAGGAAGCGGTTCCGGCAAGACGACGCTGTTCGAGCACTTGTTGCGCGCACGCGTCGAGGGATACCGGGGAGAGAAACAGACGGCGGAGCGCGCGGCGTCGCTCACCCTGGCCTCGATTCCCGCCGTCAACGTGCAGATCAACCTGCTCGACGCGCCCGGCCATCCCGACTACGTGGGAGAACTCCGGGCCGGCCTGCGCGCCGCCGACGCGGCGGTGTTCGTGATCCCGGCCGGCGAGGAGATCGACCCGGTCACCGTCGCGCTGTGGCACGAGTGCGCGGAGGTGAGCATGCCGCGGATCGTGGCGATCACGAAGCTCGACCAGGGCCGCGCCACCTTCGAACAGGTCGTGGAGGTCTGCCGGGCGACCCTCGGCGAGGAGACCGTCCCCGCGCTGATCCCGCTGGAGATCGGGGGCGAGAATGTCGGCAACCTGTCCCTGCTGAACAAGCGCGCCCACGACTACTCCTCCGGGCGGAGGGTCTCCCGAGACGCGACAGAGGAGGAACTCGCCCTCATCGAGGAACAGCGGGCGCCGCTGCTGGAGGCGATCATCACAGAGATCCAGGACGACGACCTGCTGGAGCGCTACCTGGAGGGCGAGGAGATCGCCGTCGAGGAGACCCACAAGGCTCTCGGGCTCGCCGTCGCCGGCGGACGCTTCTTCCCCCTCATGCCCACCCACACCACCTCAGACAAGGGCACCGAGGAGCTGCTGCGCTGGATCGAGGGCGGCTTCCCCTCCCCCGCGGTGCATACGCTGCCCGGCGCCACCACCCCGGTGGGCGCGAACCTGCCGCCCCTGATCTGCGACCCCGACGCCCCGCTGGTGGCGCAGGTGATCCGCACCACCTCCGATCCGTACTCGGGACGCACGTCGCTGGTGCGGGTGTTCTCCGGCACGCTGCGCATCGACGACGTGGTGCATGTCTCCGGCCATCGCGAGATGTTCGGCGAGGACAGCGATCCGCTGCATCCCGACCACGACGACGAGGAGCGGATCGGCCCGATGTCGGCGCCCTCCGGCCTGGAGTTCACACCCAAGACGACGGCGATCGCCGGCGAGATCGTCCAGGTCACCAAGCTCGCTCACGCGGAGACCTCCGACACGCTGTCGTCCACGGACCGCCCGGCGGTCGTCGAACCCTGGCACCTACCCAAGCCCCTGCTCCCGGTGGCCGTGCGCGCCACCACCCGAGGCGACGAGGACAAGCTGGCCAGCGCCCTGCACCGGATCTCCGTCGAGGACCCGACGGTGCGCCTGGAGCGCAACGCCGAGACCGAACAGCAGCTGCTGTGGGTGATGGGACAGGCCCACAAGGACCTGATGCTGGCGCGGCTCGCCGAGCGCTTCTCGGTGCAGCTCGCCGAGGAGGAGGTGCGCGTCGCCCTCCGCGAGACCTTTCTGGCGCCGGCGAGGGGCCTGGGCCGCAACGTCAAGCAGTCGGGCGGGCACGGCCAGTATGCGGTCTGCAACATCTCCGTGGAGCCGCTGCCCCGCGGCGGCGGCTTCGAGTTCGTCGACAAGGTGGTGGGCGGCGCGGTCCCCCGGGCCTACATCGCCTCGGTGCAGACGGGCGTCGAGCAGCAGCTGCGGCACGGCACCGTCTTCGGCAAGCCGATGGTCGACGTGCGGGTCACGCTGTACGACGGCAAGTCCCACTCGGTGGACTCCTCGGACATGGCCTTCCAGGTGGCCGGATCGCTGGCGCTGCGCGACGCGGCGTCGTCGGCCGGCACCGTCGGGCTCCTGGAGCCCATCGACAAGGTTCGCGTGGTGGTGGGCAGCGAGTTCTTGGGCGCCGTCCTGACCGACCTCGCGTCGCGGCGCAGCCAGGTGCTGGGCAGCGACATGGACGAGGCGGGCCGATCCGTCATCGAGGCCCTGGTTCCCCAGCTCAGCCTGGTGCGCTATCCCATCGATCTGCGCGGCCTGGCCCAGGGCAGCGGCTCGTTCACCCGCGAGTTCCACTCCTACGAGCTGATGCCGCAGGATCTCTGGCCCCGGTAGGCGGGGACGACGCGCAAGGAGGGGTGGGCCCGCCGGATCCGGCGGGCCCACCCCTCCTTGCGACGAGGACGACTGTGACGACTAGAACGAGGCCGGGCGGGCGGCGTACTGATCGGTGTTGAACAGCGCGTTCAGCAGGCCGGAGACGATGCTGATGATGATCGATCCCCACACGGCGGGCCAGAAGCCGTCGATGGAGAAGCCGAGCCCGAGCAGCCCGCTGAGCCAGGCCGCGAACTCGAGCAGCAGGGCGTTGATCACCAGCAGGAACAGCCCGAAGGTGAGCACCACCAGGCAGAACCCGACGATCTGGGCGAACGGCTTGATGAACGCGTTGATGAAGCCGATCACCGCGGCGACGATGAGCAGGGTCACCGCCTTGCCGCCCGTGCTGCCGGCGTCCAGGTGGATGCCGGGCACGAGCCAGGCGGCGACGGCCACCCCGCCGGCGGTGGCCAGTGTGCGCAGGAAGAACTCCATGAGACCGGATCAGCTCCTCAGAAGGAATGCAGCGGTCGCTCGGTGGGCACCAGCGAGCCGCGGTCGACGATGCGCTTGCCGAACGGGAAGCACGACACCGGGATCATCTTGAGGCTCACCACCGCGTTGGCGAGGCCGATGATGGTGATGGCCTGCCCCGCGGCGGCGACGATATGCAGCAGGGCCAGCCACCAGCCGGCGATGATGAACCAGAGGGCGTTCATGATCGCCGAGCCCGCCCCGGCGCCGGGCTTGCGCACGACCGCCTTGCCGAAGGGCCAGGCGACGTAGCGAGCCATCCGGAACGACGCGACGCCGACCGGGATGGTGACGATCAGGATGCAGGCCAGGATCCCGGCCACGAAGTAGCCCAGGGCGAGCCACAGCCCTCCGAACAGGAACCAGATCAGGTTGAGCAGGAATCTCATGTCTCTCCTCCGACGAGAACGATCGAGGCGCCGCCACGCGGCGGTGTCTCGATCTCAACGATACTTTCCCGCGCAATGCCGCTAGCCTGATTCGGTGGAGTCTGTGGATACCCCGGGGGCGAGGACCGGCATGCGCGAAGTGGTGAGCTTCGTGCGGCGCAGCGCCCGGATGAACGAGTCGCAGAGCAAGGCCTGGGATCGATACCGCGACCGGTTCGTGGTCGAGATCCCCGAGGAGGAGAAGTCGACCTCCATCGCCCGGCACGCGACCGTGGACTGGGCCGCGGAGTTCGGCCGCCCGGCGCCCCTGATCGTGGAGATCGGCTGCGGCAACGGCGACTCGCTGGTGCCGATGGCCGAGGGAAGGCCCGGCTCCGACGTGGTGGCCTTCGAGGTGTTCCAGCCGGCCGTCGCGTCGGTGCTGGGAAAGATCGGGCGGGCGGGGATCGGCAACGTGCGCGTGGCGATGGTCGACGGCGCGCAGGGCGTGGAGCGGCTCTTCGACGACGGGGCGATCTCGGAGCTCTGGACCTTCTTCGCCGATCCCTGGCACAAGAAGCGGCACAACAAGCGCCGCCTGGTGTCCTC
Source organism: Arachnia sp. (assembly GCA_035326505.1). Taxonomy (GTDB): domain Bacteria; phylum Actinomycetota; class Actinomycetes; order Propionibacteriales; family Propionibacteriaceae; genus Arachnia. Next base: position 6,384 of record DAOLFC010000142.1, read on the forward strand.
GTCCTTCGGCGACATGGTGGCGCGCAAGCTGGCCCCCGGCGGCGCGTGGCGCCTGGCCACCGACTGGGAGGACTACGCGCTCTGGATGCGCCAGGAGCTCGACGGGCACCCTGAGCTGGTCAACGAGCACGGCGGCTGGGCGCCTCGCTGGGCCGAGCGTCCGGTCACCAAGTACGAGGCCAAGGGCCTCGCGGCGGGCCGCACCGTCTACGACCTCGCGTACCGGAGGGCATGATGCGCTGGCGGATCGACCTGGCCTACGACGGCACGGAGTTCCACGGCTGGGCGCGCCAGCCCGGGCTGCGCACGGTGCAGGGGGTCCTGGAGGAGTGGATTCCGAGGGTGCTGAGGCTGCCGGAGGCACCCGAGCTGACCGTCGCGGGCCGCACCGACGCCGGGGTCCACGCCCGAGGCCAGGTGTGCCACGTCGACCTCCCCGACGAGCCCGACCTCGGTCCCGCGCTGTTGCGCCGGCTGCGCCGGGTGCTGCCCGCCGACCTCGTCGTCCGCGATATCGTCCCTGCCCCGGAGGGCTTCGACGCCCGGTTCTCGGCGATCTGGCGCCGGTACTGCTACCGCGTGATCGGCGCCGACCTGGCCCCCGACCCGCTGCAGCGCCACCACGTCGTCGCGCTGCGCCGCCCGCTCGACGTCGATGCGGTCAACGAGGCCGGGGACACGCTGCTGGGATTGCGCGACTTCGCGGCCTTCTGCAAGGCCCGCGACGGCGCCACCACCATTCGCGAGCTGCACGACTTCCACGCCACGTCACGGCCGGACGGGGTGCTGGAGATCCATCTGCGCGCCGACGCCTTCTGCCATTCGATGGTGCGCTCCCTGGTGGGCGCGGTCACCGCGGTCGCCGAGGGGCGGCGCAGCCTGCCCTGGCTGCGGGGGGTGGCCACCGCCCCGAAGCGGCATCCGGAGATCTCCGTGATGCCCGCCCACGGACTCACCCTGGAGGAAGTGGGCTACCCCGCCGACGAGCTGCTCGCCGCCCGGGCCCGGGAGGCCCGCGCCGTGCGCACCCTGGACGCCCTGGAGGAAACGCCGTGAGCCACTACTTCGAGAACGCCGACGGACCGCTGGTCACCCGCGAGATCCAGGCCACCGTCTTCGACGCCGACCTCACCTTCGTCACCGCCGGCGGGGTGTTCTCCGGCTCCCGGCTGGACCTGGGCACCTCCGTGCTGCTGCGGGAGGTCGAGCCCCCGCTGGAGGGCCGCGTGCTGGACCTGGGGTGCGGATTCGGTCCGATCGCCGTGGGGCTGGCCGTCGCGGAGCCGGGGGTGATCGTCGACGCGATCGACGTCAACGAGCGCGCCGTGGAGCTCACCCGGATCAACGCCGAGCGCAACGGGGTGGCCGACCGGGTGCAGGCGACGACCCCCGACGAGGTGCCGCGGGAGCGCCGCTATCAGGAGATCTGGTCGAATCCGCCCATTCGCATCGGCAAGCAGGCCCTGCACGAGCTGCTGCTCACCTGGCTGCCCCGCCTCGAGGACGACGGGGAGGCGTGGCTGGTCGTCGGGAAGAACCTGGGCGCCGACTCGCTCCAGGCCTGGCTCACGCAACAGGGTTGGCCCACAGCGAAAGTCGCCTCGGCCAAGGGATTCCGCGTGCTCAAGGTCTCCCGGGGCTTGCCTGCGCGTGGCTAGGATGGCGAGAGAGGGCGCGTGGACGCGCGCCCGGATCGCCAGGAGAAGAGGAAGCGATATGACCTACACCCTGCCCGAGCTCGACTACGACTACAGCGCCCTTGCCCCGCACATCGCGCCGGAGATCATGGAGCTGCACCACAGCAAGCACCACCAGGCCTACGTGACGGGCGCCAACACCGCGCTGGAGCAGCTGGCCGCGGCCCGCGAGTCCGGCAACTTCGGCAACGTCAACAAGCTGGAGAAGGACCTCGCGTTCCATCTCGGCGGTCACATCAACCACTCCACCTTCTGGAAGAACATGTCGCCGGACGGCGGCGGTCAGCCGGAGGGCGAGGTCGCGGCCGCCATCGACGAGTTCTTCGGCTCCTTCGACGGCTTCAAGGGCCAGTTCAACGCGGTCGCCAACGGCATCCAGGGCTCCGGCTGGTCGATCCTGGTGTGGGACACGCTGGGCCAGCGCCTCAACATCAACCAGCTGTTCGACCAGCAGGGCAACCTGCCGGCCGGCCAGATCCCCGTGCTGCAGCTCGACATGTGGGAGCACGCCTTCTACCTGCAGTACAAGAACGTGAAGG
>DAOLFC010000143.1:0-8598 GCA_035326505.1 Arachnia sp.
GTCGAACAGATCGACGGTGACAGCGAACAGCACCAGGTCAGCTGTGCGGAGAGCCTCCTCGGCTAAGCGGTCATGTTCTGCCAAGCCGGCCTGGACACCGGGCGTGTCAACGAGATCGACGAGTCCATCCCAGTCGAAGACTTGCACTTGATCAGTTGCGACCGCAGAGTCGATAACCACCTGAGCCGCCTCGCCCGTGAGCGCCTTGATGAGGGTCGACTTGCCGCTGCTGTATTGCCCAGTGAGCACCATGCGTGGGCGGTCGTGTTCATCAACGACGAGAAGCTGAAGGAGCCTCGATCGCTCGTCTTGCGGGAGTTCGTTGAGCAACGCCGTCAGGCGTTGGGAGAGATCACGAACCGCCGCAGGGGCGGCATGAAACCCGACTTGGCTCAGATTAGTCAGGTTTTCGCGAGTCGGCGGACGAGGCCACGGATGTCGGTGGGGAGTGGGGTGGCGGCGTGGATGGTGTGGCCGTTGATGTTGAGTTCGAAGGTTCGGTAGCGCTTCAGGGTGCGGACCAGGCGTCGGAGGGAGAGCCCGGAGCGGTGTTCGAGTTCGTGTCCGACAGCCATCGCGGCCATCACGATGGTCAGATGAGCCTGGATCGAGTCCTTGGTGTGGTGGTAGATCGGCCGGGCCTTCAAATCTGACTTCGACATACGAAACGCCTTCTCAATCCGTAAGAGCTGCCGGTAGGCGCCGATCACCTGATCAGCGTCGAGGTCGATCAGGTTGGTTTCGTAGCCCTTGATCCCCGCCAGCGCGGTGTTCTTCTCCGCCAACTCGTAGTTCACGGTCTTGGTTGGCCGGTGGAGGTCCACGTACCGGTTACGTTTCACCGCTGTCTTCCCCGCGACCGCGTCTTCGGCTTTACGGACCTGCTCAGCGATACCTTTACGAGAGCGCCGGGCCCGATCGGCCGAGTACTGGTAGTACGTGATCGAGTGCGGGACACCCTCGGGGCCCCGACCAGTGCGGTCCTTGAAGGTCCAGATTTGCCCGTCGACATAGTCCGTCTCAGGATGGAGCTTGCGCCACCGCAGGATCGGGTAGGGAACCTGAGCGATCCTGGTCCCGAGGATGTAGCCGAGTCCGGCATCGACGATCGACTTCTTGTTCGCGGTGGAGAACATGCCAGAGTCCGCGACCACAGTGACCTGGGTCAGGTCGTAGGTTCGCTGCAGTTGTTCGATCATCGGGATCATGGTGAGTTTCTCGGCTTTGTTGCCCTCGAACGCCGCCACCGCGAGCGGGAACCCTGTCGCATCGGCCAGGAGTCCGACCGTGATCTGGGGCTCCAAACGCCGTTCTTTCGAGTAGCCCGGTACCCGCAACTCGTCAGCGGTGTCGGTCTCGAAATACAGCGTGGTGACGTCGTACATGATCAACACGCCTGGCCCGATGCCCGCCTTCACGACGCAGGCCCTTGTCAACCGGTCTTGGAACTCTGGTTTCGCGTAGATGGGGAGCCGACGCTTGATTGTTGGATAGGACGCGGACCGGATACCGATCTCGGCCAGGGTCTCGATCGAGTCGAGCTTCGAGCCGGGCTGGACGATCCTGGCGATTACTAGGTGCTCGAACACCTCATCACCATCGGTAGCGATATCGAACCCCAGACCGCGGTACACGGCCCCTATGGCGTCGATCAGATAGCCGGCACGCTCACCAGCGATAGCCAACGGAGCCTCCACCGATCCCGTCATCAGTTCGCCGTTGTTGGTGTCGATAGCCAGACGCGGTTGCTGGTCATCGATCAGGCGCTGCGCCCGAGCGTTCAGCAGCGCGAGTTCTTCGTCGGTGTGAGCCGATCCGATGTGATCCAGGACAGGCTTGTTGTCTCGGTAGTGCCAGATCACCTGGACCGCGCGGGCGCCAGAACCGGTCGGCACCACGCGGATCCGGGGCAACACCATGCCCGAACCTTACCCATCGACCCTCGTTTAGTCAGGAAAACGGCTCTTCTGGAACACCATCACCCCTAGCCAGAAAGGATTAGGGTAAGAAACTTGCCCTAACATGAGCCAAGTCGGGTCTACGAGAACTCCGTAGGCCGCCAGCGAGGCGGCTCCCGCGTAGCCTCCGCCCACCCAGATCTCCATCCCCAGGAAGATGGCGAAGAAGGCGACGACCCACGCAGTTTGTCGTCGACTCCACGTGAGGCCGAGCATGGCGACGCCGAGCGCGACGAGCCATAGCGGTTCGCCGGGCAGCATATGACCTGCGGCGTGCGTTCTGAAGGCGGCCCATGCCACGAGGGCGAGAAGTGCGATCAGGCCACCGCGTCTCACCCAAACCCAGCCGTGCCAATCGGGCTGGAGCCCCGCATCCCTCATGAAAGCAAATTACCATCTGCGTTTTCTGCAACTCGCGCAGGCCTCCGTCTGCGGAAGCATGACCCAACGGACGTCCTCCTGACGTCGTGGGGCGACCAGGCGCCGTCGGTGGAGTCCCGTAGGTAATGCCGGCCAGTTTCGTCCTCGTTCCGGGGCCTCTACGAGCCGTCGGCCAGTGCCTGGACGGATGTGGCCATCCGGGCGACGAAGGTGTCGCGGGTGGCCTCGTCGAGCAGGTCGAGGGACAGGTAGGGATTGAGGTCTTCGAGTTCGACGAGCAGCAGCTCGCCGTCCCGGGTGCGACAGGCGTCGACGCGTTGGATGCCGTGTTCGACGTCGTTCCAGTCGACGAAGCGCTGGGCGAAGGCGAGGTCGGCCTCGGTGGGGCGGTAGGGCGTCAGCTCCCACCGCCGCTCGGGATCCGGGGCGGAGAGCGCGTAGTGGAACGTGCGCCCGATGAAGTAGAAGGACACCTCGTACCGGAAATCGATGCGGGGCTGGACCAGCAGGTCGTCCCAGTCCAGCGACGTCAGTTCGTCGCGCGCAACGACGGTCAGTCCCAGGGAGTCGGCCCCGAACAGGGGCTTGGCCACGTAGTCGGCGACCCGGGGAAGCCGGGCGATGTCGTCGGGGCGCGCGATCGTCGGGATCACGGGATAGCCGAGGTCGAACAGGTCGAGCAGGTACTGCTTGCCGGCCATGTCCGCCTTTCCGGTCAGCTCGGTGAACACCCTCGTCCCTCTCCCCAGGGCCTGGCGGCGGAAGTCCTCGTATTCGTCGCGGTAGTGGATCACCGGGCCGCTGTTGCGCACCACCACGACGTCGAAGGCGTCCATGAGGGCGGTCGCGTCGCGAGGGTGGCACAGCGCCAGGTCGAAGCTCTCGCGCAGCCGCGACGTGAGGAAGACGTCTTCGTCGCCGTAGCGCCGCCCCCGGGCGTCGTAGGCGAGGTCTGTGACGTAGAGAACACGGATTCGGGGTGTGGCCATGCACGAACGCTACTGCCATCGACGGCGCGTGATGGTGCCTCGCGCCCCCCTTGACGCTCCTCAAGGAGCGGAGCGTCTTAGGGCCCGTCCAGGAATTATTGCTGCGTGTCGTTTCCTGGATCGGGCGCCTGACTTCGTTGTCGGCCACGCCCATGGAGCCCCACTACAAGGGCGGACCTCCGCCTTGTCATCCATCCCGCCCAGAAACCGACACACACGCACTAATTTCTGGACGCGCCCTTACGCGTCCTGACGCCCCCCACACCCACTCGCGGACCTCACCCTCCACACCCCAGATGTCCGAAGACGAGGAGGCTCCCGGGATCCCCTGGCTCGGTATAGCCTGAGGGACATGTCGGTAGCGATTCGTGTGATCCCGTGCCTCGACGTACACGACGGGCGGGTGGTCAAGGGCGTCAACTTCCGGAACCTGCGCGACGCGGGCGACCCCGTCGAACTGGCGGCCGCGTACTCGGCCTCCGGGGCCGACGAACTCACCTTCCTCGACATCTCGGCTTCCTCGGAGGGGCGCGACACCACGCGCGAGATGGTGGCGCGCTGCGCCGAGACGGTCTTCATCCCCCTCACCGTCGGCGGAGGGGTGCGCAGCGTCGGCGACGTCGACCTGCTGCTGCGCGCCGGCGCCGACAAGGTGGGGATCAACACCGGCGCGCTGGCCAACCCTGCGGTGATCGGTGAGATCGCCCAGCGGTTCGGAAATCAGGTGCTGGTGCTCTCCGTCGACGCCAGGCGAGACGAGGCGATGCCGTCGGGCTTCGGCGTCACCACCCACGGCGGGCGCCGTTCGGCGGGCGTCGACGCCATCGCCTGGGCGGTGGAGGCCTGCGAGCGCGGGGTGGGCGAGATCCTGCTCAACTCGATGGATGCCGACGGCACCACCGACGGCTTCGACCTGGAGATGATCCGGGCCGTGCGGGAGGTGGTCGACGTGCCGCTGATCGCCTCGGGGGGAGCGGGCACGGTGCAGCACTTCGTCGAGGCGGCCGAGGCCGGGGCCGATGCGGTGCTGGCCGCCAGCGTGTTCCACTATCAGAAGCTGACCATCGCCGAGGTGAAGGCCGCCCTGGCCGCGGCGGGCTTCCCCGTGCGAGAGGACTGAAGTAACCGATGAATGCCGACTGCCTGTTCTGTGCCATCGCCGCGGGCACCGTCCCGTCGAAGAAGGTCTACGAGGACGACCTCGCCTACGCCTTCCTCGACATCTCCCCGCTGAAGCGGGGACACACCCTGATTATCCCCAAGCGGCACACCGCCGACGTGTTCGAGGACGACGCGACGCTCGCGGAGATCGCGCCCGCCATCGCCAGGGTGGGCCGGCTGCTCAAGGACCGGCTGGGGGCCGAGGGCTGCAACGTGCTGGCCAACGCCGGGACGATCGCCGGACAGGTGGTCTTCCACACGCATGTCCATGTCGTGCCGCGTTTCGCGGACGATCCGGGGATGCGGGCGCTGTTCACCGCGGTCCCGCAGGACATCGACGAGGTGCATGCGGCGCTGGCCGGCTGACGGGCGCTCCGGGCCGCCGCGGGCGAAAGGTTGCGAGGAGATAACAACGCGACCCCGAGGTGTTATTACTACCTTTTGTCAGATATTGTCTGGGGGGTGAGGCGTGGACGCGCCCGCCAACCGAAAAGACACAGTAGAAAGGAACCTCGATGAAGCCCACCAAGCTCGTCGGAGTGCTCTCCCTGATCGCCGGGATCGTCATGATCGTCGCCGGCGCCGTGACCTGGGGCATGGTGTCCAGCCAGCTCTCGGCCGAGAACATCACCGTTCCCGGCGACTCCACCATCGCCCCGGGCAAGCCGGTGCGCGGCCCCATCACCGCCTACGCCCAGGCCGACATCATCAACCACCACGCCCTCGCCGGCAGCGACAACAAGACCTACGCCGAGCTCGGCGCCCTCGCCCGCGAGGCCGCCGACAACGGCGACGAGGAACTGGCCGCCCAGCTCACCGAGCAGCGGGCGAGCGTCATGAACGCCTCGTTCCTGCGCGCCTCCCTGTTCACCTCGGTGGTCGCCTTCGGCGTCGCCGCGCTGGTCATCGGCCTCGGCCTGATGTTCATCCTGCTCGGATGGGCGCTGACCTCGATCAAGACCAGCAACGACTGAGTCCACTGCGCCGCTTCCACTGGGCCGCGCGACGGCGGGCTACGTCACTTCAGGGTGACGCGGCCCGCCGTCTCGCATTTCAAGACCCTGGCTGTGACCGCCGGCAGATAGGTTGTAACATTTCCGACATGTCCAACGGTCACCTTGTAGTCCTGACGTAGCGCTTCGCGTAGCACACATCGCACGAAGCGCTCCCTCGTATGCCATAGGCAGCGGGGGTTTTTTCTTGGAACTACAGGCACCGGCAACGAAGGGAGACGCAATGGGGCAGGTGGATGGTCAAATCCTGACGGGCGCGCAGATTCTTGTGGCCTCGCTCGAACGGATGGGGGTCGACGTAGTCTTCGGCATCCCCGGCGGTGCGATTCTGCCCGCCTACGATCCGCTCTACGACTCGAAGATCCGGCACATCCTGGTGCGCCACGAGCAGGGCGCCGGTCACGCGGCCGAAGGGTACGCCCTGTCGTCGGGGAAGGTGGGCGTGTGCATCGCGACCTCCGGCCCCGGCGCGACCAACCTCGTGACGCCGCTGGCCAACGCCTACATGGACTCCACCCCGATCGTGGCGATCACCGGCCAGGTGAACTCGCACGCCATCGGGTCGGACGCCTTCCAGGAGGCCGACATCCGCGGCATCACGATGCCGATCACCAAGCACAGCTACCTGATCACGCGCGCGGAGGGCATCCCGCTGGCGATCAAGGAGGCCTTCCATATCGCCTCCAGCGGCCGTCCCGGCCCGGTGCTCGTCGACATCTCCAAGGACGCGCTGACCAACACCGCGACCTTCGTGTGGCCGGCGGAGATGGACCTGCCCGGCTACCGCCCGACGGTCAAGCCGCACACCCGTCAGGTCCGCGCCGCCGCCCGGATGATCTCCGAGGCCAAGCGGCCGGTGATCTACGTCGGCGGCGGCGTCGTGCGCGCCAACGCCTTCCAGGATCTCGCGGAGTTCGTCGACCGGCTGAACATCCCGTTCGTGACCACGCTGATGGCGCGCGGCGCGCTGCCCGACAGCCACCCGCTGAACATGGGCATGCCGGGCATGCACGGCACCGTGGCGGCGGTCGGCGCGCTGCAGAAGGCCGATCTGCTGATCGCGCTGGGCACGCGCTTCGACGACCGGGTCACCGGCCGCCTGGACAGCTTCGCCACCGGCGCCAAGGTGATCCACGCGGACGTCGATCCGGCCGAGATCGGCAAGAACGTGGCGGTCGACGTCCCCATCGTCGGCGACGTCCGTCAGACCCTGATCGAGCTGAACCGCGCCGTGGCCGAGATGCCGGCCCCCGACGCGGAGGCGTGGCGGCACCAGCTGGGCGTGATGAAGGAGCGCTACCAGCCGCGCTGGGACGAGGCGCCCGACGGCGAGTTGTCGCCGCAGGAGGTCATCCAGCGGATCGGCCAGCTGAGCCCGCCGGACACCATCTTCGTCGCGGGCGTCGGCCAGCACCAGATGTGGGCCGCGCACTTCCTGCCGCACGAGAAGCCCAACACCTGGCTGAACTCGGGCGGCGCGGGGACCATGGGCTACTGCGTTCCGGCGGCAATGGGAGCCAAGACGGCCAACCCCGACACCACGGTGTGGGGCATCGACGGCGACGGCTGCTTCCAGATGACCAACCAGGAACTCGTCACCTGCGCGATCAACAAGATCCCCATCAAGATCGCGGTGATCAACAACCACGTGCTCGGCATGGTGCGCCAGTGGCAGAGCCTCTTCTACGACGAGCGCTACTCCAACACCGACCTGAACACCGACACCTGGCCCAACTTCCCGATGCTCGCGGAGGCGATGGGCGCCGTCGGCCTGCGCGCCACCAACGAGGAAGAGATGGACGCCGCCATCCTGAAGGCCCTGGAGATCAACGACCGCCCGGTGGTGGTGGAGTTCGTCGTCCACAAGGACGCGATGGTGTGGCCCATGGTGCCGGCCGGCACCAGCAACGATGAGATCCGTGTCGCCCGCGACATGGCTCCCGACTGGGATGAGGAGATCCTGTGAGCAACCATACGCTGAGCATCCTGGTGCTCGACCGCCCGGGCGTCCTCGCCCGCATCGCCGGGCTGTTCTCGCGCCGCGGCTTCAACATCGACTCCCTGGCCGTCGGCCCCACCGAACGCCCGGACCTGTCCCGGATGACCGTCGTGGCCAACGTCGAGGACGATGCCGCGCTGGAGCAGATCGTCAAGCAGCTCAACAAGCTGATCGAGGTGCGCAAGGTGCTGGAGCTGGGCCCCAGCTCGGTGCGCCGCGAGATGATCCTGGTGAAGGTGAAGGCCGACGTGCATACGCGCAGCCAGGTGATCGACGTGGTCAGCCTGTTCCGTGGAAAGGCCGTCGACGTCTCCACCGATTCCATCACCATCGAGGCCACCGGCAGCGACGAGAAGCTGGATGCCCTGCTGGAGATGCTCTCCCCGCACGGCATCCAGGAACTCGTCCAGTCCGGACAGGTCGCCCTGGGCCGTGGCGCCACCACGCTCGCCTCCAAGACCAAGTAGTCTCCGGACACGGACACCTCCACCGAACACCAACAAGAAGGTAAAGAAACACCATGGCAGAAATGTTCTACGACGCCGACGCCGATCTGTCGATCATCCAGAACCGCAGCGTCGCCGTCATCGGCTACGGCTCGCAGGGCCACGCGCACGCGCTCAGCCTGCGCGACTCCGGCGTCGACGTGCGCGTCGGCCTGCGCCCCGGCAGCCCGTCGGCCGCCAAGGCCGAGGCCGAGGGCCTGCGCGTGCTCCCCGTGGCCGAGGCCGTCGCGGAGGCCGATCTGGTGATGATCCTCGCCCCCGATCAGGTGCAGCGGACGCTGTACGCCGAGGAGATCGCCCCGAACCTGGTGGCCGGCGACGCGCTGTTCTTCGCGCACGGCTTCAACATCCGCTTCGGCTACATCACCCCGCCGGAGGGCGTGGACGTGTGCATGGTCGCCCCCAAGGGGCCCGGCCACCTCGTGCGCCGCGAGTACGCGAACGGGCGCGGCGTCCCGGCGATCATCGCCGTCGAGGTCGACGCGACCGGCAACGCCTGGCCGCTGGCCCTCAGCTACGCCAAGGCGATCGGCGCGCTGCGCGCCGGCGGCATCAAGACCACCTTCACCGAGGAGACCGAGACCGACCTCT
>DAOLFC010000144.1:0-8595 GCA_035326505.1 Arachnia sp.
GCGCTACCGCCTTGAGAGGGCGGCGTGCTAGGCCGCTACACAACGGGGCCCTAGCGTGTGGAGAAAGACTCTCCGCAGGGGTACCTGGACTCGAACCAAGACTAACTGAACCAGAATCAGTCGGGCTGCCAATTACCCCATACCCCTAGCACTCGGTTACCCGAGCACGAGTAAGGACTCTACACCAGAGTTTCGGCCCCCCGCAAATCGGCCTTGCCGGCTCAGGGGGTGAGCGTCGCGACGCGCAGCCGCCGGCCGATCCCCCACGCCACCAGGGCGAAGAGGGCGAACCCGGCGATGTCCCAGCCGGCCTTCGCCCAAGTGATCTCGCTGACGGCGCGGGCCTCCGCCACGGAGGCGGTGAACGCGGCGTAGCCGAAGGCACCCAGGTTGTTGACGATGTGCGCCCCGATGCCGGCCTCCAGGCCGCCGGTGGCGAGCACCAAGGCCCCCATCACGAGGCCGAACGCCAGCCGGTGGGTGAACAGCGCGGGGTTCTGGACACCGTGGAACAGCGCGAACAGCAGCGACGACGCCACGACGCCGATCCAGGCGCTGCCCGTCGCGGCCCCCAAGGCCTGCATCAGGTAACCGCGGAAGAAGACCTCTTCCGCGGCGGCTTGCAGGGGCGCGCCGATCAGCGCCGCCAACAGGAACCACCCCCAGCGCTCCTGTCCGCCATGGAAGGTCGGCACTGCGTCCTGGACGAGGAGCCCCGCCCACAGCACGGCATTCAGCACGACGACGGCGACGACCACGCAGATCGCGAGGTAGCGGCCCCGCAATCCCGGCTGCACGGAGGCCAGCCAGCGCGGATGATAGCCGTGGACATAGCGGATCAGCAGGAGGGCGACCGGAATCAGCATCGCCAGCGCGAGATGCCCGACGATGAGTCCCTCCGGATACTCGTAGGCCAGCGCGGCCGCCCGGTAGTCGGCGACGTCGCCGCCCCGGAAGAGGTGAGCGATCCGAACCCCCAGCTGTGCCGTCAACGGCACTAGGAAGGCGAAGCCGGCCAGGGCCAGCGTGATCCCCGTGACGCTGCGCAGGACCGGCTGGTCGTCGTCACGCAGCGCCAGAGCGTAGGGGACGCCCGATCGGGGTCGCTTGGCCGCGCCGAGGTTCAGGAGGGAGACACTCACTCCCCCACCACGCGGTTGCTCAGCGTCCCCAGTCCATCGATGGACACCTCGACGGTGTCGCCGTCGGCCATGGCGCCGACCCCCGACGGGGTGCCGGTCAGGATGAGATCGCCGGGCAGCAGGGTGGTGAAGCCGGAGATGAAGCTGACCAGCTCGGCGATGCCCTTCACCATCTGCGAGGTCGAGCCCGACTGCCGGACCTCGTCGTTGAGCCGGACCTCCAGGCCCTGACGCTCGGCCTCCTCGATGCTCCAGTGGGTGTTGATCCACGGTCCGAGGGGGCAGAAGGTGTCGGAGCCCTTGGCGCGGGTCCACTGGTCGTCGGCGTGCTGCCAGTCGCGGGCGGTGACGTCGTTGGCGATGGTGTAGCCGAAGATCACCTCGGCCACCCGCTCCACGGGCACCTGCTTGCAGATGCGGCCGATGACCACGGCCAGCTCGCCCTCGTAGTGCAGGTCCTCGCAGCCCGCGGGCCGCACGATGGCCTCGCCCGGGCCGATCACGGAGGTGTTCGGCTTGAAGAACAGCAGCGGCGACGCCGGCACCTCGTTGCCCAGTTCGGCGGCGTGGTCGACGTAGTTGCGGCCGACCCCCACCACCTTGCTGCGAGGGATCACGGGCGCCAGCAGCCGCACCTCCTCCAGCGGCAGCCGCTCGCCGGTGTAGTTGACCTGCACCCCGGCGAGGGGGTCAGAGGTCAGCGTGGCGATGGTGTCCGGGTGCTCCCCGCCGTCGACGGCCAGCTCGATGATGCCGTATGCCGGGTCCTGGCCGGCCTTCGCGAAACGTGCAATGCGCATGGCCGCCAGCCTACTGGAGCGCCCCTCAGAGGTGCTTCATCACCCCGTACTGGATGGCGTCGAACAGCGCCTCCCAGGACGACTCGATGACATTGGTGCCCACGCCGACGGTGGTCCAGGTCTCGCCCTCGTAGGAGGTGTCGATCAGGGTGCGCACGGTGGCGTCGGTGCCGTGGCCCTCGTCGAGGATCCGCACCCGGTAGTCGGTCAGTTCGAAGTTGCTCACCTCGGGGAAGATCGGGGCGACGGCGGTGCGCAGCGCATGGTCGAGCGCATTGACCGGGCCATTGCCCTCCCCCACCACCATGTGCCGGGCGCCGTCGGGCGTGACCACCTTGACGGTGGCCTCGGTGACGCTGAGTCCGGCGCGCTCCTCGGTGAAGACTCGCCACGATTCCACGTGGAACGGTCGCTCCAGCAGGCCCAGCTGGTCGCGCAGCAGCATCTCGAAGCTGGCATCCGCCGACTCGTAGGAGTATCCCTCGGCCTCCTTGTCCTTCAGCGCGTTGGTGATCCTCGCCGCGAGTTCGCGATCGGCCAGGTCGAAGCCCAGCTGCTCCCCCTTGATCTGGACGTTGGCGCGCCCCGCCATGTCGGAGATCAGCATCCGCATGTCGTTGCCCACCAGCGCGGGATCGATGTGCTGGTAGAGGTTCTCGTCGACCCTGATCGCCGAGGCGTGCAGTCCGGCCTTGTGGGCGAAGCTCGACGCGCCCACGTACGGTTGGCGCCCCAGCAGCGGCTGATGCGCCACCAGTGCGATCGCGTGCGCGATCCGGGTCAGCTCGGTGAGCTTGCCCTCCGGCAGAACCTGCCAGCCGAACTTGATCTCCAGGTTGGGGATCAGGGCGGACAGGTCGGCGTTTCCGGTGCGCTCCCCGTAGCCGTTGAAGGTGCCCTGGACGTGCATCACGCCGGCCTCGACGGCGGCGATCGTGTTGGCCACGGCGCACGCGGTGTCGTTGTGGCAGTGGACGCCGAGGTTGGCCCCGGTCGCGGCGGCGGCCCGCACGATCTCCCCCATCCAGCTCGGCAGCATCCCGCCGTTGGTGTCGCACAGCACCACCACCTCGGCGCCGGCCTCGTGGGCGACGCGCACCACCTCGACGGCGTACTCGGGGTTGGCGCGGTAGCCGTCGAAGAAGTGCTCGCAGTCGACGAAGACGTGCTTGCCCTGGGAACGCAGGTACTCGACGGTGTCGCGCACCATCTCCAGGTTCTCCTCCAGGGTGGTGCGCAGCGCACGGAGGACGTGCTCGTCGTGGCTCTTGGCGACGATGCACACGTAGTCGGTGCCGGCGTCGACGAGCGCCCGGGTCAACGCGTCCTCGGCCGCCACGGCACCGGCCTTGCGAGTGGCGCCGAAGGCGACCAGCCGGGAATGCGTCAGGTTCAGCGCCTTGGCCCGCTGGAAGAACTCGGTGTCGGCCGGGTTCGCCCCGGGCCAGCCGCCCTCGATGAAGCCGACCCCCAACTCGTCGAGGTAGCCGGCGATCTTCAGCTTGTCCGTGACGGAGAGGCGGATGCCCTCCTGCTGCGCGCCGTCGCGCAGGCTGGTGTCGAAGACGTGGAACTCGGTGGGACGCGAAAGCAAATCTGGCACAAGGACTAGCGTGCGCGTTTCAGGCCTGTTACACGGGGCGTGTCTCACAGGGTGGACGCGCTCGCGGACACGACGCGAAGCCGTGCTTCGGCGCCCAGTAGGGTTTGGGCCCATGAGTGCACAGACAATCGCAGTGATCGGCGGCGACGGCATCGGCCCCGAGGTCACCGCCGAGGCCATCAAGTCCCTCAAAGCCGTGGCCGGGGAGGACGCCTTCAGCTTCGTCGACTACGACCTGGGAGCAGAACGCTGGCAGCGCACCGGCGAGGTGCTTCCCGACTCGGTCCTGGAGGAGCTGAAGGGGGTGGACGCGATCGTGCTGGGAGCGGTCGGCGCGGCCCCGGGCTCCAAGGCCATCCCGTCCGGGCTGCTGGAGCGCGGGCTGCTGCTGAAGCTGCGCTTCGCCTTCGACCATGCGATCAACCTGCGCCCCTCGACGCTCTACCCGGGCGTCCCCACCCCCCTGGCGCCGTCCGTCGTCGACGGCAAGAGCATCGACTTCGTCGTGGTGCGCGAGGGCACCGAGGGTCTGTACTGCGGCAACGGCGGCGCCGTGCGCGTCGGCACCCCGCACGAGCTGGCCACCGAGGTCTCGATCAACACCGCCTACGGCGTCGAGCGGGTCGTCCGCGACGCCTACCGCCGCGCGCAGTCTCGCCGCGGCCACCTGACGCTGCTGCACAAGCACAACGTGCTGGTCAACGCCGGGTCGCTGTGGAACCGCGTGTTCCAGGAGGTCGGGCAGGAGTTCCCCGACGTGGAGCAGAAGTATCTGCACATCGACGCGGCCATGATCGCGCTGGTTGTCGACCCCAGCCAGTTCGACGTGATCGTCACCGACAACCTGTTCGGCGACATCGTCACCGACCTCGCCGCGGCCGTCACCGGCGGCATCGGGCTTGCCGCCTCGGCCAACATCAACCCCAGCGGCGAGTTCCCGTCGATGTTCGAGCCCGTACACGGCTCGGCCCCCGATATCGCCGGCAAGGGCATCGCGGACCCCACCGCGGCGATCTCCTCCATGGCCCTCCTGCTGGACCACCTGGGCAAGCCCGAGCTGGCCACCCGGATCAACCAGGCCGTCACGGCGGACATCGCCGAGCGCGGCGCACAGAAGTTCGGCACCGTCGAAACCGGCGACCGGATCGCCGCGCGGCTGGCCTGATCCCCGCACCATCCGAACCCAAGGAACTGAACCAAGCCCTCGCCTTGGTGTTCGGTCTGTACTGACATCGGGCTTCATCGCCTCGTCAGCAACGAGGGCGGGGGTCGGGTCTCGTCGACCCGACCCCCGCCATTTCGCCTTTTCGAGGCTCCTTCGCTCGTGGCCTCACGGAGCGGTTGCCGCCCTCACCTGCTCCAGAACGCCCGCGTAGAGCGGGTGGTCCGGGTCGAGGCCGGTCACGGTGCCGACGACGACCTCGGCGGCCTCCTCGCTCAGCAGGCGCTGCAGCTCGATGGCCTCGGGGTCCTCGGGGACGTCGAAGCGGAGGGCCGCTCCCATCGCCGCGAGCAGCGCGTCCGCCGGCAGCCCGCGCTCGGCGAGCTGCGCGGCGGGGCCGACGAAGCGATCGTTGCGCGACAGTTTGCGCAGCGGAGACCGGCCGACCCGCTCGACGGTGTCGGGCAGGTAGGGGTTGGCGAAGCGGCGCATGATCTTGGCGGCGTAGGCCTCCAGCTCCGCCTCGTCGAACCCGTACTTGGCCACCAGCAGAGAGCGGGTCTCGGCGAGGACCGCGGCCACGTTGGCGGCCGTGCTCTCGTCCTCGAGGGCGTCAGAGAGCTTGCTCACCCCTGCCGCATAGCCGAAGTAGGCGGCGGTGGCGTGCCCGGTGTTCACGGTGAACAGCTTGCGCTCGATGTAGGGCGCGAGGTCGGACACCCAGGTGACACCCGCGATCTCGGGCCGCGCGTCGCCGAACGGCCCGGTCTCGATGGCCCACTCGAAGTAGTTCTCCACCGTGACGTCGAGGCCCGGCTCCTGGGCCGGGACGATGCGGTCCACCGCGGTGTTGGCGAAGACCGCCCGCGCGTCGAGATCGTCGCCCTCGTAGCGGGAGCGGATCTCGGCCTGCAGGATGTCGGTGCCGCCGATGGCGTTCTCGCACGCCATCACCGTCACGCGGGGCGCGCCCGCCGGCCGCGCGGCGATGCCGGCCGCGATGGCCGGGGCCACGAACCTCAGGATCGACGCGCCCACCGCAGTGGTGACGACATCAGCCTCCGCCAGGGCTGCGGTGAGCCCTTCCGGGTCCTCGGCCGAGTTGACGGCGGCGAAGCCGCGCACCTCATGCGTGCGCAGCTCGTCGCCCACCTCGTTCACCCGATAGGAGTCGGCCTCCTGCAATTGCGCGATCAGCTGGTCCGCGACGTCGGCGAAGGTCAGCTGATACCCGGCCTCCGCGAGCAGCAGGCCGACGAAACCGCGCCCGATGTTGCCCGCACCGAAATGAACCGCCCGCACGGCTAGACCTCGCCCAGGATCGCCATGACCTCGTCGACGGAACCGGCCGCCTCGAGCTTGTTCACCTGTTCCATCTTGCTGAAGGTGATGGCCACCTTCTGCAGGATCTCCATGTGGGTGTTGTTCGCGCCCGCGATGCCGATCACGAACTTGACCGGCTTGCCGTTCCAGTCGATGCCCTCCGGGTAGCGCACGAACGACATCGTGGAGCGGCGCACCGAGTCCTTGGCCTCGTTGGTGCCGTGCGGAATGGCGAGGAAGTTGCCCATGTAGGTGGACACCAGCTTCTCGCGGGCGTGCATGGCGTCGACGTAGGACGGGTCGACGCCGCCCGCCGCCACGAGCAGGTT
The DNA here is from genome assembly GCA_035326505.1 of Arachnia sp. Classification (GTDB taxonomy): domain Bacteria; phylum Actinomycetota; class Actinomycetes; order Propionibacteriales; family Propionibacteriaceae; genus Arachnia. The sequence continues at coordinate 6,360 of DAOLFC010000144.1, forward strand.
GCCGGCCTCCGTGATCGCCGAGGCCGGATCGGTGGCGGACCCCGAGAGCACCACCGACGAGGCGCTCAGCACCTCCGGCTCCGAGGCGGCCTCCTGCGGCGGGGCGGCCTCCACGGCCGGTTCGGGCGCAGTCGGCTCGGGCGCGGCCGGAGCGCCGGCTCCGCCTCCGGCGTGCGAGTCGATCACCATCTGGAGCACCTCGTCGTAGCGGGGCGAGTTCATGAAGTTGTCCACGAAGACCGGGACGGCGCTGGGCGCGAGAGCGATGGCGCGATCGCCGAGCTCGCGCTGGGTGACCAGCACGTCGATGTTGTCCTCCAGATTGCGCACCGCCTTGTTCACGACGGTGACCTGGTGGTACCCGGCGTCCTTGATCTTCTTGCGCAGCACGCTGGCGCCCATGGCGCTGGAGCCCATGCCCGCGTCGCAGGCGAACACGATCGACGTGATCGGCCCGGTGACCTTGGCCGCGCCGGTGCCGCCGAGGGCGGACAGAGCATCGGACTTCTTGCCCTTGTGGGCCTCGGTCTGGGCGACAGCCGCGGAAAGATCGCCGGCATTGCCCTTCGCGAGGTCGCTCTTACGCGAGAGCCGCAGGATGAAACCGGCGATCAGGAAGCTCACCGTGGCCGAGAACACGACGGACAGGATCACGCCGAGATAGGAGCCCTGCGCGGTCTGCGCCATGACCGCCAAGAACGATCCCGGTGCCGCCGGCGCCCGAAGCCCCGAGCCGAAGAGCATGTTGGTGGTGACGCCCGTCATGCCGCCGCCGATCACCGCGAGCAGCAGGGCCGGCTTCATCAGCACATAGGGGAAGTAGATCTCGTGAATGCCGCCAAAGAAGTGGATGATCGCCGCACCCGGTGCCGACGCCCTCGCCGCGCCCAGACCGAAGAAGGTGAAGGCGAGGAGCAGCCCCAAGCCCGGCCCGGGGTTGGCCTCGAGCAGGAAGAGGATCGACTGGCCGGTGGCGTCGGCCTGGGCGGTGCCGAGCGGGGTGAGCACGCCGTGGTTGATGGCGTTGTTCAGGAAGAACACCTTGGCCGGTTCGATCACGATGCTCACCAACGGCAGCAGGTGCGCGTTGATCAACCAGTCAACGGCGCCCCCGAGCACGTCCATGATGACGTTGACGATGCGCGCCACGACGCTGAAGCCGAGCAGCATCATCAGGAAGCCGGTGATGCCGGCGGAGAACATGTCGACGAGCATCTCGAAGCCGGCGCGCACCTTGCCGGCCCACAGCGCATCGAGCTTCTTCATCACCCACGCGCCCAGCGGGCCCATGATCATCGCACCGATGAACATGTGGATCTGCCCCATCGCGTCGGGGCCTTCGAGACCGTTGGCGATGTTGAACTGCGCGATCAGATAGTCGGAACCGACGATGGCGCCCATGGTGCCCAGCGTTCCGACGACCCCGCCGCGGAAGTCGTAGACCATGCGACCTCCGGTGTTGGCTATGAGCAGCGGCAGCAGGTAGTGGATGGTCGGGCCGACCATCAGCGCCAGCGAGGCGTTGGGCACCCAGCCGACCTCGATGAAGAAAGCGGTCAAAAGACCCCACGCGATCAGCGCAGGGATGTTCGGCATGATCATGCCCGAGAGGAAGGTCCCGAACTTCTGGACGGCGACTCTCGCGCCTCCGGAAGCGGTACTGGTTGCACTCACGCTCGACTCCTGTTCTTGTACGCGCGACGCTGATAACGCACAGGACCGCCGGGCGCCGCTGCCAGCCGAATCCAGTCGTTGTCAACGTAGCACTCGGCGGGGAGCGTTCTCAGCAACGAGGAGAAGAGATAGAGACGAGGGCCCGCCGAAGCGAGCCCTCGTCTCTGGTGCGTCGTGCGAGCCGTGGATCAGCGCGCGGCCGACCCCTCGACGTAGTCGGCGTCGGAGGTCTCCACCCAGCTCATCAGCTTGCGCAGCTCGCGGCCGGTGGCCTCGATCGGATGCGCCTCGCCCTGGGCGCGAAGCTCCTTGAACTCCGGTGCGCCCGCGTCCTGGTCGTCGATGAAGCGCTTCGCGAAGGCGCCCGCCTGGATGTCGGCCAGCACGGCCTTCATGTTCTCCTTCACGCGCGCGTCGATCACCCGGGGGCCGGAGACGTAGTCGCCGTACTCGGCCGTATCGGAGACGCTCCAGCGCTGCTTGGCGATGCCGCCCTCGTACATGAGATCGACGATCAGCTTCAGCTCGTGCAGGCACTCGAAGTAGGCCACCTCGGGCTGGT
>DAOLFC010000016.1:0-46199 GCA_035326505.1 Arachnia sp.
GTCGGAGGGAGGCACGAGGCAGTCACCGGCGAGAAGGAGAGCCCACATGGACGACGCGCGCGACGAGTCCGGTAGCGACGGGGCCTTTGGCGGGCAGGCCGAGGAAGTCGGTCAGATCGGGTCCGACGCGCTTGAACCCACAGCTTCCACGACCCTGGTTGAAGTGAGGCCAGGTGTCCTGGTCGTGTTCGGCGAAGTCCCAGATGGCCTTGAACCCATCAACCTTGACATGGTGCCTTCCTTCGGTCGCGCTCAGCTCTCGACCGCTCTTGGATCGCTCGGCAACGCAGGCACGATCGTCGGAAACGTCGCAGAGACTGTATCGAGCGCGCAGGGCCTCTTCCGCGTCAACGATGCGACTCTGTCTCTACTGAAGAGCGGCGGGCAGATGGCGGCAAAGGACGGCGCCAAGCTCGGGGCAATCTTCAAGAACGGCGAACTGGTCGCCCAGGCACGTTTCATCCCCGCCTCGATGACGGCCGCAACAGCAATCGCTGCCATCGGCCCGGCCGTCGCTATGATCGCGCTCCAAACGCAGCTCGGAGAGATTTCAGGCCTCGTTCGCGCCAACATCCAGCTCACTTCGCAGACGCTCAAGACCATTCGAAGCGACCAGTGGGCAGCACTAAGGGCACTCGTGAAGACGGTCGACGGTGCCATCCAGGAAGCGAATGAGCTTGAGACGGTCAACGAGTCCGTGTGGGAACTCGTCGCCCACCAGGCCTCTGCGATCAAGGAGAAGTGGGAGCTGTACCGAGCCAACGTGGATGGATATGTCCAGGAACTCGGAAAGTCGGACGAGCGCGCGCGACGCCAGTACCTCGAGACGAACGCCCAGGCCATCATCTTTGACACTCACGCCCTGCTGAGCTCAATCAAGATGTACGCGGAGTACCAGGCACTGCGGGCCGCACGAGCCCGGGTACGAAGCGCGAACGACGAGAGCGAAGCCCAGCTCGTCGACCGGATCACGCGGAGCATTCCGTCAGAGATTGACGAGTCCCTTCGCGAGATCAGACTGCTCACCGAGTCGCTCGTGCGCGAGTTGCGGATCATCGCCGAGCTCCCCGGTCGCGCCACCATGCCTCTCACGAAGAAGCGGAAGGACGCGAAGGCGTCCCAGCTCACATGCACGCAGCTCCTCGAAGCTATCGAGCCCTTGGCCAACATGCTCCAGCCAGCAGTTGAGATGCCAGCAGTACCAGAGACCGTATGCGCGCCCGAGGGCCTTGAGCTCGGTCCGTACCTGCATATCCTTCGTTGGTTTCTTGAGGACGGCGAGACGCTTCGCAGCGTGGCGTTCCCCTACGAAGTCGGAACTCATAACTTCGCTGGAGTCGTGCCAGCGATTCTCGCCAAACGAGTTGATGCGACCTGGGACGCGCTCGCGCCAGGAAGAGCCAGTGTCATCGTTGAGAAGTTCGCGTCGAGCACCTTCGTGGCAGTCACTGACCGACGGATCATCACCGCCAACCCGGGGAGCCTCCTGAGACGAGGCGAACTCGGACCGATCTACTCACTGAACGACGTGCAATATGTGCGCCCTCGCTCCAATCGTGGAGTGGGCGTTCGACCGACCATCGACGTGACCACCGAGCAGCGGGACCTCCACTGGATGTTCCCTGGCGCCGCCGCCCACGAGGACATCGACAGCCTGGCTGCGGTTCTCTCCGAGGGGACGCCCCGCGCAATCTCAGCCCCGGCAGCAATCGCGCAGCCCGCTCCACCGAACGCCGCCATCGACTCTCAACTGCGCCCAGCCGAGCCAGGACTCGTCCCATCATCGGATCATTGGACTCAACAAGCATCGACAGCGCCATCCGCGCAGTAAGCTCGTCGTCCGCAATGTCGCTCAAGCCAGCCATCGTCGTTCCTCTCGGCAGTCCGTACCGACGAGGTGCGCACGCGGGCGCCAGCTTGGCCAGGACTATGCGATAGCAGCGCGAATGTAGATGCCGATTCCGATGAGGACGAGAGCGCCGTAGAAGGGCAGAATCGACCACGACGACCAGACGCTCCATGCCGGAACCCATCGGCCGATCAGAGTCTTAACGCGCTCGCGCCAGCCCGCCGATTCCGGCATTGGGTCGTCAGCCTCCGATGGGTCCAGGGAGAACTGCGGCACTGGACGCGTTCCCCGCGCGACAGTGTCGTACAGCCGCCGGTAGGCACGTTCTTGTCGCAGATAGTTGGCATCAAGGAACATGAAGAGAACAACCGCGGCGAGCCCGAGCAGCGTCACCGCTCGTGAGTGCTGTAGCAGCGCAAACCCGTAGGTCGCCGTGACAACCGGCAGTAGCCACCCCTTCGCGCTTGAGGACGCAGTGGACATGCGGGTGACGACTGCCTGGATGAAGTCGAGGTGCTTCCGCCGATCCTCGTCGGAGGGTGCGGTCGGGGTACTCACCTGTTGCTCGCCTTCCGGCACTCGGCTCTCAGTGCTTCCCACGCTTCGTCCTTCTCTTCCTCGGTGTAGTTGCTTTCGGGCGGCCAGATGTGTCCGATGGGGTCTCCTTCCCAGCGAGGGACAAGATGGATGTGGAGGTGGAAGACCGTCTGACTGGCCGCGCTACCGTTCGACTGGATGACATTGAGGCCATCGGGGTCGACTGCGCGCTTGACTGCGGCGGCGACCCGCGTTGTCGCTCCGGCGAGCTGCTCGGCAGTGACTTCATCAAGTGCCCAAATGTCGGTCACATGGAGGCGAGGGATCACCAGTGTGTGCCCGAGGGTAGCCGGGTTGTGTGGAAAGAAGGCGACGACATACTCATCGCGATAAACCTCGCGAGCGTCGGGATCGTCGCGGTCGACGATCTCGCAGAAGGGGCAATCAGGATCGCTTGTAGGCACTGTTGACCCATGTCGTGATGTTCGCCTTGATATCGGCGTAGATGGCCTGGCTGCTCGACCCGCTGGGGTTGTAGACGGGCGCGTAGTCTGCGATCGTGCCGCCGTTCTCGAATGAGAGCTTGCTGAACGGGTTCTCACCGTATGAGTCAGAGCCGTTGCGGTCGGCCAGCCCGTGGATGCGAATCCCGACCAGCGGCTTGTGGTTGTTCCAGGCCTGGGTGATCTCGTGGAGAACCCACGGGCGGCTGGCGGTCTGAGCGCCAATCAGGACTACGACTGCCGACTTGTACGCCATCTGGTCAGCGATCCACTTCTTGATTGCCGCGTCGCCCTTGCGCTTGACCTCCTCCCACTGCTGCGCGTTGAGAATGGGCTGGCCTTCCAACGCACCCATCTGGATGATCTGCTGCACTCGCCAGGCATCGCGGTCGTAGTGGAAGCTGTAGAAGACTGACTTGGCCATGCTGGACTCTCCCGTCACCTGCGGTCGAGCCGCTCTCGTACCGTCATTCAAAGCCTACGGTGGGCCACTGACAATACTGCTGGCATGCGTGTTCGTGTGGAGCCGAGCCACAGTTCTGCTTCAGGACATGCCATCGATCGCCTTGTCCGCGATGATGCCTGCTTCGACCAACGCCGTCCGCACTGCCTTGCGGTCAACACCCATCCGCCGACTGATGGCCCGCATCGAGACGCCCGCTCGTGCGAGGCGCACAGCCTCCGCCTTTTCGTCGAGGCAGAGCCCTGGTCGGCGACTCGGCACGTTGCGACGGCGGAGGTGGGAGAATACCGTGGCGCGATGGATGCCGTACCGCTCAGCCAGAGACCCGACGCTCATCCTGGCCAGGTAATCCCCGACAAGCTGGTCCACCTCGGAGGCGGTGAGAAAAGTTTGAGCCGTCTCGATAGTCCTCACAACAGGCCCCCGATCATCCCTCGGAGTGCTACTCTGGGGCCGTCTATCGACCTGGTAGACGCCTCGCAACAGACGGTTGACCAGGGTTTTCGTCTTGGGGGCAGAGTTGCCGAACGTGCTACTCAGGGACCCCAAGAAGAAGGGGCTCTGACTACGGTCGGAGCCCCTTCTTTTGCGTCCGGCTTGTAGCCACGTCTACACCCGTGGCTACAAGCCGGTCACGGGTGCATCTGCTTCCTGCTTCCAGTTCGATCCCTGCGAGCGCCATCTTGACCTCATAGAGGTGTCGCTCGTTGCATTCTGCCCACCGGCGTTCACTGGCCTCCAGGTCAGTCAGGAAGGCGTAGCGACTCTGGATGTCCCGATCCACTCATCAATGCGCACCGGGTGGTCAATGCACACCGGCTTGCGGCCTCGGTGTGAACGGAAGCCACGCTGCCACCTGTGACCGTGTGGTACGTGGCCCAGGCCTACCACCACGGCCCGACAGCACCATAGAACGTCGGTCCCAGGCGATAGCCTTGTCCGCGGAGTCTCGATCAGAGAAGTCGCGGCACGGATGAGCGGAGACTAACGCCCGGGATCGCGAGGCGGGAAGAGTCTCAGCTCCACCCCGGTCCTCGTCTCGCAGGAACAGCAATCGGCGGAGGTGAAGCATCATGCAGGAGGTCCTCGATCTTGACGAGGATGGTCGGGTACGGGCGCTCGAAGGAAAGACCCTGGAGTTCAAACGTGATCTGTCCTCGCCGACAAGGCCATTGCGAACGATTGTCGCGTTCGCTAACTCCGCCGGCGGTCGCCTGGTCGTCGGCGTTGAGGACGACGGCACAGTTGTCGGTGTCTCCGATCCGCTCAGCGAGGAAGAGCGCATCACGAGCTTGATTACTGATCGCATCTCGCCACAGTTGGTCCCCGCGATCGACCTCGTCACCGTAGACGACGCGACGATACTCATCGTGGACGTTCCTCTGAGCACCCGACGGCCCCATTTCATGCGGGACCAAGGGCCGGAGCACGGCGTATACGTACGTCTGGGATCAAGCACACGCCAAGCTGATCCGATCCTGGTGGCTGAGCTGGAACGCAATGCACGGGGCGTCGCGTTTGAGGACCTACCGGAGCCACGAGCGACGCTGGACGATCTTGATCTCAAGGCACTTTCGGCGCTGCGGAACCGCGAGACGAACGTCGATGATCTCCTTGCACTCGGTCTGGCAGCGAGGCAAGGTTCCGAGATCGTTCCGACCTATGCGGGCATCCTGGCCGCTTGCGATGATCCGACCCGCTTCCTGCCCTCGGCGTGGGTACAGTGCGGTCGACTGCGCGGGGTCAGTGGGACTGACATCTTCGATCAAACCGAGATTCACGGCCCCGTTCCGCAGGCGGTGGATCGGGTGATGGAGTTCCTGCTCAAGCACGCCTACAAGTCCGCGGTCTTCGGCGAGGTGCGCCGTCGCGATGTCTATTCGATTCCGGTCGAAGCCGTTCGTGAGGTCGTCGTCAACGCACTCGTGCATGCCAACTACTCCGAGCGAGGCACACCCATCCGCGTCGGGTTCTACGACGACCGGATTCAAGTCGACAGCCCCGGCCTCCTTCTCCCTGGGATGACGGTTGAGTCGATGCGGCGGGCCTCCCGGCTGCGTAACCCCTCGCTGGCGCGCATCTTCCGCGAGGCAGGAATCATGGAGCAGTGGGGCACCGGGGTTCAGCGCGTCTACGACCAGATCGCAGAAGCTGGGTTGCCCGAGCCCCAGATCGAAGAGGTCATGGACCGGCTACGATTCACCATCTTCGTGCCCTCCCACGCTCCAGACGCCTCGCTTAGCACGGGTACCAAGCACCAAGACGAGACACCAAGTACGGAAGTGAGTGAGCTGAGTGAGCAAGTGAGCAAGCTCAGTGAGCAAGCTGTGGCGCTCCTCACTTTCGCGTCCGAGAGCCCCCGCTCGCGCTCCGAGTTGCTGCAAGCGATCCGCCTCACCGATGCCTACGGCAACTACCGTCGACACCTGCTGCCCCTGATAGAGAGCGGTCATCTCGCACGCACTATTCCCGACAAGCCGAACAGCCAGCACCAGCGGTACGTAACCACAGAACACGGTCGACGAGAACTGGGCTCGGCCGCGAGGTGAGTTCATCGAGACACCCGCACGGGCGAGGCACACGACCTCCGCTTTCTCGTTGAGGCAGAGCCCTGGTCGGCGGCTCGGCACATTGCGTCGGCGGAGATGGGAGAACACCGTGGCGCGGTGGATGCCGTACCGTTCAGCCAGGGAGTTGACGCTCATCCCGGCCAGGCAGTCGCCGACAAGAGCATCGACCTCGGCGGCGGTGAGACAAGTTTGAGCCGTCTCGGCAGTCCTCACCACGGGTCCCTGACCGTCCCTCGGAGCGCTGCTCTGGGGGCGCCGTGAGACCTCGCAAACGCCACGGTTCAGGCTGTTGACAAGGGTTTTCGTCTTAGGGGCGGAGTTGCCGAACGTGCTACTCAGGGACCCTGACGCAACGGCCCCGACTCTCGGATCGAGGCCGCTGCTTTTCTCACATACCCCCTAGTCAGACCCGGTTTCACGAGTAGTGCGCAATGGTGACGCCGACTACACATCAACCCGCCGCAGTACGCACTGCCGCTTCGTGTGCGCGACACCGAATCGGCGGGCGGTCGCCCGGATGCTGGCGGTAGTGCCCCATAGAGTGGCGTAAGCCCTCAGGGGGGTGATCGCGGGCCGTATCAGTCACCAGACCTTCGGTGCCCTGCGCGGTCGACGACAAGTCCGTGCCCAGAATCTTCTTGCGCACGATCGATGTCTGCGATGCCTGCCCACGCGCGTGTCGATCGGCTTCGACCTCGACGTGCCTCGACCACGTCCACCTCAGACCATCCGCACGCGCCCCGGCGACCAGCAAAGTGCGGGTCACCGGCGAAGCGAGCGCATTGGCATCCAGGAAGAGCAGCGGTGCGTCACTCACCGAACAACTCGGCCTCGATATCGGCAGCGGATGCCTCAGCCATGCGGTGCATGAGTTCGCGGCTATATCGCTCGTACTCGTTCAGCGGTATGCGATGGTGAGTGCCCACCTTCGTGGCCTTGATGTCGCCGTCGGCGATCCGGCGCAACACCGTAGACCGAGACATCCCCAGCCGCCCCGCGACCTCGGCGGGGGTCAGCAACTCCACCCGAGTGGAGAAGTCGACGACCTCGCCGCGCTGCTTCGCCGAGTCCAGGAACGCGCGCACGCGCACCCAGTCCTCATCCGACAGGTGCGCCGGGTCCACAGTCATGCTGCTCATGTTCCCCAGCATACTCCGTCATGACCACTTACGCATCGCTAAATGTCCACGCTAGAAGGACAATGGAGACTCAAGCGTCACGAATCCGTGCCTACGGTGGCTCGCTCAGGTCCCTCACGGTAGCGGTTCATTCAGACTCCCCGGTGCGCTGGCTTCGACCAGAGCACTCCGTACGGCCTTCCGCCCCACGCCCATGCTCTGCGCGATAGCTCGCATCGAGACACCGCAGAGGTAGAGCTTTACCGCTTCGGCGGCTTCTTCAACTCCCAGGCCAGGTTGCCCCCCTGAAGCGCTACGTCACGGCCAGCAACCTGTCAGCGCCTATAGCCTCGAGTTCCTGGGGCGGGAGCGTCGGTGGATCTGACCGCAGACGCACCGTTCCTGACACCGGAAGAGGTGGCAAAGCAACATGGAGTTGTCGCCCCGGCGACCCGGCAACTCTTACGCGCGCCGTGGGGCGCCACTCGCAACGAGCCCGGCGTCACACGCGCCACTGTCATCCACCGCCCTTCTCTGTGTGGTGGTACCAAACTGCGGCCCCAATCGACAGGGGCATCGGGCACTCAAGCCCGACACGCCCGTCGAGGCTGTCGCCGGCTCAGGCGGCGGTGGCCGCTATGGGTGGCGCCAAAAATAGTGGCGGAACGCGACGGGGCATGGCTGCCCTGCCCCGGCCGCCGCGCGATGGTGAACGAGCTGTCCTCGACGTCCGAAAAGGTCACAACTAGACTGCGAGCATGTCTGTCACAGGAATCGGAGGCCTCTTCTTCCGAAGCCGCGACCCCAAGGCTCGCGCCGAATGGTATCGAGAGCACCTCGGCATTGACGCAGGCAGTGACGCGATATGGCAGCAAGAACCGGGGATGACGGTCTTTGCTCCGTTCGCATCGGATAGTGACTATTTCCCGGCAGATCAGCAGTTCATGCTCAACCTGCGCGTAGAGCAGCTCGACGCGCTAGCCGGACGCCTAGAGTCGGCCGGGATCGAAGTTGAGCGGCGCGACGAGTGGGAAACCGACTACGGTCGATTCGTTCGGATCATCGACCCCGAGGGTCTCCCGATCGAACTATGGGAGCTTCCCGAGTAGACGTACCCGCGCCCGGTGGAGGTGCCTGACCCAGACGATAAGGACGGCACGCCGATGAGCGAGGGAACCGGAACGAAAGACGATCCCTGGCGTCTGAAGACCGCGCCGGGGTCAAGTTCGTTCGAGGTGTACCGAGACCCGGATTCTGATCCACCCGCGCTGGTGTGCGTGGTCGGTTCGACCACTCTGAAGTACCACCTGCGGGCGATTGAAGACTTGGCCGCGTGGCTGCGCACCCAGGCCGACTGGGTGCCGCTCGGCGCCGCCGACGAGCAAAAGCCCGCTGCCAACGGCACTGTCGAGGCATGGGGCCGCTCCGAGTCGAACCCCGTCGGAGGATGGTACGGCCTGCGGAAGGGCTATCGCGGCCGCTTCGGCATGTACCTACCGCCGCTCTTGGAGGCGTTGGGGCTCGCCGAACTCACCCACGATGCCCGCAACAACCGAATGCGAGCCATCAACCCGTCCGCATGACCTGCACCAGGCGCCGGGAACCTTCGGAGTCCACACGACGGCGTTGCTGAAAGTCGTCGACCCGTTGTGCGGCTCGGGGTCGCGGCGTAGCCTGGACCCGAACAGGGGATCTCCGCCACGCACGAGAGGTACCGACGATGTCGCAGCACTCGATATCCGCATCCGCGCCCCGAACCCGTCGATGTCCTCTCCTCACGGCGCTGCTGCTCGCGGTCGCACTCATCTCGGCGGCATGCACCCCTCCGGTGCCGGGTACCACCACCCCCACCGAAACCACTGATGGCGCCCAGACGACCGCGGCCTCGCTGCTGCTGCTGGGCATCCCCACCTTCACCTTCGAGGACTTCACACTCGACCTGGAGGAACTCGGGTACGCCGTCGCCACGAACACCGACGACGTGCCCCCGGAGACCGACCTGGTGCTCGTCGTCGTCGACGCGCGAGACGGACTGATGCGCAAGACAGTCGACGCACTCGAGGCGCTCGAAGGAGAGACGCTCCCGAGAGTCGCGGTCGCCCTCATCGCCGAGAACGAACTGGACGACAACGAGATCGAGACGCTCATCCTGCGCGAGGTCGTCGAGGTGCTCGCGACCCACGACGTCACACCCATCGACGCCGACAACGTCGTGCACTCCCCCGGGGACGACCTGACCGCGGCCCTCCAGGTGCATCTGCGGCGTCCCCCGCGGAACTACGTCCCCATAGTGCCGATCATCACGCCACCCACGTTCCCCGCGACTGTCAGGGTCGAACACTTCGCAGGTGTGCCCTTGAACGACGCCCTGAAGCTGCTCGCCGAGCAGGGCCTGGTGGGAGAGGCGATCGCCGACCCCGATATCGGCGTCGTCAGCGAGTGCGATCCGGGCGTGTTCGACCAGGTGCCGGCCGCCGGCACCGTACTCCCCTCCGGCGGCGTCGTCGGGCTCATCGTGCATGCACCCGATCGCGTCGACCCCCAAATGGCCGGATGCCTCCTCCCCGAGTTCACACGCGCCGAGGTCGACGCCCGCATCGCAGAGATCGACGCACAACCTCGCGCGTGACCCGTCCTAGCGATCGGTAGTTCGCGTCGGCCTATGGGGACAGAAAGCCCCTAGCCGGAGACGACCACGGCGAGGATACTGGTGTGGCATGAGTGACAACGTGTTCGACAAGGTTCGCCAGGCAGCAGAGCAGCTGGAAGAAGCCGGCTTCTCCGGGATCCTCCGCGCCACGCACGGCGACGACGTGGATGGCGTGGGCGATCTCTGGGGGCTCCTCGCCAGCGCGGCCTTCTCGGAGTAGCCACTCACCGCGACTCCCGGACCCATCGTGGGTCAGAAGAGCACCTTCTGCGCCAGCGGCCCGCTGCCGGCCTCGCGCCCGGACAGGATCCGGCAGAACTCGACCGCGTCGAGGGTGAATTCCGGACCGCCGTCGCCATGGGTGAACTCACCGCCCGCCGGGCCGGTGAGGGTGAGATCGACGGCCTCGCCGTGCCTGCCGATCCACTCGGCCACGACATCCTCGACGATGCGGGCGTCGGTCGGCCCCAGGTCGAGTGTCCTACTGGTGGCGCGAGCAATGTCGACGCGGTGCAGCCACGTATCGCGGGTATAGATGACGTCGACGAGTTGGGCGATCGAGGCGGAGTTCGGGAACCCGGCGGTCGACCCCGCTTGATCAATGCCCATCGACAGCGCGCGGAACAGGCCCGGCGTGCGCATCCGCCCGTCGACCGCTCGCGGCGCGAACTCCCGGAGCGCCGCCACGCGCTCAGCAGGCGAGAGGCCGCGATGCTCCTCCACTTGAAGGGCGTTGAAGGCATCGAGTCGATTCCCGCCGTACTCGCTGCTATGCCGCATCCCCCAGACCACTTGACGAGCCAGCTCGCGCCTAGACGCCCCCGCCTTCGCCGCACCGACGACGTGCCCCACCATGTCGGCAACGGTCCACCCTGGGCACTCCGTCGACCGATCCCAGTCGGCCGGATCCAGCGACTCAAGAAGGCCGATCAGCGCGTCGTACGCGCCGAGCGCCACCTGGCGAGCATCAGTCTGCTTCGTGATCGGAATGATCGCCGTGATTGTCTTGGCCATATCCCACCTATTCCTAACACTGTTAGGATGCGCGTGACACCGGTCCTCTGTCAAGACCTCTTCCGAACATTGTTAGGAGATCCATGGCGCCCACCAGAAGCGAACGCCACGCCGTCTCACGGCGAGACATCGTCGACGCTGCGTGGGCACTGTCGCGCGAGCGCGGACTCGGCGGCTGGTCCCTCCGCGACCTCGCGGCCCGGGTCGGGATGCGCGCGCCTTCGCTCTACGTCTACTTCGACAGCAAGCACGCCATCTTCGACACCATGTTCGCGGAGGCGTACGGGCAACTCCTGGATGCGGCGGACGCTGTCGCGACCCCGCCGGACGCGCGCGAAGCGCTGCGCGAGATCGGGCGCAGCTTCTTCGCCTTCGCCGTGGCCGACATCGCGCGCATCCAGCTCATGTTCTGGCGCGTCGTGCCGGGCTTCGAGCCGTCACCCGAGTCGTACGCGGTCTCCCAAAAAGTCTCGGAGTTCCTAGTCCGCGCGCTGCAGCGAGTCGGCATCGACGACCCGGACGCGCCGGAGGTCTGGATGGCGCTCGCGATCGGACTGGTGACCCAACAGGTGGCCAACGATCCAACGGGCACCGCTTGGGGCCGACAGGTCGACGTCGTCGTCGACATGTTCGCCGACCGATACCTCGGCCCCTGAACCCGGTGTCTGAAACGCACCTTTCGGGCGAGCACCGTACGCCGACTATCAGGCCTGTTGTCCATGCGCGCACTATCCCAGCGAGCACCGCAGCCCACGGCAGAGCCTCGCGAACGAAATGATCCGGGGGCAACGCTTGATCGAGGTCCTCGATACGGTCAAACCCCGTCGAGATCTCGGCGTAGACGATCGGGTTCACGACGACAGCACCTCTGTCGAGGACGAGTCCGCCCGAGACCGCTATCCTCAAGGAGCGTCGCGTGTCGGTGACAGGCAGTGTCAGACGTGGAGGCGCCGGACTACGAGGAGCGACGATGACATCATCCACGCCCGCGCCCGCAGATGCCTGAGGGCGAACAGACCCGGCTGGTGGCCTGGGCAGACGAGATGAGTCGGGTGCATGTCCGGCTGCGCGATGCGTTGCGGGTAACCCGCCAGGCGGTGGCAAGCGGCACCCCCGGCGTTCCCGCGGAACGCGACCTGTTGTTGTTCTGTCACGGGTTCTGCACGGCACTCGCGGAGCACCACGTCGGCGAGGACACGACGCTGTTTCCGGCGATCGAGGCCGCACATCCCGAGCTGCGCGACACCCTGCGAAAACTGCAGCAGGATCACTCGATGATCTCCTTCCTGCTGCAGGACCTTCAGTCGGCGGTGGAAGCGGGTGGAAGCCTCACACAGTTGGACCAACACCTTGAGGGCATCGCCGCGATCATGGAGTCGCACTTCCGATACGAAGAGCGAACGCTCCTTGGCGTTCTCGCGACGCTGGAGTTGGCGGACAGACCGACGAGGGTGTTCGGCTCCCTCTGATCACGCTGGCGGCTGCGGCTCGCGCCCGGCCTCCCCTCCGTCCCCGGTTGACGGCTCGGCACGTTGCGACGACGGAGGTGGGAGAACACCGTGGCGCGGTGGATGCCATACCGCAGGTGTGAACTTCTGGCCAAGGGACCACCCTTGGAGGAAGTTCCCGCCTGGCCCATCTTCTTTGCCTCGACCGCCCAGGTCAACGCCTTCTCCGTTCTTCGTCCTGCGCGGCCCGAGCCTGCGCCTTCTTGGTGGTGACACTGTTCACCTCGGAGCCGATGTGCTCCCGCACCGCGTCGAGGAATCCCTTGGGTTCATCGGTCCACAGGTAGATGCGGTCGATGACCTGTTCGCCGCCTTTGGGCGGCAGTCCGGGGAGCGTGACCTTTGTCGGACGTTCCAGGACGATTTCGATGTTGGTCTGATCGGTGACGTCCATCACCAGCGCTCGACCCTGACTGCCATCGACCACAGTCGGGGTCTTCGGCTCGAAGTTGCGCGTTCTCAGCCCGACCGAATACACGTCGTCCCAGGTGACGTGCGCATCCATGTCGATGCTGCCTCGAACCCGGATGCCCTCGGAGCCCACTGTGTGAGGGCGCATGTAGTAAGCGCACAACGCCCCGATCATCCAGACCAGCCCCCAGATGCCGAGGACGAGCAGCGGAATACGAACCCACGACCAGCGATGCACGATCAGGTCGATGACGACGATCTCTGCCGCTGACACCGCGACGAACACGATCATCGCCGGCAGAGTCTGGGCGTGATAAGGGAACCCCCTAGCGTCCCGCGCTTTCCACGGCTTCCGGGCGATCGCGCGACCGATGGCCGCATAGACAATCCTCTCCATGCCGGTGACCCGCGTGAGAAGCGCTCGAGCACGACCGGGTTCCTTCCGCTGGCCCTGAGCAGT
Organism: Arachnia sp.; assembly: GCA_035326505.1. GTDB lineage: Bacteria > Actinomycetota > Actinomycetes > Propionibacteriales > Propionibacteriaceae > Arachnia. The sequence goes on from DAOLFC010000016.1 coordinate 13,084, forward strand.
CGCGCTCATGTGGTGCCCTCGCCGACTTGCTGCGCCGCGCTCGCCAACTCGTTCAGCCGGGCCATGACCGCGTCGATACCTCGTTCGAAACCCTCCTGATGCTCGGGTGCGATCGCAGCACGCAACTCGGCCTCGATCAGGTCGTGCTCCTCCCGCATCCGGGCCATAACCTCGTCACCTGTGACCGTAAGCTCCACCAGCACAGCGCGACGATCTGAGGGATGCGGGACCCGTCGCACATACCCGTGCTTCTCCAAGGCGTCCACGAGGCCCGAGATGTTCCGAGGAGTGACCGAGAGCGCCTCCGAGAGCGCCTGCTGCGTTGACGGCCCGCCGAGTGCGAGCATCCACAGTAGCCCCACCCTCGACTCGGTGAGAGGAGTGCCGGCAAAGGCGCGGGCCATGTCCTGCTGGAACAGGTTGGTGATGGCCAGGAGTCTGTCCAAGATCACGGTCTGCATATCGTTACCATAATACATCAAGCATATAGGTAACTAATCTGGTGCGTCCGACAGCGGGCAGACCTCTGGCGTTCGAGGACGGCGGCAGGAGGACTACTAGATGACTAGCGGAACGGGTGTCGAACACGACTGCCAAGTGCCACAACGAACCGACGTTCCTACCGCCAGGCTGTTTCCTGACCGCGAGATTGTTGTGACACTGTCACACAAGTTGAACTGGTCGCACATCCTTGCCCTGCTGCCGCTGCGCAACGACGCTGCACGAGCGTTCTACGCCCGCGAAGCCGCCGCTGGGCGGTGGAGCGTTCGGGAGCTACGACACGCCATCAGCCGCAAAGCCTACGAGCGCCGTGAGATCGCAGATTCGCAGCTCGGGCCAGGGTCGATGGTTCCGGCGGACACCTTCAGCGACCCGTACCTGCTCGACTTCCTTCTCCTGTTCAGCTACCCGATGAGCCAACCCCAGGACGGAGGCAGCGACCGCCTACCGAGGCAGTTCGACCGGCTGCTGGAGCTCAGTCACCCAATCAGTCTGATCCTCGGGGTATGCCCGGACGTAAAGCTCCCGGCAGGCCGCCGACGGGACATATCCACGCGCGAGCAGGTCCGCATGAAGCGCCTGCCAGCTGTTGGCGACACGCTCCATCGAACCGAGATGAACCCCACAGACCGCTACCCCCACCGCTGGCACTTCGATGATCTCGAACCCTGCAAGCGGTTCGCCGTTGTATACGTACCCGGCCGTGACCTGCATACCTTCTTCCACCGGTTCGTACAGCGCCACCGGGGTATCCAGCGCGCCGGGAACATCGCCGATGACCTCGGCAATGTCGTCGAACATCGGCACGAGGGCCGATTCGATCTCGGGCTGATCGGCAACGACAGCGGTGCGAGCTGCGAGACGCAGCGCGGGCAGCGGCTTTTCGACGAATTCAATCGTGGACATCTGGTTCTCCGTTTCAATGAGGTGGAGCCGTCGCTCCACGTCAACGAGTGTTGCGGCAGCGATCCGGTACTCACGCTCGACCTCGGACCGACGGACACGCAGCAACTCGGCAAGGAAGCCGGTATCGACCCCTTGCGCGAGCACGGCTGCGATGTCCTCGATACCGAAACCCAGACGGCGCAACGCGACGATCCGATGCACCCGCTGGAGCTGGGACGGATCATAGGAGCGGTAACCGTTGAACTCGTCCACATGCGCAGGTACGAGCAGACCGACCGAGTCCCAATGGCGTAACTGGCGGTGGGTGACTTGGGCGATCTGCGCGAACGCTCCGATGGACAGCATGTAACCGTTCAACCACCTTCCACAGTGTCAGAGTCAAGTCTGCCAAAGCGAGCTCACCAGACCGCCGCAGAGGTATCGGCATGCCCGCTGCCCAACAAGAGGTACCCGGAACGGCAAGACTCACACTCATCGGCAAAATAGCACTGCGCCCAGAAGCCGAGGTCTAACGCCACCAAGAGGCAGGAACGAGCCTGATCTCAGCGCCGCGGAAGCGGTTCGGCGAGTCGGCCGATGAAAGTCGCCTCATCAACGGCGTCGTCCCGGATCGGGGTCAGGGGGAAGGCGCTGAGGCCTGTGAAGATGTTCACTGTTCGTTCGCCTGTTCCTGGTCGGGGCGGTGTCCGAGCGCATCCGGCGGCTCGGCGCCCGTGACCAGCATCCCACGCCCACCAGGGTTTCCACTCCACAAGACCGCCTCCCCTACGGGGTGCCACCCGCGCAGCCGCAGACGGCTCCACCACAGCCAGGACCTGAACCGACGGGCCTCCGCAAAAGCACCAACCAGACGCACGCCACTGGGGTATGAACAGATAGTCTGCTATGTGTGCAGCGGTGGCGTTAGGTTTGAGTGCATGAATCTCGCACTTCGTCTCTCACCGACGGATTTGGCGGACCGTGACAGTGCCACGAAGTCCGTCCTCGTGTTCCTGCGCGAAGCCGAGATGGCGGGCGCGTCGGTGGAACTCACCGCAGACGCGCCGTTCCTGACACCGGAAGAGGTGGCGAAGCAACTCGGCCTTTCGCGCCCGACCATCTCTCGCCGCATCAAGGCCGGAGACCTGAAGGCGATCAAGGTCGGCAATCGGAACCGCATCCCCGTCGCCGAGTTCGAACGCTTCCGCAAGGCATACCTCGACGAGATGGCCAACGCGCTCACCGACGACCTCTGAGACCAGACGACCCTGGCTCTCGGCGTATACGCCGAGTGTCACATCGAGTGACTCTTGAGATTGTGGCGACGCCGTCGCCACAATCTGACAACCCTTCAGCCACACCAGTTCGCGCCAACGACGACGTCATGGAACCCGTCAAGCATCACGATCAGTACCGCAGGCCTGGGCTCGTGCCTAATGGGCAGCTCTTCGGACGGATGCTGGTCGCGGTCAGTCGCTGATAACCAGTTCGGGCACCTCGCGAGCGACGTGCAGGTCCCAATAGAGATCGGCAAGTTGCGCTGGAGTCCTGAATGGGTAGCCCGGTGCCGGGGCGGCCTCGCCGATGCCGACGCCGATCGCGACGTGCGCGACGTAGACGTTGGTGTGGGCGAGCTTATTGTGGAGGTTCAGCGCCCAGTTGCGGGTCGCGGCCTGGGCGGCATTGAGTGCTCCGAAGAAGGGCACGGGGTTGATCGAGCCCGCGCCCGCGGTCAGCAGCACGGTGCCGGCGCCCTTCTCACGCATGGCGGGCAGCACCGCCTGCACGGCGGCCACGGCGCCGAAGAGCATGGTGTCGACGACGGGGCGGAGATTCTCCACTGTCACGCCGAGGGGATCGATCATGGACTCGGCATTGCCGGCGTGAGGCGAGAACTCGAGGACATCGATGGAACCGAAGCGTTCCCGGGCGGCATCGAGCGCTGTGATGATGGAGGTCGGGTCCCCGACATCGGCGATGAAGCCTGCGGCCTCGATGCCTTCCGCGGTGAGTGCGGCGGTCAGGGCATCGAGCTTTTCTGCACTGCGGGAGATCAGTGCGGCGCCGTGGCCATTCCGGCCGAACGCACGAGCGATGGCGAGACCGAGACCAGGACCGGCTCCGATGATGGCGATGGTGGGCATAGAAATATCTCCTTTGTGGGTATGGCCCAGGATCGAGCGTCCGACGTCAGAGGATCATGAAGCCGAGAATGGCCGAGGCTGCCGCGACGACGAGCAACACGGCCGGCACAACGAAGCTCTCCTTGCGCCGGACGTGGAGGACGATCGCGCCGATCATGGTCAGGGCAAGGCCGACCGCGGCCAGCGGCGTGAGCACCGGTGCGACGCCGGTCGCTAGCGGGAGGATCAACCCCAGACCGCCGAGAAGCTCGACGGCACCGATGGCCTTGACCAATCCAGCCGAGGCGTTGGCTGTCCACGCCATCCCAGAGGCCTCAAGAGCCTCCCTGGTCCGGGCGAGTTTCATGACGCCGACGGCCACGAAGACGAGGGCGAGGATCGCATTGACGATCCAGAGGGCGATGGCCATGGTGCTTCCTTAGGTTGCAGAGCCGCCAGCGAACGGAGCGGCCCCTTGTGGGTTACTGTTTGTAACAAGCACCATCATGAGTGACTTCGACTGGCCTTACAAAAGGCACATCGATGTGCCTGCGGCACAGGGAGGAATGATGACCGAGACCCACGAACTCAGCGCCGCCATGTTCAAGACACTGGAGGGCAACGAGGGCGCGTGCCTGGAGACCGGCATCGGTCAGGCTGTGCGCGAGCTGCTGGACCGAGTAGGGGACAAATGGTCCCTACTCATCATCGGCATGCTCCGGACCGGGGCGCTTCGGTTCAGCGAACTGCAGCGCCGCATCCCCGGCATTTCGCAGCGGATGCTGACCCTGAAGCTGCGCAGCCTCGAGCGCGATGGCCTCGTCTCACGCACCGTCCACGCTGAGGTCCCGCCGAGAGTCGAGTACGAGCTCACCGAGATGGGACGCACGTTGATCGAGCCCGCGCTCGGACTGGCGCTGTGGGCGGTGAGGCATCAACCCGCGATCACCGCGGCGCGAGAGGCCTTCGATCAACAGCGGACGGCGGTAGCCGAACGGTAATCGGGCGATCACTGGTTCGGGCAGGTTCGCGGCACCGTGCGCGTCGCCCCCCGGCTGAGTCGATCGCTCCGCCGCCCGTGCCGCCGAGGCGGACCTCGAAGTACCGCCTCCCCTTTCTCGTCGATCCCCAACCTCGGGCGGCGGCTCGGCCGAGCGCCGCGTCAAGCCATCGGCACCCACGACGCCAACTGGTCTCAGTCGGCGACCGGGTCCAAGGTCGGGTAGCCAAGTAGCTCCGCGACGGATCGCATGGTCGTGTCGTGAGTGACGACTGTCGCATCCAGGCCGGTGTGCAGCAGCGAGGCGAGGTGAATCGCGTCGAGCGTTTTCACGTGGGGGACGATCGCCTCCGCCTCGGCGAGGATGGCATCGGAGATCGGAATGATGCCGACGAAGTCCAGGACCTCGTCACGGCGGCTCACCGGGTTGCCTTCGCGCCGCAGCACGCGGGTCAGCTCGGTACGCAGTATTCGCGAGGCGAGCACCTCTGCGCCGGGGTCGCCGGTGACGTCGTCGAACCAGGCGGCTGCGGCTGGCGAGTGTCCGAACAGAATGCGGACGGCTACGGAGGAGTCGAGCAGGTAGCGCCTCACCACTCGCCCTTGATCTGGTCCAGGAGTTCGTCGATCGAGTCCACCGTGTGCAGCTCATGGCGGGGGATGGCCGAGGTGTTGGCTCGCCCCCGTCGCTTGGGTGAGACGATATCCGGCGCGGCTGTCGGCGGAACGATCCTTCCGATCTCCCGGTTGTGGCGTGTGATGCGGTAAGTGTCGCCGCGCTCGACGTCATCGAGAGCCGCAGTAGGGTTCTGCCGGAGTTCACCGACCGTGATCGTCTTCATGTCCCGATGTTACGTCGATTGTCTACCTATATCTAGGAAAGCACTGATCAATGGAACACCTGCGTCAACGGCACGGCCGCGCATGTGACATGAACTTCCGCGATGGTCGTCGGGTCGTAGAGCCGCTCTACTGGTGACGACGCCCGGGGAGGTGGGCTTGTTCGCCGTCGTGGTCGAAGATGGTGAGAAGCTCCGCTGGACCGCCGTGTGCTTCGAGGCGGTGCGGGATCATGGTTGAGAACTCCACGGCTTGGCCGGGCTGCACCAGAATCGTCCGAGCGCCGAGCCCGAGTTTGAGGGTGCCACTGAGCACGGTGAACCACTCGTAGCCAGGGTGTACTCGTGGCTCACCTGGGTCGCGATCTTCCGCGATCCGCATTTTGGCGATGGTGACGCCGCGCCGGTCGCGTTCTCTGGATAACAGCCAGAAGGTGGTGCCGTCCATCGATTCGGGTTCGGGCCGAATCACGACATCCTCGTCGCCTTCTGGTTCCACGAGCTGATCGAGCGTTGTTCCCAGGGCCTTGGCGATGGCGACGAGTTGTTCCAGCGCGATGCGCTGGTGTCCGGTCTCGATCCGGCTCAACGTCGACGGGGACAGGAAGCAGCGCGCCGCGAGGGTATCGAGGGTCCAGCCCCGCGCGAGCCTGAGCCCACGGATCCGCTGTCGAACGACCGATTCCATCTTTTCTTGCGTCATATGCAAGAGTCTATGCTCTAGATGGGAAGGGTGAGTAGCCTCGTCGTCATGACAAACCGGCAGCACCACACCAGCGACCACCACGGCCAGGCACCCTGGCACGACATCCCGGAGGGTCTCGTCGAGTTCCTCGAGCGTGAATCGCCGCTCAGCGCAGCCGCCGGGCATGACGTCACGACCTCGCCACTCGGGAGTTTCGAGGCCGATGTCGCCGTCATCGGCGGTGGGTCGGCAGGGCTTGCCGCCGCGGTCGTCCTCGCGCGCTCGCGCCGCACCGTCGTCGTCGTCGACGGCGGCCAGCCTCGCAATGCCCCCGCCGAGGGCGCGCACAACGTGCTCGGACAGGAGGGCATCCCACCGCTTGAGCTCCTCGCGAAGGGCCGTGCGGAGGCCGAGTCGTATGGCGTGAAGATCGTTCCCGGCTACGCAACCGCGATCACCGGCAGTATCGATGACTTCACCGTCGACGTCGGCGGCGGCACGCACCAGGTGCGCGCCCGAAGGATCATCCTTGCCACTGGGCTCGAAGACGATCTGCCCGACATTCCCGGCGTCGCTGAGGGATGGGGACGATCCGTGCTCCACTGTCCCTTCTGTCACGGCTGGGAGGTGCGCGATCAGCGCATCGCGATCCTCACCCGAGACGTGGTGGCGATGCACCAGGCCATGCTGTTCCGCCGGCTCAGCGACCAGGTGACCGTATTCCTCCACGACGCCCCCGATCCCAGCATCGAGCAACGGGAGCAGCTCGCGGCACTCGACGTCACCGTCATCCGCCCGAGAGTCGAGCACCTCATCATGGACGGCGCCCAAGTACGGGGCGTAGCCACCGAAGACGGCCACGTCTTCGACGCAGACGCGGCGGTCGTCGTACCCCGCTTCAACGCCCGCACCGCACTGTACGAATCGCTCGGCGGGCACGCTGAGGCCTCCCCCTTCGGGATGCAGATACCCACCGACCCCCGCGGAATGACCAGCGTCCCAGGCGTCTGGGCGGCAGGCAACGCGAACAACCCGATGGCGATGGTCGTCGCCGCCGCGGCATCCGGCGTCGCGACCGGAGCAGCCGTTCACGGAGACCTCTGCACGGCCGACCTCGACCGAGCGACCCAAGAGCGGCGAACACCAGACAAGCTGGTCATAGAGGGCAACACCCGCTGAGCCAGCGCTCGGGATCGACCCGAGCGGTGCGTCGCAGATGCTCACCGAAGCAGGATCGTGGTTGGTCAGGCGAAGTCCACGACCAGTGCCAGATGATCGGACACCGCCACTCGGACCGCTCGGGTCGCCGCCACGCTCGGGCCATGACCACGCAGCATGATGTGGTCGAGCTGGCGGCTTGGCCTGGTCGCTGGATAGGTGGCGTGCTCAGCCAAGGGACGAAAACCGGTGATCATCCGCGGCAGCGGCCCCCACATGTTGAAGTCACCCACCAGCAGCACCGGATCGGCGAACTCGCCGAGATATCGGGTCACCTCCCGCAGCTGCCGGATGCCGGAGCCAGGGATCCAGGTGAGGTGGGTGTTGGCCACCGCGATCCGGCCGTGCGGCGTATCGAGATTCGCGATGATTGCTGCTCGCGGCTCCTCCCCGACGGTCAGGTGCTGGCGCACCACCGGCAGCATGACCTTGACCGAAGGCCGGAGCGCCGGCAGCGGGACGTCTTGCCAACGCAGCGCCGGGTAGCGGGATAGCAGCGCGATCCCGTACTGACCGGTGGGTCGGTGAAGCGGGCCCGAGAGTGACCACAGCGCCCCCGGCGTGCCGGCCAGCGTCGGCACGAACCGGTACTCTCGGGCGCCCATCGCCTCGGCTGCGATCCCGGTCAGGTCGGCGTGATGGGACCGTGACTGGCCGACGTCGACCTCCTGGAGGGCCAGCACGTCCGGATCAAGCTCTCGCACGGCGGCCCTGAGCAGGTCGAGGTCGACCGACTTCGCCCAGCGGCGGGTGCCTTTCGCAGCGGCGGCGGAGGCGCCGAGCTTGGCCGATCGCCCACTCCACAGGTTGAACGTCACGAGCCGCATGGATCAACGATAGGGCTCCGATCGAGGACCGTCACCGCGGACGCCGCAGATCGCGCATGCCCCGGTCATAGACGCCGCGAGGGTGTGACAATGGGTCATGATCACGCTCGATGTCGCCGCGCTCGACGCGGCCGCGGCCAGGAACTCCTTCTCCGGCGTCGTGGCGGTCGACGTCGGGGGCGTGCGCACCTTCGAACGCTGCTACGGATTCGCGCATCGCGGATATCGCGTTCCGGTCACGGCCGAGATGCAGTTCGCGCTGGCCAGCGGCAGCAAGACGTTCACCGCCCTGGCCGTGCTGCGGCTGGTGGAGAACGGGATGCTGCGGCTCGACCAGCGCGTGCGCGAGATCCTCGCCGACGACCTGCCCCTCATCGACGATGCGGTCACCGTCGAGCAGCTGCTCGCGCACACGTCGGGGATCGGCGACTACCTCGACGAGGACGGCGACTGGGAGGTGGAGGACTACGTCTTCGCGGTGCCCGTTCACACCCTCACCAGCGCGGAGGCCTTCCTCCCCGCTCTCGACGGCTTCCCGCAGAAGTTTCCACCCGGCGAACGGTTCGCCTACTGCAACGGCGGATTCATGGTGCTGGCCGTCGTGCTCGAACGAATCACTCACGAGGTCTTCCACGACGCCGTCCGGCGTTTGGTGCTCGACCCCGCGGGCCTCGCCGACACCGCCTATCTGCGCACGGACGACCTTCCAGGATCGGCCGCAACCGGATACCTCTTCGACGAAGGCAACAGGACCAACGCCCTGCACCTTCCGGTGCTCGGAAACGGCGACGGCGGGGCGTTCAGCACCGCGGCCGATCTCCACCGGTTCTGGCGCGCGCTTCACGCGGGGCGGATCGTATCGCCCACGACGGTGACCGTGATGACCCAGCCCCGAGCCGACGTCCCCGACGAGGGCATGCGCTACGGCCTGGGTCTCTGGCTGCACGCCACCGGCCCCGCGACGGTGATCGAGGGCTACGACGCCGGAGTGTCCTTCCGCTCCACCCATATCCCCACATCGGAGACGACGGTGAGCGTGCTCGGAAACAGCTCGGAGGGAGCCTGGCCCGTCATCGGCGTCGTCGCGGATGCCGTCGACGCCGCACTTGCGGGCGGGCACCACGACCCTCGCCCAGCCCGATTCCGAATCTCCTAATCCTCGAATGTAAGACTTTCCCCCACTCCTGGTCTAAAAGCTGACACTCAAGGGCCTTGATCCCGGTTCCTGGGCACAGGGTCGGTTACGCCTTTCGCCCCTGTCGCGTCCCGGTCGACGATGGCCTGGCAAGACGCGTCGGCAGGAGGAGCGCGGAGGCCAAGACAGCCGCGCCGCATCCGCTGACCAGAAGCCAGCCGAGCAGGCTGGTGAACGGTTGGTCGAGTGTCGCGGTCAGGCTGCCTGCCAGGGCGACGCCGAGTGCGGTGCCGATCTGCCGTGCCGTGGAGGTGATCCCACCGGCGACGCCGGCGCGTTCCGGCGGCAGGCTGCTGACCGCGGCGTTCGTGATCGGAGGGCTGGACAGCCCCACCCCGACGCCGACGAGGAGATAGGCCACCAGCAGTACCGGCACGCTCAACGTCGAGGTCAGGCTCACCAGCAGCGCCCCACCCAGCAGGAGGCAGGCACCGGCTGTCAAAAGTGGGAGGCGCGACCCGATCCTGCCAACCAGATGCCCCGATACCGGCGCGCACACGAGCGCTCCGAGCGCCATCGGCAACGTTGCCGCGCCGGCCGCGACCGGCTCCCAGCCCATACGGTCCTGCAGCAGCACCGTGGTCAGCAGCAGCGTCATACTGAACGCGACGAACACCGCCACCGCGGAGACGACGGCCCCGGTGAACCCGGCGCTACGGAACAGGCCGGGATCGATCAGAGGCTCCCGACGGTGGGACTCCACCCACCCAAACGCGACGGCGGTGAGCAGGACCGCGACGTAGGCGACGATCGCCGTCGGTGAGGACCAGCCGACCCGCGGTGCTTCGATGAGCACGGTGACCGCGATCGCCAAGGCGACCATCAGCAGCACTTGGCCGGGCCAGTCGAGCCGCCGGGGCGTCGCGGCCCTGGACTCCGGCACCAGCGTTCTGACTAGCAGGATGGCGGCGAGCACGATCGGACCGTTGATCCAGAAAACGGCGCGCCAGTCGAAGACCGCGATCAGGGCGCCGCCGGTGACCGGGCCGGCGGCCATGCTCAGCCCGAACATCGCGCCCCAGATCCCGATCGCCTGGGCACGCTCCCGCGGATCGGTCATCACGTTGACCACGATCGCCAGCGCGACCGGGGTCAGCATCGACGCACCCACGCCCTGCACGACGCGGGCGGCGAGAAGGACCTCCAGCGACGGGGCCACCGCAGCGGCCAGCGACGATAAGCCGAACATAACCAGCCCCGTCTGGAAGACCCTGCGTCTGCCGAACCTGTCGGCCAGCGCCCCCGACGTGATGAGCAGGCTGGCGAACGGCACCGTGTACGCGTCCACCACCCAGGCGAGCCGATCGCTCCCCAGGCCGAGACCGGCACCGATCCTCGGCAGGCCCACCGTCACGATGGTCGTGTCGAGCCCCACCAGGAACAGCGCCGACGCGCAGATCGCCACCACCGTCCAGCGACGCGACGCACTTATCAGCGGCACATCTGGAGACGCCACCTCGATCACCGCTTCCCCTCCTCATCTCGCGACCATTCCTGGCCCATGCTCGGGGAGTGGCTCGGCACCGGCCGAGCGATTTTGCGGAATCTGCAAAAATGAGGGCATGGACGCGGAGCTGGTCAACATTTTGGATGCGATCGGCCCGCGTCTGCGCCGCATCCGCCAGGCGCGCGGCCTCACCCTCACCGCGGTCGCCGAGCTGTCCGGCCTCTCGGTCAGCGCCCTGTCGCGGGTCGAGACCGGGCACCGACACCCCACTCTCGACATGCTGATCCCGCTCGCCCGGACCTACCGGGTCTCACTGGACCAGCTCGTCGCCGCACCCGAGACCGGTGACCCCCGCGTGAACCTGGAACCGCACGTCAGCGCCAGCGGGGGCGTCATCGTTCCCCTGACCCAATACCCCGGACGCGTCCAGGTCTTCAAACATGTACTCGGCCCCCGCGAGCCCCGGCTCAGGAGCCACAAGGGCCACGCCTGGCTCTACGTCCTCGCAGGAAACCTCAGACTTCTCCTCGGCGACGACGAACACATCCTCACCCCCGGCGAGACCGCACAGTTCGACCCCATCACCCCGCACTGGTTCGGTCCCGCCGACGACCACCCCGTCGAGATCCTCCACCTGTTCGGCCCGCGCGGCCACCGACCCGTCGAACGCCTCAACGACACGAGGACGTTCCCGGCGGACAGCGTCGCGGCGAATGACATCCCCGCCCCAGTCACCGGCATTGGTCGCATTGCGGGAAAATAACCAATTATTCCGGATAAATTGGCGCAAGCCGGATCAGGCATTGCGCGTACGGGCCGGTCGCTCTACAATAACAACCAGGCGAGGATGCCTCTGGCGATCGTTCATACGACCCGTTCTTCCACGACACCACTCGCACGGTTCGCATATGCCTGTGAGCGGAGGTGGTCCGATGAACGCTGGAGCGTCTGCCGAGGCGATCAGACATAAATCTTGCACCTGCGGAAAAACGCCCACCACGCGCAGCCCGAGACCGGGGTCTCGGGCCACTCCCGCTTTCTGACAGCGACGTGATTGAAAGCTGATCCTGGTGACTCAGGGAGGTCAGGACAGATGCCAGCATCGCAGAAAACCAACACGGCTCATCCCGCCAAGACTCCACAGGCAGCAGCGATCGCAGGGATCGCCTTCGCCATCCTCTTTGCACTGGGGGTCATCCTCATACGACTGGGTGCCGACGGACTGAGCACGGGCGAGTTCACCGGAACCACCGAATGGCAGTTGACACTGGCCATGACCTTGATGCCCTTCTCCGGAATCGCTTTCCTCTGGTTCCTGGGCGTCGTGCGCAATCATCTGGGAACCCACGAGGATCAATTCTTCGCCACCGTGACTCTGGGCAGCGGATTGCTTTTCGTGGCCATGTCTTTCGTCGCCTTCTCCGTGGCCGCGGCAATGATGACGACATACGCGAGTGGGCAATCAAATGGGAACACCTACGCACTCGGGCGCGCCATTATCGATCAAGCCTTCAACATCTATGCACTGAAGATGGCCGGCGTCTTCATGTCGTCCCTGGGGACGCTCTGGCAGAAGACCGGGGTGATGCCCAAACCCTTGGCCCTCGGCACCTATATTCTTTCTGTGATCATGTTGATAAGCATCAGCCATAACCTTTGGCTGACGCTGTTGTTCCCCACCTGGGTGCTCATCGTCAGTGGCTTCATCCTGGTGAGCGGGCTTCGCATCCGCAACGCGCGCGACGCCCCTTCCACCGAGGATCCATCGAGCGATTAGGTGGTTCGCACGAAAGCGTCGACCTCACTCGACCACGCCAACCGCCAGCCACGCCGCTCACCGCCCCGGGCGCCACATCACGCAAGACAATCACATCGCTAGCCCCCGAAACGCTACACATGAGCACCACAACACCGTGGCAGCCGCCACCACTCCCAGAAGAGGAGAACCCACGATGAGCAGTGAAGCCGCATCCCGCGGCGAAGACGAGACCGGCCGCACCGTCGCCAGCACGATGAACGCGCCGGCCAACGATGTACACAATCCCTATGGCTCAGCGCCGGGAAGCGGCGTGACCCTACCCCCCGGTTATCAGCCGACGCCGTCCGTCAAGAACAAGAACAACTACTTCCCGCAGAGCGAGCCCCTCGGCCCGGACGAGATGCGGATCACGTTCATGGGAAGCCAGCCCTGGCCCCCGCGCATATCTCAAGCAGGAACCTGCATCATGGTCGAGCTGGGCAACGGCAAGCGCTTCTTCTTCGATTTCGGGCCGGGGTGCCTGCGCAACATCATCGCGAATCAGGTTCCCGTCCCGGAGATCAACGACATCTTCCTGACGCACCTCCACCTGGATCACTACGCGGACATCCCCTACCTCTGGCAGTTCGCCCCCTTCAACGGTCGATGGAAGCCGCTGCGGATCCACGGGCCGTCCAGCAGCCGGCCGGAGTTGGGTACCCAGGCGATGGTGGACCACATGGCGCAGATGGGTTTGTGGACGTCGATCCAGGCCGAAGGCATGCCCCTGCACGACGGCTACGAGTTCGAGGTCAACGAGTTCGACTTCCGCGACGACGGCGGCGCGTGCTACGACAAGGACGGAGTCGTCATCACGCACTGGAGGCGTTCACACGCGGCCGACGGCGCTTCCGCCTATCGGCTGGACTGGAACGGCCTGTCCTTCGTCTGGACCGGGGATGGAAAGCCGGACAAGCTCACCGCACGCTACGCCAAGGACTGCGACGTCTTCGTGACGGAAATGGCCGTGGACATCGTGCGCCTGTGGGCTTTGAAGCAGGGCGTCTCTCCCTTCATCGGGGCGTTTACCGTGGACAATTTCCACACCACCCACTACGGATTCGGGTATCTGGCGAATCTGATCCAGCCGCGCCTGGCCGTCGCCACGCATGTTTCTTTCGATCGGGAGCTCATCGGGGAAATGGTCGCGGGCGTACGCATGCACTACCCAGGGTTCTTCACCTTCGGAATCGACAACACCGTCGTGAACGTCACGAAAGACAACATCTGGATCCGGGAGGCGGCTCTTCCCGAAACCACAAACACGGCCCGCGCGGCGGCGGAGTGGCTCCTGGAGAACCAGTTCGACGGGGTGAAGCCTGATCCCGTCATGGCGCACAACCCCTTCACCCCCATTCAGGAGCAGTACATTCGAGATCAAGAGATCGAACCGGAGCTCTTCACGCCGGCCGACCAGATGCGCCAGTGGGCTCACCCTCTGCCGCCGACCTTCCCGTTGGACCCAGCGAAGACGGTGGGATTGTAGACTATCCGCAAGGCGTCGCCGCTCCCTTTCCCGTGGAGCGGCGACGCCACGACGCAGATTGAGCAGCCGTGACGAGCAACGATGCGATCAGTGAAGCGATTCCCCTCACCATCCTCACGGGATTCCTGGGCGCGGGCAAGACGACGCTGCTCAACCATATCCTCGGCAGCGATCACGGCTTGCGCGTGGCCGTGCTGGTCAACGACTTCGGCGACATCTCCATAGATTCCGATCTCATCGTCGACGTGGCGGACGACGTCGTCACTCTGGCAAACGGATGCATCTGCTGCAGCTTGCGAGACGACCTGGTCGAGACGGTTTTGGAGACGATCGCCCGACCCGAACGCCCCGAATACATCCTGCTGGAGGCCAGCGGAGTCGCCGACCCGGCAGGAATCACCCTCGCGTTCCACACCCCTCGTCTCCGTGACCGGATCCGGCTGGACACCGTCACCTGCGTCATGGATCCGCAGCAACTCTTCGCCTACTCCGATCACCCCGAGGTGGTGCAACTGCAACTGCACCAAGTCGCGTTCGCCGACATGGTCGTCTTGAACAAGATCGACCTCGCGACGCCGGAAATGCTGCGGCGAGCCCACCTCCTCATTGAGGATCACTTCAACAACATTCGCATGGTGGAGACCAGTCACGGCAAGGTCCCCAGCCAGATCCTGCTGGGCGTTGGTCGATTTGATCCCGGCAACGCGCTGACGGCGGACCGAGGCGAAGACCGGCATTCCGATACCGCTTCCTTGCCTTCGTTCGACACCTGGAGCTTCGAGTCCACCAGCCCCCTGTCCCTGGAAGCACTTGAACGGGTGGTCCGTCGGCTGCCGGGAAGCGTCTTCCGCTGTAAAGGCATCGTACAAGTGGATCAGGAACCCGATTCACCCGTCGTCCTGCACGTCGTATGCAGACGCGTGGACATCACGCGGCTCTCTGATTGGAACGGTCAGATCCCGCGGACTCGAATCGTCACGATCAGCGCACCCGGCAGCATTTCCCCGGACGATCTACGGACTCGCTTCGAAGCGTGCCTCGTGGCGGAGTAGAGACGATCTTGTTGCTGCTCCGGATCCTTGCGAACTCGGTCGTGGGTACAAGCGAAGTCTCGGTTGCGGACCACATCGATCAGGGAGGAACGACGTGGGGGCGCCGGGAGCCTCGTCGAGGACCGGCGCGAAGTCCACGAGCGTCGAGATGAGCGTCGCTCCCTTCAGCGCGAAACGTCAGGCCCGAGCGGCCGAGGTGTGCGTATTCCATCGTCTTCTCGCTCATGCTTGCAACGCTACGTTTCCACGACGGGCCGAGGGAGACCCTCTCGGTACCCCCGTCGTCGGGGTCTCCCTCGGGCAGCGGGATCGTGTGTAGCTTGGGTGGCGGACGACGGACGAAAGGCGCACGGCATGGACTTCCCCACGCGGGCATCGCTCGGATTGCGGGGCATCTGCGTGTCGACGGCGCTCCTGCTGAGCCTCGCCGTCGCTGGCTGTGGCGGCCAGCCCGCGGAGCCGCCGACCATGAGCAGCACCCCAGCGAGCTCCCCAACCCCGACCGAACAGGAGCCACCGGTGTCCTCACCAGAGCAGACGACAGTTCCCGATCAGGGCGTGGTCGGCACGATCGTCCATTTCACCGCCGGCGACGCCGTGGTGGAAGTGACCATCCACGAGGACACCGCGACGACCCGCGATTTCCTCTCCATGCTGCCGATGACGCTCACCTTCGAGGACTACTCGGGCATGGAGAAGATCGCCTACCCCGAGCGCGGGTTCGACACCACTGGGAACGAAGGGATGAAACCGGAAGTCGGTGACCTCTTCTCCTATGTCCCGTGGAGCAACCTGGGGTTCTTCTACGCCACAGGTTCCCTCGGCCACTCGACCAGCCTGGTGAGGATCGGCACGACAGACGACCTCGACGACGTCATGAAACTCGACGGACAAAGCGTCGCCATCACGATCGTCGAGTAGTCACCGCCGACCGGCAGCGGGGTCCGTGACGCAGGCTGCCGTGCCGGCCTCGCCGACCGCCCAGGAAGCGAGCAGCCGCATCCGGTCTGCCGAAGGCGAGCCCGGCTCGGCCGCGTAGATCGTGATCGACAGCCCCGGCTCCGACTCCATCTCCATGCCTTCGTAAGCGAGGGTCATTTCGCCGACGACGGGATGGCGGAAGGTCTTGAAGCCGGTGCCGTGGTGGCGCACGTTGTGGCTGCCCCAGCGCGTGCGGAACTCGGCACTGCGGGTCGACAGCTCCCCGATGAGGTCGTGGAGGTCCTTGTTGTGCGGGTCGCGGCCGGCTTCGGTGCGCAGGATCGCGACGGTGACATCTGCGAATGCCTCCCAGTCCGGGTAGAACTCGTTCGCCCGCTCGTCGAGGAAGGTGAAGCGGGCGATGTTGGGGGGCTGGCCCGGCATGTCGAACACATCTCGGTAGAACGCACGCGCCAGCGGGTTCGTCGCGAGGATGTCCATCCGCCCGTTGCGCACGAAGGCGGGCCCGTCGGTGACGGCGTCGAGAATCCACTGCAAGCTGGGGTGCGGCGTCCAGCCCTTGGGGCTTCGTCTGCGCGGCGGTCTCGCCACCGGGCTGGCCGCATGGGCGAGATCGAACAGATGCGCGCGCTCGGCGTCATCGAGTCGAAGCGCCCGGGCGAGGGCGTCGAGGATTTCGGGGGAAGCACCGCTGATGTGACCGCGTTCGATCTTCGTGTAGTACTCGACGCTCACCCCGGCGAGCGCGGCGACCTCGCTGCGCCGTAACCCCTTGACCCGCCGGTTGGCTCCGGCGGGCAGACCGACATCCTTCGGTGAGACCTTCTCGCGCCGGGTGGTGAGGAAGTCCTTCACCTCTGCTCGGTTGTCCATCTCACCACCATAAATCGTTGCCGGACGTGGAAGGAGGCCCTGCCAGTACCTCCCTCAACGGGGTCTCCCACAATCTCCCAGGCGCTGCTGAGATAGAAACCGACCCGGACCACAGACATCTCGAAGGAGCCCGCCCCCATGCGTGCCGTCATTATGGAAGCCCCCGGCAGGATCACCGTCGGCGAGCGCGAAGACCCGACGATCGTCCTCCCCACCGACGCGATCATCCGGATCACCGCGACCTGCATCTGCGGCTCCGACCTCTGGCCCTACCGCGGCGTCGAGCACGTCGACCACACCCCGATGGGGCACGAGTACGTCGGCGTCGTCGAGGAGGTCGGCAGCGACGTCAAGACCGTCCAGCCGGGTGACTTCGTCGTCGGCTCCTTCGTGATCTCCGACGGCACCTGCGAGATCTGCCTGTCCGGCTACCCGTCGAAGTGCGTCAACTTCGAGTTCGTCTCCGTCACCATCGGCACCCAGGCCGAGAAGGCCCGCATCCCGTACGCCGACGGCACCCTTGTGAAGACGCCCGGCATGCCGGATCCCGACCTCATCCCCTCGCTGCTCGCCGCGTCCGACGTGCTCGGTACCGGTTGGTTCGCCGCCGACGCCGCCCAGGCCGGGCCTGGCAAGACCGTGGCCGTCGTCGGCGACGGGGCCGTCGGGCTGATGGGAGTCCTGGCCGCCCGGCAGATGGGCGCCGAGCGCATCATCGCCATGTCCCGCCACCCCGAGCGCCAACAGCTCGCGCGCGAATACGGAGCCACCGACATCGTCGAGGAACGCGGCGAGGCCGGAGCCGCACGAATCCGGGAACTCACCGGAGGACTCGGCGCACATAGCGTGATCGAGGCCGTCGGCACCGAGGAATCACTGCGACAGGCGATCCGCTCCTGCCGCGCTGGCGGGCACATCGGCTTCGTCGGCGTCGCCCACGACGGCGTCACGATCCCGGCCGACGAGCTGTTCTTCGCCGAGGTCCACCTCCATGGCGGCCCCGCCCCCGTACGCCGCTACCTGCCCGAACTGATCCAGCTCATCTGGAATCGCACCATCAACCCCGGCAAGGTCTTCGACCTCACCCTGCCGCTCGCAGACGCGGCCCAGGGCTACAAGGCGATGGATCAACGCACCGCCACCAAGGTGCTCCTCACCACCGACTGATCCACCGGCCGAGCCGGCGACCTCGCGAGCGCCCCAGCCCTCACGGCCCAGGGGTACTCGCTGTACCCTCCTGCCCGCCGCGGCGATGCCACGACTCGAAAGACTTCCCATGACTTCTCCTCACAACGCCCGCAAGGTCGGACCCGCACTCGCGACCTTGCTGATGCTGCTGACCGTTTTCGGCCCGATCTCGATGGACGTCTACCTCCCGGTGCTGCCTGCTCTCACCATCGACCTCGGCGCGACCGCATCCGCTGCGCAGCTCACCCTCACCGCCTGTCTCATCGGACTCGCTGTGGGCCAGGTCATCGCCGGCCCGCTCTCCGACCGGTTCGGGCGCCGCGGGCCGCTGCTCATCGGCATCATCGCCTTCGTCGCCGCCTCCGTGTGGTGCGCCGTCAGCCCCACCATCGAGACCCTCGTCCTTGCCCGCCTCGTCCAGGGGCTCGCCGGCGCGGTCGGCATCGTCATCGCCCAAGCTGCCGGCCGTGACGTCTACGAAGGCGGCGCACTCATCCGCTACTACGGGCGCCTCACCGTCCTCGGCGGTCTCGCGGCGATCGTCGGCCCCGTCATCGGAGGGCAGCTCGCACTCGTCACCGACTGGCGCGGCATCTTCCTCTTCCTCGCCGGGCTCGGCGTCCTCCTGCTCCTGGCGTCGCTGGTCATCTTCGGCGAGACCCTCCCGGCTGACCAGCGCACCAGCGGCGGGCTGGCACAGACCGGGCGCGACTTCCGCAAGCTCTTCGCCGACCGCCTCTTCGTCGGCTCCGTTCTCATCGCCGGCCTCACCTACGCCGCGCTGTTCGCCTACCTGGCGGGGGCGACCTACATTCTGCAGGGCACCTACGGCCTCTCCCCGCAGGGTTACTCGATCGCGTTCGGCGCGAACTCGGCCGGTTTCATGATCTTCGGCTACATCGGCGGGCGCGCCGCGGAGAAGTGGTCCGAACGCGGCGCCCTCACCATCGGCGTCGCTATGAGCGGCCTCGGCGCTCTCGGGCTGCTCGCCACAGGCTTGTGGCACCTGCCTCTGCCGGTCGTGCTCGTGTCACTGTTCGTTCTCGCATCCGGAGTCGCGTTCGCGGCACCGCCCACTACGTCCCTCGCGCTCGCCGACTATCCGGAACTCGCCGGCACGGCATCTTCCGTGCTGGGTTGCGCGCGGTTCGGCCTGGGCGGCATCGCCGCGCCTCTGGTCGGCATCGGCGGAGGTGAAGACGTCCTGCCGCTCGGCATCGTGACCGTTACCGCAGTGGTCCTCGCGGCGCTCGCCCAGGTCGTGTTCGTCGGACGAGCCAACCACGGTCGGCAGATGACGACCGCTCCCCAGGTAGTGCCACGGACGGCCTCGAAGACCACCGCCGACGAGGCATAGGAGGGGGCCCGGAGGAAAGCAGCCGAGTCCCCGGAACCCGACCCCAGCCAGGGGTCGTCCACAAGATTCACCACAACAACCTCAACATCACCATCGACCCTCTCGGCAGGGAGGTGGTTCACATAGGACCGCGAAGACGCGGTGAAAGGAAGGTGGCCCCATGGCCGACCACGCCAAGATCGCTGCCAGCGTGCTGAAGGGCGTCGGCGGCGAGGACAACGTGAAGGAGCTGTCGCATTGCGCAACTCGGCTCCGGTTCATCCTCAACGACGAGAAGAAGGCCGACGCCGCCGCGGTGAAGGCCATACCCGGGGTGATCACGACCGCCGAGGCAGGTGGCCAGTTCCAGGTGATCATCGGCAACGAGGTGCCCGAGGTGTTCGCCGAGATCGGGAAGATCTCCAAGCTCACCACCACGACGAAGTCGGTGGACTCGGCGGCGCCGAAGGGAAACCTGTTCAACCGGTTCGTCGCTTTGATCTCGGGGGTCTTCTCTCCCGTGCTGTGGGCGCTGGCCGGCACCGGTTTGCTGAAGGCATTCGTCGCAATGGCGGTCACCTTTGGCTGGCTCAGCGACCAGACCAGCACCTGGCAGGTGCTCAACGGTCTCTCAGACGGCTTCTTCTACTTCCTCCCTGTGGCTTTGGCGGTGACCGCGGCCAAGTACTTCGACGCGCAGCAGTTCACCTCGATCGCGATCGCGGGCGCGTTGGTGCATCCCGGCATCGCGGCCATGTCCGGGCAGGAAGGCCTGACGTTCTTCGGCATTCCGTTGACGATGATCAGCTACGGCTCCAGCGTCATCCCGGTGATCGTCGCGGTGTGGCTGCAGAGCCACATGGAACGATTCCTCTACGCCAAGCTCCACTCCACCATTCGCCGTTTCGCGACCCCGATGATCGTGGTGTTCGTCCTGGTGCCGTTGATCTTCCTGGTGATCGGACCGGTCTCGCAGTACGTCAGCGGCGCCCTCGCCGGTGGCGTCGGCTGGCTGTTCGAGACCGTGCCGTGGCTGGGCGGCGCCATCATGGGCGGCCTGTGGCAGGTGTTCGTGATGTTCGGCATGCACTGGGGCTTCGTGCCACTGATGCTGCTCGAACTGGAGAACACCGGCTACGTGGTGCTTTACGCCCCGCTCTTCGCCTCAGCTCTGGGCCAGGCGGCGGCCATCGCCGGCGTGCTGGTGCGCACCCGCAACAAGCGCCTCAAGACTTTGGCCGCCCCAGCCACCTTGTCCGGCTTCCTCGCCGGCGTGACCGAGCCCGGCATCTACGGCGTGACCCTGCCGCTGAAGCGTCCCTTCATCTACGGCCTCATCGGCGGCGCCCTCGGTGGTGCGATCATCTCCCTGGGTGGCGTGGCAGGCAACGCGATCCCGCTCCCGTCGCTGCTGTCGCTGCCCGCCCTGTTCAGCCGTGGCAGCATCACGATGTTGATCATCGGCATCACGGTGGCGATCGTCGTGTCCTTCCTGCTCACCGTGCTGCTCGGCTTCAAGGACCCCGTCGATGAGGAAGCTCCCGTCGCAGAGGCGACGGCCCCGACCGAGGCGGGTACCGTCGCAGATATCCAGATCCTCAGTCCGCTCCAGGGAACCGCCATCGCGCTGGCGGAGGTCGCCGATCCGGTCTTCGCCGGGGGTGCGCTCGGTGTCGGCGCAGCGGTCAGGCCTTCCTCCGGCACCGTCGTGGCGCCGTTCGACGGCGAGGTCGTCGCCGTCTTCCCGACCTGGCATGCCATCGGGTTGCGCAGCACCACCGGTGCGGAACTGCTCATCCACGTCGGAATGAACACCGTGAAGCTCGGCGGCACGCACTTCACCACGCGTGTCGCGCAGGGCCAGCACGTCAACGCCGGGGATGTTCTGGTCGAGTTCGACAAGGACGCGATCCTGGCCGAGGGCTACGACCTGACCACCCCCGTCGTCATCACCAACCATCGTAAGTTCGAGACCCTCGCCGAGGTCGCCTCCGGCGCCATCGGGATCGGCGATCCGCTCTACCTCGCCGTCGCCGCCCAGAAGGCAAACGCCTGACCTCACATTGTCCAGAAGTCAACCGGCCGGTGGCGGGGCGACCGCCTCGCCACCGGCCTGAACAAAGGAACACCATGAAGCACGTTGCCCTGTCTCCTTTCCCCGCCAACTTCCTCTGGGGAGCCTCCACCTCCGCCTACCAAGTGGAGGGAGCCGCCCGTGAGGACGGCAAAGGCCCCTCCATCATCGACAGCAAAGCCCCGCGCCCCGGCACGGCATCCTTCGCGGTGGCCAGCGATCACTACCACCGCTACAAGGAGGACGTCGCGCTCTTCAAGGAGATGGGGTTGAAGGCCTACCGGTTCTCCCTCTCCTGGTCGCGCGTCATCCCCGACGGTGACGGGGCCACCAACCCGGCTGGGCTGGCCTTCTACCATTCGCTCATCGACGAACTGCGCGACGCCGGCATCGAGCCGATCGTCACCATGTATCACTTCGATCTGCCTCAGGCCCTGCAGGAAAAGGGCGGCTGGTCGGAGCGCTCCACCATCGACGCATTCGTCCACTACACGAACGTGCTGCTCGACGAGTTCGGCGACAAGGTGACCTACTGGCTCACCATCAATGAGCAGAACATGATGATCCTCTACGGCGATGCCATCGGCACCCTCGACATCTTGCCCGGCGTCGACCCCCACAAGGACGCCTACCAGCAGAACCACCACATGCTGGTCGCCCAATCACAGGCGTTCCGGCTCATCCACGAGCGCGCACCACAGGCCAAAGTCGCGCCGGCACCGAACATCGCCATCGTGTACCCGGCCTCGTGTGACCCCCTGGATGTGATCGCTGCGGATGACTTCAACGCGATCCGCAACTGGCTCTATCTCGACGCTGCCGTCCACGGTCGCTACAACTCCGTCGTCTGGTCCTACCTCAGCCAGCGCGGCTGGGCGCCCACCATCGACGACGGAGACATGGAGGTACTCAAGGCCGGGAGGCCCGACTTCATCGCCTTCAACTACTACTCCTCGCACACCGTCACCGTCTCCGAGGGCGAACTGCTCGACTCCATCGGCGGCCCCGAAGAGGGAGACCAGCAGATCGCGCTCTCCGACCCCGGCGTCTACGAACCAGCCCCGAACCCCCACCTCCCTCGCAACGCCTTCGGCTGGGAGATCGACCCTGTCGGCTTCCGCTCCACCTTCCGCGCACTGTGGGATCGCTACCAGCTCCCGCTGCTGGTCACGGAGAACGGGCTCGGCGCCTTCGACGAACTCAACGACGACGGCTTGGTCCACGACGACTACCGCATCGCCTACCTGCGTGATCACGTCGCGCAGATCCAGGAGGCCCTCACCGACGGCGTCCAGGTCATGGGCTATGCACCATGGTCTGCGATCGACCTGATCTCCACCCACCAAGGCGCCCGCAAGCGCTATGGCTTCATCTACGTCGACCGCGACGAGAACGACCTGCGCACCCTCGACCGCTACCGCAAGGACAGCTTCCACTGGTACCAGGCACTGATCCGCCGCAACGCCCTGAGCTGAGCGTCCCGGTTACTGCGGCTGGATCCGTCACCATAGCGACGTTCGTAGCCTCGCTAACTCACACGGCACCGAATTCTGACGGAATCAACCCCGCTGATCATCGACGGTCAGCCGGTCGCGAATCTCCCTCGGCGCCGACTCCCGCACCGACACGATGGCTCAAGAAGAGCAGTATCCACCCCACCGTGAGTTCGATCAGGATATGCACGGCAAACGTCATGGCATCTTCCTGAAGTTCGTAGGCGATCATCCTCTCGGGCTCCAGCGCGAATATCCGCGTACCAAAGAAGCCGCATAGCATGTGGGCTGCGGTGGCGAAGAAGAAGTAGGCCCCCAACTGCAATTCTCGTTGCGACACGAAAGGCGAACCGGCGGATCGCGCCTTCGGCACGCCCATGATCGCCAGCACGATGAACACCGCCATGATCGTGCCGACGATTCCGAACACGACGCCCGGCGCAGACATGGGCGCGTACGCCACAGACAGATAGATCAGCCCGATCACGGAATAGGTGGCAAAGCGTTTCCGGGAGATGCCCAGACGCAGGAGCATGGCCAGCGTCACGAGCAGAATCCCGATCTTGAACGAGTAGGCCCACAGCAGGAATCGGACGATCCGCCATGCCTCGACATCGTCCGGCACGGTTCCCGCGGCCCCAGTGCCAGATTCCAGTGACTCTAGAAACCCGGGCAGCACGACATACCGCCCACCCACAGACCATGCCACGAACCCGATCCCCAGAACGATCAGAAGCATGCTGCCGATGCGCCTCATGAGTCACTCCTTTCGTCGTCCCGTGGGACCACGGGCCGGAGAAGGTCCACGATCCATGCGGGCTCCGGGCAGGGGATGTTCTCGCTGAGCGCGACAAGCTGGGCCGCTCCCTGCAGTGCGCCCCAAAACGCGGTGGCCAGCGCGAGCGGGTCTCCGCGACGAACCGTTCCGGCCTCCTGCCCGGAGCGGATGATCGTCGCCGATCGGTCCAGCGCGTCCAGCGTGGCCCTCGAAACGACATCCTCGCCCAGGACGGCATCGGCATCTGCGCGACTGATCAGAACGAACATCCGCGCGACGAAACGACTCGCCCTCATCCCCCCGATCACCGTCGTGGCCACGCCGTCGAAATAGGCCAGCGCATCGCTCGCGTCCGCCATCGAAACGGTCGCCGTGGACCGCGCCAGGCCGGTCCGGACAAGTTCTTCGTACAGGTCCTTCTTCGACGGGAAGTAGTGGAACAACAGGCCGGTACTCATCTGGGCGGCATCCGCGATGTCGGCGACTCGCGTCGCCGAGTATCCCCGGCGGACGAACAGCTCAAGCCCCACCGCAAGGATCTGCGCACGGCGCGCGTCCCGCTGAGCGGCGCGCGTCGGCGAAGAATCTGGTTGAATTTCCATTCACTGAATATAGCATCAGCATTGGGGACGGACCTGAAGTTCAAACGGGGCGGCAAGCGGCAGGGTCGCGCCATCCGCACGAGAGCGGCGTGTCAACGGCACGAACGTCGACGAAGACCGCGGTCAACGTCGACATCCCCGGCACCGGAGACGCGAGGGCTAGGAGAGGCGCACACGGCAAGGCCAAGGCCGCGATCCGACGCCGTGCGGTAGTTTTCACCCATGCATGCAGAGTTGCACGACTGGCTGATCGCCGCAGTGCGCAGCGCGCGCCGGCAGGTGGAAGGCAATGTCGCCGGCGAACCGGCTGAGACGTCGCCGACCACATGCGCTACCGGAGCGTGGAACACAGATGCCTGAACCCGCACTCGCGCGCGCACGACTCCGGGACGAACTCGCCCGCGGGAAACGCGACGAGGTGATCGAGGTACTGCTCACCCTCACCCCCGCGCAACGCCGAGCGCTTCGGCGCGAGGTGAAGCCGCTCCACGACGCGATCCTCAGCGCCCCCACAGGCCGCCGAGCGCCGAACGGCGAGTGGGAGGGGGTGCTGCGTCGGGCACATTGGTCTGCGGCTGCGGCGGCCCTGATCGGCTGCTCTACGATCGCGCAGGCGGTGCGGTACCACCCGCTCGACCCGCCCGACTCCGTCGACATCCCCAAGGCCTTCTTCCCGGACCAACTGGACGCATTCGCCGAAGAGTGGTCCGCGCGGTTCCGCCGCAACCCGAAGGCATGGGACCGGATCCGCGGCCTCGACGCGATGTTCGATTGGGCGCACGAGGGCCTGATCGACCCTCCGGAGTATGACGGCGCGGTGCTGTTGCTCGCGTCGGCCGCACGGCACCCGTTCAGCACGGGCACGAGGTTGCTTCGCTATCTCGAAGCTCGACCATGCCTGATCGACACCACATTCGCCCGCATCTTCGATGTCGACGGCATCAAGGGCGCTTCTCCCGCGCAGGCCGACTTCGCACACTTGGAGGGAGAGCGTGGAGTCGGCAACTATGTCATCCCCCAGCTGGTGAAGCGCGGGCATTGGAGCCGCAACGCGGTGCTCGACGGCATCGACCGCGCGCTCGCCCGCGACCTCGGCGCGTACCAGCATCGCTGGTGGAGGCGCCTGCGCACGCACATCGATAAAACCCCGAGCCGTTGAAGCGATCGTCGCCGCCGCGCTCTGCTCCACCGAGGATGCCGAGCAGGAACACGCACATCGACCTAACTCCCCGTAGCGCGAGCCGCCCCTCAACTACGGTGAGGTCATGTCGAACATCGCCCCAGGCCTCTCGCCGCAACAGCTGCTTGCTGGGCCGCGGGGTCGACGGCTCCTGCTGGAGTTCGCCGTCGAATCCGAGCGCGAGGCGCTTCAGGATACGAGCCCGCTCGGGTCTGCCGTGTTCGATGCGAGCTACCGGCTCGCCAAGCTGGACGGCCAAGCCGTCTTCCGCTTTGGCTGGGGGCCCGGAGCCAACAATCCCGGCAACATCCCGGACGCTCGCCCAGAGCACGTCGCCGCTCTGCTCACCGAGGCCAGCCTCGCGGAGCCGACGCCGGAGCTGATCCGGACTTGCCTGGCGAGCTCCGTCGGCGCAGCCATGTACTGGCAGCCGCCGGACGGCGGCGACCTGCTCGCGGCGGCACCGGCCGTCCGCGAGGCCTTGGCACGAGTCGCGGAGCACGTCGCACATTCACGCGCCCTGGCGTGGCTCTCCGCGCCGCCGGCGCGCGACGATCAGTGGCGATTGCGCTGGCTCGACGCCAAGCGACGCCCCGCCCGGGAGCCACGCGCCGTGCTGACGAGGTGGCTCGCCGCGAAGATGGCCACCGAGCAGCAGTGCCGGGTACACCGCAGCACCAGCCCCGACGACGAACTCAGCGGCTTGTGGTGGTCCAGGCCCCCCAGAGACCTGCCGACCACCTATGGGCTGCTTCCCGACGGCACACCGTCGGGCCTGCTGTTCGTCGAGGACACCGCGGGCTGGACCGAGGCCGACGCTCGGCGGGTCGTCGTTGCCGAACCGGCGCGAATCTATGAGATCGACGGTCCCGAGGAGTGGGCCGAGTTGTGCCGGGCCCACCCGCTCGACGTGACGGCCACGATGCGCGACGACTGGGGTCGTACCACCGGGCGCCGCGGCCGCTGGGTGATCCCCGATTGGGCGCGCGTCGCCAAGCGCTACGACGCGGCGCGCCTCAGCTACGCCGGATACCTCTCCTCGGCCGGCGTCCCGATCCCCGTCGACGATGAGACCGCCAGCCTGATCGCGGGCTGGGACCCCGACGCCACCTTCTGGTTCATCGACGTCGAGGACGTCGGCCGCCCTGTCCGCTGGCGCTGCCGCGGCGAGGTGGAGGAAGGGAACTGGGCGCGGCACTACGTCGTCTGACGAGCCCCCTTCCGAACGACGCGATCAGGCGAGCCGGCGCCAGAGGAACTCCAGGTAGAGGGCGTCCATGTGGGCGCGCTGACGGTTGTCCGCCGCGCCGCCATGGCCGCCTTCGATGTTCTCGTAGTACCAGGCCGGGCTTCCGGCGTCGCGCAGCTTCGCCATCATCTTTCGCGCATGGCCGGGATGCACGCGGTCGTCGCGCGTGGAGGTGAGCAGCAGCGTCGGCGGATAGTCCTTCGACGGATCGAGCAGATGATAGGGCGAGAAGGTCCGGATGAACTCCCAGTCGTCGGTGTCGGGATCGCCGTACTCCGCCATCCACGAGGCTCCGGCCAGGAGGTGGCTGTAGCGCCGCATGTCGAGCAAGGGCACCTGGATGATCACGGCGCCGAACAGCTCGGGGTACTGCGTGAGCATGTTGCCGGTGAGCAGGCCGCCGTTGCTGCCGCCGCGCACGCCCAGATGCGCGGGCGAGGTGATGCCGCGGGCGACGAGGTCGCGCGCCACGGCGGCGAAGTCCTCGTAGGCCCGATGCCGCCTCTCGCGGAGCGCGGCTTGGTGCCAGCGCGGCCCGTATTCTCCCCCGCCGCGAATGTTGGCGACGACGTAGCTGCCGCCTCGCTCCAGCCAGCCGTGGCCGACCCCGGGTGCATAGGCGGGCGTGAGCGAGATCTCGAAGCCGCCATAGCCGTAGAGCAGCGTGGGGTTGTCGCCGGTAGGGCGCTGATCGCGCGGTCGCACCAGGAAGTACGGCACACGCGTGCCGTCGTCGGAGGTGACGAAGTGCTGCTCGGTGACGTGCGACGTCGCGTCGAAGAAGGCCGGCTCGGACTTGAGCGCCTCAGGCCCCGCGCCCCCCGCGGAGGCATCGGCGAGCAGCAGGGTGGTGGGGGTCAGGAAGTCGGTGGCGATCACCCACAACTGATCCGACCTCTCGTCGTCGACGGGACCCACCTCGACCGTGCCCAATGCGGGAATGCCGACGAGCGGCCGGCTCTCCCAGCCGCCCTCGCCCGGCGTGAGCACGGTGACGACGCTCTTCACGTCGTCGAGCACCGTCACGACGATGTGGTGGAGGGTGGGCGCGATGCCGGACAGCGCAGCGGTGTCGGTGGGAGTGAACAGCACGTCGAGATCACGAGACCCGGCCAGGTAGTCGTCGAGGGGGGCCGCGAGCAGGGAGCCCGCCGCGTAGGTCGTCTCCCCCACCTCCCACGGCTCGCGCAACTCCAGCAGCAGCCATTCACGATGCACCAGTTTTCCGGCGGAGTCGGGCGCGTCGACGCGCCGGAAGACGCCCTCGGCGTCGGCCAGGTAGAGCGCCGTGTCGCGGCTGTCCAGGAAGTACACCAGGAGGTCGCGCTCGAAGCCGGGCGTGCGGTCGCGGTGCGGATAGACGCCGTATCCGGCGTTGTCCTCCGACCCCTCGAACACCACCTCGGCCTCCGCCATCGGCACGCCGCGCCGCCAGCGACGAGCCAGCCGCGCGTAGCCGGCACGATTGGTGCTGCCCGGCCCGAGATCGGTGACCAGGTAGACGGTGTCCTCGTCGATCCAGCTCAGGTGCCCCTTGGCCTCAGGACGCTCGAAGCCGCCGTCGACGAACGCCCGCGCCTCGATGTCGAACTCGCGGGTCACGTCGGCATCCGAGCCGCCCCGCGACAGCGCGACCAGGCAGCGAGGATGCTCGGGCCGCAGGAACTCGGCGCCGTGCCACACCCAGTTCTCACCCTCGGCGCGGTTGAGTTCGTCGAGATCGAGCAGGATCTCCCACGACGGGCGGTCCCTGCGGAACTCGTCGAGGGTGGTGCGCCGCCACAGGCCGCGCGGGTGCTCGCCGTCGCGCCAGAAGTTGTAGTACCAGTCCCCTCGCCGGGTGAGATAGGGGATCTTCTCGGTCGAGTCGTAGATCGCGGCCAGGTCGTCCTCCAGCCGGGCGAACTCCGGGGTGCCCGCGAACTCCGCTTCGGTCTCCGCGTTGCGGGCGCGCACCCAGGCCAGCGCCTCTGGGGCCTCGATCTCCTCCAGCCACAGGTGCGGGTCAGTCAGTTCAGCCACAGGCCCTCCTTCGTCTCCCCCACCTTAGGGCCCTCGCGGAGCTGGAGTCGGCCGTGGGCCATGGCCTCTTAGGAGTTCGCTATTCCACCGACTTGGGTGGAATAACGAACTCTTAAGCCAGTCCTGACCGGCCACGCGTCGTACTACATCGTCCTCAAGCACCAGTCCGGGCCACACTCACTGTGCGGCATTGGAATGATGTCTGGCTATCGTCGTGGGGGCGTGCAATATGTACGCCCCCACGACCAGAGCCTGATATCGGTCCACCGGAACCCACCGCGGCGGGAACCGCTGTTTCCCGATCGACCGATCGGCCCCCGATCAGTCGCGGCGACGCGGAACACGAGGAGCCTCCGCAGGAACCCCCACACTGTTGACCGCATCGAGGAAGCCCTGCCATTCGGCCTCGAGCGCACCCAGATATCTCCTCCCGGCGTCCGTGAGCGCATAGACCTTCCGAGCCGGCCCAGCCTCCCCAGGCTCCCATGCGGCGACGATGACCCCATCGGCCTCCAGCTTCACAAGCACCGGGTAAAGCTGAGCCCCCTTGATCGGGTGCAGACCCCCCTGTTCGAGGGCTTGAGAGATGCCATATCCGTGTCGCGGCGCCGCGGACAGCACCCTCAGAATCAGCAAGGGCAGGATGGCGCGCTGCCAGGCGGCGGCGTTCACCGCTCCGCCCTCCACGGCCGGGAACGCCACCTGGCCAGCGAAACCGCCACGATCAGCACAACGGCCACCGCCAGGAACACGACGTCGCGCATCCGCCACGGATCGGCCGCGACGGTCGAGATCGCCACCGCGACGGGGATCGTTAACGCCCCCACACCACCCCACGCCCATCGGACAGCCCGAGCGGACCGGTCATCCGCAGCGAGGCGCCGCGCGAAGACGATCGGGTTGCCATACTCCGCATCCGCACCGGAGACGCCCGCCTCATCGAGCGCGAGGCGCACTTCACGCTCCTGCTCCCGAACTCTCCAGACAGGCATCCCGCGCAGCACCAGCGCACCTCGGAACCGCCGCCACCATTCCGTTTCGCCCCACTCCGTACGCAGGTCACGCTCCGGGACGAGACCGGCGACGAGCAAGGTGGTGACGCCCGGCAACAATACGACCAAGGCAGCCAGCAGCGTCGGAAACTCGCTGGGCCACCATCCCGTTCCCCTACTCAGACCGACGAACACCGCGCCTCCGGCGAACCCGGCCAGGCCAAGCAGCAGAGACACCGCCATTGCAACCGGCCGCGCTGCGAAGTAGAAGATTCTCGCGAGGGCAAGTCCCACGCCAAAGGTCATCAAACCGACGGCAGCCACCACCATCTTCGACGGAAGCGCGGCACTCCAGCCCGTGCTGAACAGGAGGAAGACCAAGGCGAGCGGCCCGAAAAGCACGAGGCCTATGCCCACCCTTGTCAGCGCGACCCGACCACCCGCCACTCCCTCCGTCCGCAGAACCTCCTCCGGCGTGCCCAGCTCCGCCACGTCAGCCGCAGCCAGCGCCGATGGATCACCGAAGAGCGAGCTGGGCGACTGCCCGAAGTCGCGTACCGCGCCGCGCAACTCGTCGAGCCGAGCGTCGATCGCCTCCGTTGGCACCTGCGGTTGGGCAACTCTCAGCGTGTAAACCCACCACCATGCTGGGTCCTCCATCGGCAGAGCATCTTCAGTCACCGGATCCCCAATCTAGATACAAACTGTATCTAGTAGATTAGCACCGAACTCGGACCAGACCCGGCTTGCCCACAGCGCCAGAAGCACGCCCCGCCAACCGCGGGCTCTTAGGAGTTCGCTATTCCACCGACTTGGGTGGAATAGCGAACTCCTAAGCCTCCATCGCATCTGGCCACACGGACGGCTTCACCCCCGGTTCACTCGAAGAGCGCGCGGTGGTCGCGGGTCCAGGCGATCCGGTCGGCGGTGGTGTCGAGGAAGCCGGTCCGCTGCCATTCGGCCTGCGGCTGCGCGCCCGCCGCAGCGAGCCGTCGGGCCCGCTCCCAGACGGCCTGCTGCTGGGCGAGGACCTCGTCCACCAGGCCCGACGACGAGTCCAGCCCGTAGGCCTCCGCGAAGAGTTCCAGCCGGCGACGCCGGTCGGGCACGCCCGGATAGGCGAACCAGCGCACACAGGTCTCGTCGTCGCGGAAGGGCGCCACGTACTCCAGCGCGTAGGTCACGTCGCGGATCGGCGGGCCCGGCCAGGCATAGTCCCAGTCGATGATCCCGATCGGCCGGGTGCCGTGCCACACCAGATTCCACGGTCCGAAGTCGCCGTGCAGTACGACTTCACCCTCGCCGGTGAAGCCGGCCCATCCGGCCTCGGCCGTCGGACGGAACCCACGCACGGCGTCGTGGTATTCCCGGAGCAGCCGCGCCATCGCGACGAGCCCGCGCTCGTCGACCACTTTCGCCCATCCATCCGCGCCGGACTCGCCGTCGATATAGGTCAGCACCTCGCGGCCCTCGTCGTCAATGCCCTTGACCCGAGGGCTGTAGGGGAAACCGATGGCCTCCAGGTGGAGCAACAGCTCGTGAATGCTGGCCGACCAGGGCTGCAGCGGCCTGCGCACCGTGTCGCCGATGCGAACCACATTGCGGTGCGGCTTCTCCTGCAACATCTCATGGACGATCATCCCGCGACGCTACCAAGCGCAGACGCCAGCCTTTGTGCTCGACGCCAGCCTTCTGTCACGGACGCCAGCGTTGTGGCAATCCGCCAGCCGTCTACGGCTGGCGGATTGCCACAACGCTGGCGTCTGCGCGAGGACTCAGGCCCAGCCGACACGCAGTACCGCTCAGGAGACCCCCAGCACCTCACGCTCAAGACGCGCGTAGCTGGTCTCCATGCCGTCCGCCATGCCTGTAGCGAGGATCATCTCGCGCGTCTCGGCGTCGGGGTAGTTCCCCACCATGGTCAGGAGCGTGCCGCCCTCGACCGGAGTGAGGGTGAGTTCGTTGGTGACGACGGGGCCATCCATGCCGATCATGGCCTCCGTCGTGACCGAGCGCACCGGGGCGAGGATCTCCAGCACCTCGCCGATGAACCCGAACCGGTTGCCCCCGTCGGCGTTCTCCCACTCGTAGCGATAGGTGTCGCCGACGGCGAGCCCCACCTCGCACACCGGCATGCTCCAGCCATCGGGGCCGAGCTGCCAGCGACGCAGGAGCTCCGGATCGTGATGAGCCCGCCACACCTGCTCGACGCTGCCGCGGATGACACGGGTGATCCTGGCCCGGTTCTCGCCGAGAAGCTGAACCTGGGTGCCGTTCCCGGCGGCGAAGGACGCGAGGTCGGCCAGCACATCGTCGATCTGCCCCATCGCGGCGCGCATGCCCTCGACCATGCCCATGGCGACGAGCTTCTTGAGCTCATCCAGGGACGCGAAGTGGCTGGTGGTCGTCATCCGCGAACCGCCGTCGGTGGGCTCGAAGACGAACTCCATCCTGATGGTGGGCATCTCGGTGTTGGGGGTGCCCTCGTCGTCGGCGAAGCCGTCGAGCACCTCGAAGCTCTTGCCTTCGTCGACACTCAGGAACTCCCAGTAGCCGCAGGAGCTGTCGCCGTCGGGGCCAGTCATGGCGTAGTTCGAGCGGCCGCCGACGGCGACGTCGTGCCGAGTGAAGGTGGCGGGCCAGCCGGGCGGTCCCCAGAACCGCTCGAGCTGGCGCGGGTCGGCGTAGGCGTCCCAGAGCCGGCGCACGGGAACGGGGAAGTCGGCGACGACGGTGAGCGTCAGAGCCTCGGGATCCTGGGTGACGGAGGTGATGGGCATGGCGGTTCCTTTCAGGAGTCCTCGGCGAAGAGGTCGTCGAGGCGATGGATGCGGCTCTGCCACAGCCGCTCGAAGTGGGCGAGCAGCGCTTGGGCCTTGCTGATGGTCTCGGGATTGGCCCGGACCTTCCGCTCGCGGCCGGAAGGAATCTTCGTCACCAGACCCGCTCCCTCCAGGACCGCGACGTGCTTCTGCACCGCCGCGAATGACATCTCGTAGTCGGCGGCCAGGTTCGACACCGTCACCTCGCCGACGAGGGTGCGACGCAGGATGTCGCGCCTCGTCGCGTCGGCGAGGGCCCGGAAGATCCGGTTCACCTCGTCGTCGGTGAGGTCTTGCTGAGAAACACCATCTACAACCATTTGGTTGTAGATTAGCGAGCTTCGTCGCCACGGTCAAGGGCCTAGTAGCGTGTCGCTGCTTAGTTCGGTGGTGTTTGGGTGAGAGGCTGGTTTGAGGTGGACCCTTCTCCCCTGTCTGCCGGACAAGGACGACTGTGAATCGCCCCGACTTTGATGGAGGCTCTCAAACCTGGGAAGGATGAGAGTCAT
>DAOLFC010000145.1:0-8354 GCA_035326505.1 Arachnia sp.
AAGTGGATTCTGGCGATTTGGGGCCTGCGAAATGCTTCTGGCCGCACTTATCCGTCGACTGACGGCGATACCACGGGCGGGAGTTTTCCACAGATCGAGAACCGGCGCTCGACGCCGCCGGATTTACCGCGTGTCATAGGTGCATGACAGCTCTCCTGCATGCCGTTCTCCGCACCGACGGCATCCTCAGCCGACGCCAGCACCCCGAGCTCATCGGGCAGATCGACGCCGCGGTCAAGCGCGGGGAGATCGTGCCGCTCTTGCCCGGTACCTATGCGGCGGCGGCGACCTTTCATTCCCTTGTGCTCTCGGTCGCCGACTGGGACCCGAACGCCGTGTTCACGGGGTCGACGGCCGCGCGGCTCGCCTGGTGGCCCGAGCTCGACGATGACACCGTTCGCGCGGCCACCCGCCGTCGGCCGCGTCGCGAGCTGCGCGGAGTCGATCTGCGGAAGATCCTGATGTGGGACGATCTGGTCGAGACGCGCCGCGGACTTCGTTTCCAGAGCCCGTCCGCCAGCGCGCTCGACCTGGCCCGCGAGAGGGGCGCCGACGCGATAGACGAGGCGCTGAGGCGTCGCGTCACCACGGTGGAGCACCTCCGGGAGAGCCTGCGGCTCATGCCAAGGAGGCCTGGAAACGCGGAACTGCTGAGGCTGATCCGGGCGTCGCGAGACGGTGCGTGGTCGGAGCTCGAACGGGATGCGCATCAGCGTCTGCATCGGTCGCGCATCGTCGGCTGGAAGGCGAACTACCGAATCCGGACCGCTGGCCAGACCTACTATGCCGACGTCGCCTTTCCGGGTGCGAGGGTGATCGCGGAATTCGACGGCTGGCGTTATCACAGTGATCAGGTGAGCTTTGTCTGGGACCGGCGCCGCGACGTGGCCCTGAAACTGTCCGGGTGGACCGTGTTGCGGTTCACGGCGCAGTCGATCGACGAGTTCATTCCGGCTTTGCGGCAGGCGCTCAGTCGCGCCGCGTGACGGAAAAGTGCGGCCAGAAGCATTTCGCAGGCCCCAAATCGCCAGAATCCACTGGTGACCGCACTTATCCGTCAGGGAGGTCGACGTGGAGGTGGAGGGGGAAGGAGCGAGAGGAGCGGCCCTGCGAGTACGGGGTCGGTAGTAGACTGGGGAGTTGCTCCAGGTGCCATGACGACGTGGCATCCGACGTAGTCAGGAGGGAAAGATGAACGTCACCCAGCTCGAGCGAATGCGAAACGGCCAAGGATTCATCGCCGCCCTGGACCAGAGCGGCGGAAGCACCCCGGGAGCCCTGCGGAGATACGGCATCGAGGCGGATCGCTACGCCTCCGACGACGAGATGTTCGATCTCGTGCATACGATGCGGGAGCGCATCGTCACCAGCGCGTCATTCACCGGGGAGAAGATCCTCGGCTCGATCCTGTTCGAGAAGACCATGGACCGCACCTTCGCGGGGCAGCCGGCCGCCGACTACCTCTGGGAGATCAAGAACGTCCTGCCCATCCTGAAGGTGGACAAGGGCCTGCGCGACGAGGCCGACGGGGTGCGCCTGATGAAGCCCATCGCGGACCTCGACGACCTCCTGGCCCGCGCGAAGGGCGCCCACATCTTCGGCACGAAGATGCGCTCGGTGATCCTGGAGGCCGCTCCCGCCGGGATCGCGGCGAACATGGCGCAGCAGTTCGACATCGGCCAGCAGATCGCGGCCGCGGGCTTGGTGCCGATCCTGGAGCCCGAGATCGACATCCGCTCCGCCACCAAGAAGGAGTCGGAGTTGATCCTGCTCGATGAACTCCTGCATCACCTGGACCGCGACGCCTTCGAGCTGCCGATCATGTTCAAGCTGACGCCGCCGTCGGTGGACGACTTCTACCGCCCCGTGATCGAGCACCCCAAGGTGCTGCGCGTGGTCGCCCTGTCCGGCGGGTACAGCCGTGCGGAGGCCAACGAGATCCTGGCCCGCAACCATGGCCTGATCGCGAGCTTCTCCCGAGCCCTCACCGAGGGGCTGACGGAGTCGATGACGGCGGAGGAGTTCGACGCGCTGCTGGCGGAGTCGATCGACTCGATCTACCGGGCCTCGATCACCTGACGGACTGGTCGCCCGCCCGGGGGCCGTGGGCCATGTCTGGCGCCACCATCGTGCGCCTGGTTCGCCGAACGGCGGACCTCGGCGGTCAGGCGGCCTCCGGGGCGCCCGCTCCGCGCTTGCGGCTGCGGGTGGGCGGAAGCGCGGTCTCGCCCCGGGCGACCTCTTCGGAGCCCCAGACGGTGAAGCCGGCG
This sequence comes from Arachnia sp., assembly GCA_035326505.1. GTDB lineage: Bacteria > Actinomycetota > Actinomycetes > Propionibacteriales > Propionibacteriaceae > Arachnia. Next base: position 2,271 of record DAOLFC010000145.1, read on the forward strand.
TCGCGGATCATCGCCAGGTCCTCGGCGCCGGCCTGGCCCTCGCTGGTGAGGTAGTCGCCCAGGAACAGCGAGTTGCAGATCTCCAGCGACAAGGCCTGCAGGCTGCGCAGGTGCTGTTCGCGGCCGGCGGAGACGCGCACGTCGGCGTCGGGATGGACGAAGCGCACCATGGCCAGGATGCGCAGGCACTCCAGCGGGGTGAGGGCGGAATGCCCCTCCAACGGGGTGCCGTCGAAGGGCATCAGGAAGTTCACCGGCACGGAGTCGGCGCGCACCTGGCGCAGTTCGAAGGCCACCTCGACGAGTTGCTCGTGGCTCTCGCCCATCCCGGCGATCAGGCCGGAGCACGCGGATAGGCCGTGCTCGCGGGCGTGTTCGACGGTGGCGACGCGGTCGTCGTAGTCGTGGGTGGTGCAGATGTTGTCGTAGTGCGAGGACGCGGTGTTGAGGTTGTGGTTGTAGGCGTCGGCGCCGTGCCCGGCGAGGCGCTCGGCCTGGCCCTCCTTGAGGATGCCCAGGCAAGCGCACACCTCGACGTCGGGGTGCTCGTCCTTCAGCGTCTCGATGAGGGTGCCGACCCGGTCGACGTCGCGGTCGCTGGGCCCACGACCCGAGGCCACCAGGCACACCCGCTTCGCGCCCGACGCGATCCCGGCCTTGGCCGCGGTCATGGCCTCGTCCTGGCTGAGCCAGGTGTAGCGCAGGATGTCGGCGGTGGAGCCCAGGCGCTGCGAGCAGTAGAAGCAGTCCTCGGGGCACTTGCCCGACTTCAGGTTGACCAGGTGGTTCACCTTCACCATCGTGCCGTGGTGGTGCCTCCGGATGCGTCCCGCCGCCGCGACGAGCGGGTAGGTGAGGGCGTCGTCGAGCGTCAGCAACGCGAGGGCTTCGTCGGCGGTGATGGTGCCGCCGGCGATCACGCGGTCGGCGAGGGCGTCCAGGTTCATGTTTCCTCCCACAGAGCACTGACTCCTGTTTTGAACATTGTTCAAAACAGGAGTCTAGTCCGGTTCTGGAGGTGGGCGGGGCCGCCCCCGGTGAAGGAGGTCAGAGGATCCGCGTCGTCCAGCCGTAGGAGTCGGGGCGCAGGCCGTATTGGATCTCGGTGAGGGCGCGGCGCAACTCGAGGGTGCGGGGGCCGGGCTGGGGGTCGCCGACGACGTGGGTGCCGTCGGAGTCCTTGAACGAGGCCACGGGGGTGATGATCGCGGCGGTGCCGCAGGCGAACACCTCGGTGACGCGGCCGGTGTCGATGTCGGCGAACAGGTTGTCGCGGGCGATCCGGGTCTCCTCGACGCGCAGCCCGGCCTCGGCGGCCAGCCGCAGGACGGCGCCGCGGGTAACGCCCTCCAGGATGGTCTCCGTGAGCGCGGGGGTGATCAGCCGGCCGTCGGCGGTGACCGCGAACAGGTTCATCCCGCCGAGCTCCTCGACGTAGCGTCGCTCCACCGCGTCGACGAAGCCCACCTGGCTGCAGCCGTTCGCTTCGGCCTCGGCCTGCGCGACCATCGAGGCGGCGTAGTTGCCGCCGCACTTGGCGAATCCGGTACCGCCGGGCGCGGCCCGGGTGTAGTCGCGGGTGAACCAGATGTCCACCGGCTGCACGCCCGACCCGCCGAAGTAGGCCCCCGACGGGGAGGCGATCACCGCGTAGGTCACCGCGGCGGAGGGCTTGACGGCCAGCGAGGGGGAGCGGGCGAACAGGAAGGGGCGCAGGTACAGGCTCTGCTCCGCGCCGGTGGGCACCCAGTCGCGATCGACGCGCACCAGCTCGTCGAGGCTGGCCAGGAAGTCCTCGTCGCTCAACTCGGGCAGGCCGAGCCGGCGGCAGGAGCGGCGGAAGCGCGCGGCGTTCACCTCGGCCCGGAACCGCCACACCGAGGCGTCGGCGCGCGCGTAGGCCTTCAACCCCTCGAAGGCCTCCTGGGCGTAGTGCAGGACGGCCGAGGCCGGGTCGAGGAGGAACGGGGCGTACGGCACCACGCGGTGGTCGTGCCAGCCGCGGCCGGCGGTCCAGTCGATCAGCGTCATGTGGTCGCTGAAGTTGGCGCCGAAGCCGGGGTCGGCCAGGATCGCCGCGCGCTCCTCGGCGCTGCGGCCGGTGGTCTTCTGGGTGGTGAAAGCTGTCATGTCGGTTGTCGATCCGGTTCTTGAGCGGTTGCCCGTGCATAAGTCTCGCTATACGCCGAGGCCTGGCCTTATCCGCAAGGCCTCGGCGTATAGCGAGATTTGTGCATCGGTGGGGTTGGGCTGAGGACTAGAAGGGGCAGGGGATCAGGCGTAGCGGCCCATGCCGCCGGCCACGTCGATGGCGGCGCCGGTGATATAGCCGGCTCGGTCGCTGGCGAGGAAGGCGACGACGCCGGCCACCTCCTCGGGTTCGCCGAAGCGACCCAGCGGGATCTCGCCGGCGGCCATGCCGGCGAAGAACTCGTCCGCGGTCTTCTCCGGGGCGCGTTTGGCGTGGATGTTGGCCCATTGCGGGGTCTTCACGCAGCCGATGTTGACCGCGTTCACCAGGATGCCGTCGGCGGCGAGCTCCTGGGCCAGCGCCTTGGTGAGGTTCTGGCCCGCGGCGCGGTTCACCGTCGTGGAGAGGAACGTGTTGTCGGGCATCCGGGCGAACACAGAGCCGATGTTGATCACCCGTGCGGCGGGCGACTCCCTCAGGAAGGGCAGCGCCGCCTTCACGGCCCGGAACCAGCTGAGCACCTTGACGGAGAAGTCGGCGACCAGCGACTCCTCGGCCAGGGTCTCGAAGGTGCCCGGATGGGCGCCGCCGGCGTTGTTGACCAGGATGTCGAGCCCGCTCATGTCGCCCGCGGCCCATTCGACGAAGCCCGCCAGTTCGCCGGCCTCGCGCACGTCGGCGGCCCGGCCGCCCGCGCCCTCGCCCAACTCGGCGACCGCGGCGGCCACCTCGTCGGCGTGCCGCGCGCAGATCCGCACCTCGGCGCCCTCGCGAAGCAACTCTTCCGCGATGGCGCGGCCCAGCCCCTTGGTGCCTCCGGTGACGATGGCCTTGCGGCCCCTCAGGCCCAGCTCCATGGTTCGCTCCTGTTCGGCGGACGGCGGCGTCGGCGGGCACCGGCCTCCCGACCGCCATCCGGTTGGTCGTTGCCGCCGCGCCGACGACGGCGTGCGGCTGGGCCGGTCCCACGTCGCACTCTATCCCCTGTCCTCCGCGCTCGGGGAGGGCGGCGCGGTGAACGGTCGGCGCGGCCGTCCCATTCTCCGGCCCTCGAGTTTGGTCTCGAGTCGAGATGGGTTAGCCTTACTTGTGAGCGAATACCGCAATGGATGTGTCATATAAATACCGTTGGGTGTCGCCCCCCGTATGACGGAAGGAAGCACGGCATGACGATGTCGTTCGACGCACCCCCCACCGTGGTGAGCGACGAGAGGGCCGGATCGATGGCCCGGCGGATGCTCGGCGGGTCGGCCGCCGCGTCGCTGTACGCCTATCGCGACGACGAGTCCCTGCCCTTCGTGGCGCACGGGCTCGCGACGGACGGCTCGCTCGTCGTGGCCGCGGCGCCGGAGGGAATGCTGGCCGCCGTCGCCGCGGGATACGCGGTGGACGTGCGCATGGACCTGATCAAGCAGTCTCCCGATCCGTCGATCTCACTGGTGTCGGCGTCGCTCCATCTGCTGGGCACGCTCACCTGGGCGACGGACACGGAGGTCTCCGACCGGCTGGCCGGCGGCGGGCTGCCGCCCCTGGTGGAGGCGATGCTGGACGCTCCGGGCACCCGGCTCGGTTTCATCGACATCGAGCGCGCTCTGCTGCACGATCTGGATGGGGCGACGGTGATCGCCCATGACGAGATGTACTACGCGCCGCCGGTGATCCAGGACGAGTACGCGGCCTTCGGCGCGCTGATCTCCCACGGTCAGGCGGCGTTGAAGGACCTGTGCTGGGCAGTAATGGTGGGCGAGGTGCCGGGGCAGGTGGTGGCCAAGCCGCCGCTGCCCATGATCTGCCCGCACACCGCCGACATGGTGCTGTGCGTCGACGTCGACACGACGGGTGTGACGGTGATGCTGGTCGGTCGCAGCGAGACGCTGGTGGTGAACGCCTGCTTCGAGGCCGCCGCATCGTCGCAGGGCGAACTGGAGGCTCGCGTCGTCCGGCTGATGCGCGACGCCGTGCCTGCGCTCGCCAGCTAGATAGGTCTAGATCGGCCCAGAACGTAGCGAAGCCCGTGGGGTCCGCATGATGCGGGGCCCACGGGCTTCTTCGCTACCTGTCTGCCGGCCCTCTCGGCCGGCCGGGGAAAGTCGCCGTGTCAGCGAACTTCGTACGACAGGCAGACGGCGGAATCGGAGATGTCGACGCCCTCGGCGGTACACATCAGATCGGCGTTGTGGACGCACTCGAGGCGCTGGCAGGCTCCCACGTGGCCGTCGGCGGTGGGCAGGCCGCCGCGGGCGTCGAGAGCGATGAAGGTGGCGCAGGTGGGCTGCTCGGCCCCGGCGATGGTGACGGCGAAGGCCGTGCAGCCGGAGGCGTTGAAGGCGCAGCTGGTGGTTGCGCAGGACTTGACGGCGGTGACGGTGCTCATGGCGAGTTCCCCTCTGGTGGAGCGTTTCTGATATTGCCAATCATAGGAATTACGAACCGGCTTGACAAGACAGGGAAACCTAATCTGACTACGCATTATGTTCGCCCTAGTCGCACTTTTGGGTACGATGATGTTGGCTAATTTAATGTTGCGAAAATGGTCGCTGGTGAGGGATGTCGGTCGCCGGATATAGACTGATGCGCGCTAGCGATCCCGAGCGATGAGGTGACCAGTGCAAGACGAGCTGACCGGTTCAGGGGTACCCGCGCCCTTCGCCGTCCTAGGGCTTACCTACGACGACGTGCTGCTGCAGCCCAATCAGTCGGACGTGATCCCGTCGGAGGCCAACACCTCCACCATGCTGAGCCGCAACATCCGGCTGAACACGCCCCTTGTCAGCGCAGCGATGGACACGGTCACCGAGCACCGAATGGCCATCGCCATGGCCCGGGAGGGCGGCATCGGCATCCTGCATCGCAACCTCTCCATCGAGGATCAGGCCAAGATGGTCGACCAGGTGAAGCGCTCCGAGGCCGGCATGGTCAACGAGCCGGTCACGGTCTCCCCGCAGGCCACCCTGGGCGAGGTCGACGAGCTGTGCGCCACTTACCGCATCTCCGGCGCCCCCGTCGTCGACGAGCAGCACCGGCTGGTGGGCATCATCACCAACCGAGACATGCGCTTCGAGGACGACCCCCACCGCCCCGTCCACGAGGTGATGACCAAGACGGGTCTTGTGACGGCCCCTGTCGGGGTCGACGGCGAGCAGGCGCTGGCGCTGATGGCCGCCAACAAGATCGAGAAGCTGCCCATCGTCGACGCCGACGGCCGGCTCAAGGGCCTGATCACCCTCAAAGACTTCGTGAAGGCGGACAAGTACCCCAATGCCACCAAGGACGCTCAGGGGCGGCTCCGGGTGGGGGCTGCGGTGGGCTTCTTCGGCGACTCCTGGGACCGGGCCATGGCACTGGTGGAGGAGAACGTCGACGTGATCATCGTCGACACCGCGCACGGGCACAGCCGGGGCGTCGTCGACATGATCCGGCGCCTCAAGGCCGAGCCGCGTGCCGCGGGCGTCGATGTGATCGGCGGCAACGTGGCCACCTACGCGGGTTCGAAGGCGCTCATCGAGGCCGGCGCCGACGCGGTGAAGGTGGGCGTGGGGCCGGGTTCGATCTGCACCACTCGGGTGGTGGCGGGGGTCGGCGTGCCCCAGGTGACGGCCATCCACGACGCTGCCAGGGCCGCGCGCCCGGCCGGCGTGCCGGTGATCGGCGACGGCGGCCTGCAGTACTCGGGCGACATCGCCAAGGCCCTCGTCGCGGGGGCCAGCAGCGTCATGCTGGGCTCCCTGCTGGCGGGCTGCGACGAGTCGCCGGGCGAGCTGGTGCTGATCAACGGCAAGCAGTTCAAGAGCTACCGCGGAATGGGATCGCTGGGCGCCATGGCGGCTCGCGGACGCAAGGCGTCCTACTCCAAGGACCGCTACTTCCAGGGCGACGTCACCTCCGACGACAAG
>DAOLFC010000146.1:0-8322 GCA_035326505.1 Arachnia sp.
AGGGCGGCGTGATGACCAAGATCATCGAGCGCAACACCACCATCCCGACCAAGCGGTCCGAGGTGTTCACCACGGCCGAGGACAACCAGCCCTCCGTGATGATCCAGGTGTACCAGGGCGAGCGCGAGTTCGCCCGCGACAACAAGTCGCTGGGCAACTTCGAGCTCACCGGCATCCTGCCGGCGCCGCGCTCGGTGCCGCAGATCGAGGTGACCTTCGACATCGACGCCAACGGCATCGTGCACGTCTCCGCGAAGGACCTTGCCACCAGCAAGGAGCAGTCGATGACCGTCACCGGCGGCTCCGCCCTGGGCAAGGACGACATCGACAAGATGGTCAAGGACGCCGAGGCCCACGCCGAGGAGGATCGCAAGCGCCGCGAGGCCGTCGACACCCGCAACGAGGCCGACGCCCTGGTGTTCCGCACCGAGAAGCTGCTGGCCGAGAACGAGGACAAGATCGGCGAGGATGTCAAGGCTCCGGTCGTGGAGGCCGTCGAGGCGCTGAAGGATGCCCTGAAGGGTGAGGACGTCGAGGCCGTGAAGTCGGCGATGAACGACCTCAACTCGAAGGCCGCCGCCATGGGCCAGGCGATGTACGCCGCCGCTCAGGCCGCTCAGGCCGAGGCCGGCGCTCAGGCGCAGTCGGCCGAGGACAACGCCGACGACGTGGTGGATGCTGAGATCGTCGACGAGGAGAAGGACAACAAGTGAGCGACGACACCGCGAACGTGTTCGACGAGGGGGTGGCCGCCGATCAGGCGGCCGCCCCTGCGGCGCCCGGGGAGGCTGCGTCCGCGGCCGAGCCGGAGATCGACTATGCGGCTCTCATCCAGGAGCGCACCGCCGATCTGCAGCGCCTTCAGGCCGAATACGTGAACTACAAGAAGCGCGTCGACCGCGACCGCGACCTGTCTCGTCAGTCCGGGATCGAGGCGGTTCTGCAGGATCTGCTGCCGGTGTTCGACTCCATCGAGCTGGCCCGCCTGCACGGCGACCTGGGCGACGGCTTCCGGTTGGTGGCCGACGAGCTGGGCAAGATCGCCGGCAAGTGGGGGCTTTCGGCCTTCGGGCAGAAGGGGGAGGAGTTCGACCCGGTCAAGCACGAGGCCCTCATGCATGTGCCGCTCGAGGAGGCGGTCGCCGTCGTGACGGTCTCCCAGGTGATGCAGCAGGGCTACGAGCTCAACGGCCGCGTGATCCGCCCCGCCAGGGTGGCCGTTGCCAATCCGTAATCAAGAGAAGGAGGCGTTGCGATGAGCACGAAGGACTTCATGGAGAAGGACTACTACAAGGTCCTCGGCGTGTCCAAGAACGCCTCCGAGGCTGACATCAAGAAGGCCTTCCGCAAGATCGCGCGGGACAACCATCCCGACCAGAACCCCGACAACAAGGCTGCCGAGGCGCGCTTCAAGGAGGCCTCCGAGGCCTACAACGTGCTGAGCGATCCCGCCCAGAAGAAGGAATACGACGACACCCGCTCGATGTTCGGCGGGGGCGGGTTCCGCTTCCCGAAGGGCGGCGCGCAGGCGGGCGGTCCCGGTTTCGACGATCTGTTCCGGAACGCGTCGCAGGGCAACGGCGGGCTGGGCGACCTGTTCAGCGGGCTCTTCGCCGGGGGCGGTGCGCAGCGGCGCGCCACCCACCGGGGGCCTCGTCGCGGCTCCGATGTCGAGACGGAGGCCAAGCTCACCTTCGAGCAGGCGGTCGAGGGGACGACGGTCTCCATGCGGACCGTCTCCGACGAGCCGTGTTCGGCCTGCCGGGGCACCGGCGCGAAGGCCGGCACGCTGCCTCGGGTCTGCCCCACCTGCGAGGGATCCGGCATGCGCACGTCCACGTCGGGCGGGGTGTTCCAGATGAGCGAGCCCTGCACCGACTGCCTGGGTCGTGGCCTGATCGTCGACGACCCCTGCCCCGAGTGCGAGGGCTCCGGCCGTGGGCGCGCGACCAAGACCATGCAGGTCCGCATTCCCGCGGGCGTGCAGGACGGTCAGCGCATCCGGCTGAAGGGGAAGGGAGCCGCCGGCGAGAACGGCGGCGCCGCGGGCGACCTCTACGTCACCGTCGAGGTGGCGCCGCACAAGCTGTTCGGCCGTAGCGGCAACAACCTCACCGTCACCGTGCCGCTCGCCTTCGACGAGGCGGCGCTCGGCGCGGAGGTGCTGGTGCCCACGCTGGGCGGCGCCCCCGTCAAGCTCCGGGTTCCCGCCGGCACCCCCAACGGGCGCACCATGCGCGTCCGGGGCAAGGGCGTACACAAGGGCGACGGCAGCAGCGGCGACCTGCTGGTCACGTTCCAGGTGCAGGTGCCGGGGGCGTTGAACGACGCGGCCAAGTCGGCGCTGCGCGACTACGCCGACAAGGCGGCGCAACCCGACCCGCGCGCGTCGTTGTTCACGGAGTAGGCGTGATGAACCAGCTGCCCCAGCCCTACGATCCCGACGCCGCGGTGTTCCCCATCTCGGTGGCCGCGACGCTGGCTGACATGCACCCGCAGACGCTGCGCGGCTACGACCGGCTCGGCCTGGTCGTGCCCCAGCGGGCGGCGGGGCGCGGGCGCCGGTACAGTCTGCGCGACGTGGCCAAGCTGCGTCACGTCCAGCACCTCAGTCAGCAGGAGGGCATCAATCTGGAGGGGATCCGCCGGATTCTGGCCTTGGAGGAGCAGGTCGAAGGCTTGCAGACTCAGCTGGAGCGCCTCACCGAGACGCTGCAGCGCATCCAGTCGCAGCAGGGCGGATCGAGGATCTTCACTGCGGAGTCCACCGGTGCGGTTCATCACGGCCGGGTCCGCATCCGCCGCCGTCTCGAACTGCCGTCGCCTTAGCCCCAGCCCCACCCGACGAAGCGGTGGTCACTTTCTGTGGGTAGACCAACAGAAAGTGACCACCGCTTCGTCGTCAGCGCGGGGTGAGGAAGGGGTTCTCCTCTTCTGGGGTGCGCGGGGGCCGTGGCGGGTCCTTGACGTCGATCCATTCCGTCCCGCAGCCCGGGCACTCGTAGACCGGTTCACCGTCGACCACCTTGCCGGTCTTCATGGCGCCGCACTCGTTCTGGCACGGGTAGGTGACCAGGAACCTCGTACTCATTGCGCCAGCCTATGGCTGCTTTCCCGGATTCCGTCACCCGTCCCGCATCGGCCGCGCACACATCTCGCTCTACGCCGAGGCCTTGCTATATACGGAAGGCCTCGGCGTAGAGCGAGATTTGTGCATGCAACCGGCGGGTTCAGAGGGCGACCAGGTGGTTGACCGGGCCGTGGCCGGTCTCCGGGGTGCGGCTGAGCCGCCACTCGGCGCCGGCGGCGATGGCCCGAGCCAGGTAGTCGCGGGCCGCCACCACAGACGCGGGCCGGATGCCCGTCGCGACGGTGTCGCCCAGCCGGGCGGCCGAGGCCGCGATGGCCGACGATAAGGTGCAGCCGGTGCCGTGGGTGTGTCGCGTCTCGATCCGCTGTCCGCGGAGCACCAGCATCTCGTCGGCGGTGGCCAGGACGTCCACCAACTCACCGGAGAGATGGCCGCCCTTCACCAGCGCTGCCCGCGCACCGGCCACGACCAGGGCTCGGGCCTGGCTCTCCAAGGCGGCCGCGTCGCCGGCCGGTTCGACGCCCAGCAGCACCGCGGCCTCAGGAAGGTTGGGGGTGATCAGGTCGGCCTGCCGCAGGAGCCGGTCCCGCACGACGGCGATGGCGTCCTCGGCGAGCAGCGCGTCGCCGGAGGTGGCCACCATGACGGGGTCGAGCACGATCACGCCGAAATCCGCCCGGCGTCGGTCGATCAGATCGGCCACCGCCTCGGCCACCGCGGCGTTCGACAGCATTCCCAGCTTGGTGGCTGCCACGGGGAGATCGTCGAGGACGGCGTTCACCTGGTCGCGCACGAAGTCGGGGTCCACGGGGACGGCGGCGCGAACGCCCTGGGTGTTCTGCACCGTCAGCCCGGCGAGTGCCGCGCAGCCGTAGGTGCCCAGCGCGGTGAAGGTCTTCAGGTCGGCCTGGACGCCGGCTCCGCCGCTGGGGTCGGATCCGGCGATGCTGAGCACGATCGGCGGGGTCGGCGAGGCGGTCACTGTTTCCTCCAGAAGGACAGCAGGTGCCGGGCCGCGACCTCCGGGTCGGGTGCGGTGGCGATGGCGGAGACGACGCAGATGCCGTCCACCCCGATGCTGATCACGGAGCGGGCGTTGCTGGAATTGATCCCCCCGATGGCGACGGTCTTGACCCCGCCGCGCGCGGCTCGTGTCAGTTCGCGCGCGCCGTTCAGGCCGAGGGCGGGCTGGGTGTCGGTCTTGGTGGGCGTCGACCAGATGGGGGAGAGTCCGACGACGTCCGCCGTCGGGTCCGCCAGTTCGGCCTCCAATTCTGCGAGCGAACTCACCGACAGCCCGATCAGCGCGTCGCGGCCCAGCGCCGCCCGCGCGGCGCGGATGTCGCCGTCGTCCTGGCCCAGGTGCAGATCGGTGCCGAGGTCTTCCGCGACGCGCAGCCGGTCGTTGACCACGACGCGGGCGCGCAGCCCCGTCTGGTCGTGCAGCTCCTCGAGCGCGCCCAGGCAGTCGACCGTGAGAGTGCGGAAGTCCTCGTCGGAGAGCTGCTTGTCGCGCACCTGGATGACACCCGCGCCCCCGCGCACCGCCTGTTCCACCACCCAGGGCACGCGGTCGGGGCCACCGCACAGTGCGGTATCGGTGACGAAGTAGAGCCGCCAGTCGACGGTGTCGACCAGGCCCGGGGTGGCCTGCATCACGCCTCCACGACGTCGACCAGCCCCGCCACGTCGTCCGGGGACAGGCTGTGCAGCGCGTCGATCCAGGCGGTGCGGAAGCCTCCGGGATGCCGGGCCTCGCGCCCCGCCACCAGCCCGGCCGCGCCGAACAGCGCATGCGCGGCCACGACGGCGTCGTGCGGTGCCGCGTCGCCCCGGGCCCCGGCGCAGGCCGCGACGACGGCGCCCAATGAGCAGCCGGTGCCGATCACCAGCGGCATCAGCGGGCTGCCGCCCGTGATCCGCGTGGTCCGCCCGGCCGAGACCACCACGTCGACGGCGCCGGAGACGGCCACCACCGTGCGCTGCTCTTCGGCCAGGGAACGGGCCGTGTCGAGGGTGGCCTCCACCTCGTCGGTGGCGTCCACGCCGCGGCCGCCGGCGCTGACCCCGGCCAGGCCCAGGATCTCCGAGGCGTTGCCGCGGATCGCGGTGGGACGCTGGGTCAGCAGCTCGCGCGCGAGGGCGGTGCGCACGGGCAGGGCACCCACCGCGACGGGATCGAGCACCCAGGGCGTGCCCGCTCGGTGCGCGGCCTTGGCGGCTCGTCGCATCCCCTCGTGCTGTTCCGACGAGCCGTTGCCGACGTTGATCAGCAGCGCCGAGGCGACCCCGGCGAAGATCTCCGCCTCCTCGGGGAGGTCGATCATCGCGGGCGCCGCGCCGACAGCGAGCAGCACGTTGGCGGTGATCTCGGGCACGACGGTGTTGGTCATGCAATGCACGAGCGGTTGGCTCGCGCGCAGCGCAGAAAGGATATGGGTGTAGGCGGCCATCGCGGCGCTCCCTTCGCAGGAATGATCCAGATCAGGTTCGGCGGGTGTGCTCTCAGCCCCCTGGTTGGGGGGCACCCCGGCGTCGCGATCGAGCCTACCGCACTAGCGCAGTTGCGCCCCCTGCTGGGTCATGGCCCCGACGATGTGCCACAGCTCGTCGTCCAGTTCGTCCGGCACCCTGCTGCCCAGGGACCGCAGCCAGCGGCGGATGCGCGGCAGTTCGTCGGCCCATTCGGTGGGGGAGAAGGCGAGCACGGCCTTGAGGTCGTTCTCGTCGATCTCCAGCCCGTCGACGTCCAGGTCCTCGGGCAGCGGGAGCAGGCCGGCGGGGGTGTCCGTCGCCTCCACCGTGCCCTGGATGCGCTCGACGATCCACTTGAGCACCCGGGAGTTCTCGCCGAAGCCGGGCCACATGAAGCGCCCGTCGGTGTCGCGCCGGAACCAGTTGACGTAGAAGATCTTCGGCAGCTTGTCCTCGTCGGTGCGCTCCTTCATGCTGATCCAGTGCTGCAGGTAGTCGCCGACGTGGTAGCCGATGAAGGGCAGCATGGCCATGGGGTCGCGGCGCAGCACGCCGACGGCGCCCTTGGCCGCCGCCGTCGTCTCCGACGAGCAGGTCGCGCCCATGAAGACCCCGTGGGTCCAGTCGCGCGACTGCGCCACCAGCGGGATGGTGTTCTCGCGGCGGCCGCCGAAGACGATCGCGTCGATCGGCACGCCCCGGGGATCGTGGTAGGCGTCGCTGAGGATCGGGACCTGCTCGATGGGGGTGCAGAACCGGCTGTTGGGGTGCGCGGCCTTGCGCCCCTGGGCCTTCGCGGTGGGGCCGTACTCGTTGCCGTGCCAGTCGGTGAGGTGCTCGGGCCGCTCCGGCGTGCGACCCTCCCACCACACGTCGCCATCCTGGGTGAGCGCGACGTTGGTGAAGATCGAGTTGCCCTTCTCGATGGCGGTCATCGCGTTGGGGTTGGTCTCCGCGCCGGTGCCGGGGGCGACGCCGAAGAGGCCGGTCTCGGGGTTGACCGCCCAGAGCCTGCCGTCCTCGCCGACCCGGAGCCAGGCGATGTCGTCGCCGAGGGTCTCGACCTTCCAGCCCGGGACGGTCGGATCCAGCATGGCGAGGTTGGTCTTGCCGCAGGCCGACGGGAAGGCCGCGCAGACGTGATAGACCTTGCCCTCGGGGGAGATGATGCGCAGGATCAGCATGTGCTCGGCCATCCAGCCCTCGTCGCGGCCCATCACCGAGGCGATTCTCAGTGCGTAGCACTTCTTGCCCAGCAGCGAGTTCCCGCCGTAGCCGGAGCCGTAGCTCCAGATCATCCGCTCCTCGGGGAAGTGGACGATGTACTTGATCTCGTTGCAGGGCCACGGCACGTCCAGGGAGGGGTCCTCGAGCGGCATGCCGACGGAGTGCAGGGCCGGCACGAAGGCCGCCTGCTGGTCCGCCATCGCGGCGAGCACGTCGTCGCCCATCCGGGTCATGATCCGCATGGACAGCACGACGTAGGCGGAGTCGGTGATCTCGACGCCGAACTTGGGGTCGGCGGCGTCCACATGAGCCATGCAGAAGGGGACGACGTAGAGGGTGCGGCCGCGCATGCAGCCGTCGTAGAGCTTGGTGAGGACGCCCTTCATCTGGTCAGGGTTCATCCAGTTGTTGGTGGGGCCTGCGTCGTCCTCGTCGACGGAGCAGATGAAGGTCTGGTCTTCGACGCGGGCGACGTCTTCGGGGTCGGTGCGGGCGTAGATCGAGTTGGGCATGAGGTCTTCGTTGAGCCTGATGACCGTGCCCTTCTCGACGAGCAGGTCGGTGAGGGCGGTGGCCTCCTCGGCGGATCCGTCGCAGTAGACGACGGCGTCGGGCTTGGTGAGGGCGGCCACCTCCTCGACCCAATCGACGAGTCCGGGAACACGGGTGGCTGCATCGGGATGCTGGATGGTCATGTGACTCCTTCGTCAACGCTGAACGAATGATTCCAGGCTAGGGCGAATCGTGGGGTTTCGCAGCATCCGGCGCCAGATCTGTCCAGAGGGGTTCACAATGTGAGACTGAGTCCCTCTGACTCAAGTTTGCCGGGAGGGGAATCTTTTCCTTGCGACCAGCGTTGAGCGAGGTAGACTCAACTCTTGAACGAACGAAGGAACCAGAGGACTGTATGAACACGGAGAAGCTCACCACGAAGTCTCGCGACGCCGTGACCGCGGCGGTTCGCCAGGCACTCACATCCGGAAACCCGAACGCGGAGCCGGTGCATCTGCTGCACGGCCTGCTGCTCACCCCCGACAACACCGTCGGGCCGCTGATGGAGTTGCTGGGGGCCAGCCCCGCGGCCGTCGACCAGGCCGCCGTCGCGGCCATCAAGAAGCTGCCCTCGACGAGCGGCTCGTCGGTCACCCAGCCGGCGCTGTCCGGCCCGTTCGCGCGCGTGCTCGCGGCCGCGGAGACGCTGGCCGAGCAGCTGGGCGACCAGTTCGTCGCCACCGAGCACCTGCTGATCGCGCTGGCCTCGGTGGACTCCGATGCCAAGCGCATCCTGGAGCGGCAGGGCATCACGGCCGACGCCCTCACGCAGCAGTTCGAGGCCTCTCGCGGCGCCAAGCGCGTCACGTCGGCCGAGAGCGAGGGCGGCGAGTCGGTGCTGGACAAGTACTCGATCGACCTCACCGAGCGCGCCCGCTCCGGCAGCCTCGACCCCGTGATCGGCCGCGACGCGGAGATCCGGCGCGTCGTCCAGGTGCTGGCCCGGCGCACCAAGAACAACCCGGTGCTGATCGGCG
>DAOLFC010000147.1:0-8309 GCA_035326505.1 Arachnia sp.
GTAGTGGGGCTCCATGGGCGTGGCCGACAACGAAGTCAGGCGCCCGATCCAGGAAGCGACACGCCGCAATAATTTACTGGAGGGCCCTTACTGTTCACATCGTCTTTACTGGGAACATGGGCAAGGAACCGATGAAGACCATCACCTTGGAGGACGTCGCGCGCGGCGCGGGGGTCTCCCGCGCCCTCGCATCGATGGCGATCCGCGACGTGCCCGGGGTCAACGCCCAGACCAGGGAACGCATCCTCGCCACCGCGGACCGGCTGGGCTACCGCCCGAACCGCCTCGCCAGCCGCCTGGCCAGCCGTTCGACCAGCGCCATCGGGGTCTTCCTCCTCGACCTGCGCCAGGACGTCTACGCCGACATGTTCGACGGCATCCGGGGCGTCACCCAGGACAAGAAGCTGCACCTCGTGCTGGCCGTCGGCACCGACGACGGCACCATGGACGGCAACGCGCTGGACGGCCTGGCGCAGTCGCGCGTCGACGTCGTGATCGCCACCGGGCTCCTGCTGCCCGACAGCCAGGTGCGCTCCTTCAACCGGCACACCCCCCTCGTCAGCGTCGCCCGCCAGATCGACGGGGTGGACAGCGTCGCCTCCGGCAACACCCCGGGCGCGCGGCTGGCCGTCGAGCACCTGATCGGGCTCGGCCACCGCGAGATCGTGTTCCTGGCCAACCCGCAGACCGACGGCTACACCGGTCGCCAGGCCGGCTACGTCGACACGATGACCCGCGCCGGGCTCTCCCCGTGGATCGTCGGCTCGCAGTATTCGCGGCGCCGGGCCGCGCTGGACATCGCCCCCGTCCTGGCGCTGCCGGAGGGACAACGGCCGACGGCGGTCTTCGCCCACAACGACCAGGCCGCGCTGGGCGTCCTCGACGCCATGGCGACCCTCGGCCTGCGCGCGCCCCAGGACGTCTCCGTCGTCGGCTATGACAACAGCCAGGTGAGCCAGGCCCCCGGAACCCAGCTCACCACCGTGGACATCCACGGGGAGCAACTGGGCCGGCGCGCCGCCCTGCTGGCGCTGCGACGGCTGGAGGAGCCCACGGCTCCCCCGGCCTCGTACGTGTCGCAGCCGTCCCTCGTGGTGCGCAGCACCACCGGTCCGCCGCGGGTGCCCTGAGCCGCCCCGGCCATGCACAAATCTCGCTATCCGGCGAGGCCTTCCGTATATAGCAAGGCCTCGCCGGATAGCGAGATTTGTGCATGGCCGGCGGGCTGAGACCTGAGGGATTCGGCGCCCCGCCCGTACTCAGCCCCGTGCCCCGCCCCCGTAGGCTCAGCCTCCATAAGCTCAGCCCCCATAAAACGGCGGCCGCGGGGCGTTGGGCACCTCCACGCGCGCGCCCGTGTGCAGGGCTTTCAGGCCGGCCTCGCAGGCCAGCGCCACCCGGTAGCCGTCCCAGGCGTTCGGGCCGTCGACCAGCCGCCCATCGCGCACCGCGTCGACCCAGCGCTGCACCTGCGCGTCGAAGGCATCGGCGAAGCGCGTCGCGAAGCCGGCGTGCTCGCCGACCGCCATCCGGCCCTCCGCCCAGAGCTGCAGCCCGGCGGGCTGGCCGATCCGGGCGATGCCCCTCTCGAAGACCGCCTCGGTGGTCACCTGGTAGCCGAACTGCGCGCTGACGTTCATCTCCACCTCGGCCAGCACGCCGTTGGCCAGCTCCATCAGCACCACGATCGGCTCGCGCAGGTGGGCGGGAGACAGCGAGTTGCGGCGGCCGTAGCGCACATCGACCGCGACGATGGGCGAGCCGGCCACCCAGGGCACGATGTCGAACTCGTGGACGACGGAGTCGTTGATCAGCATGTCCTGGGTGTACCCGTCGGCCGGGGCCTGCGGGTTGCGATGCGCGCAGTGCAGGATCAGCAGCTCGCCGGCGCCGCCGCCCGCCACCAGGCCCCGCAGCTCGGCGTACTCCCGGTCGAACCGGCGCATGAACCCCACCTGGATGTGGGGCTTGTCGAGCTCCTGCTCCCGCTCCAGCACCGCGGCGGACGACGCGGAGTCGGGGGTGAGCGGCTTCTCGCAGAGCACCGGCAGCCGCGCGGCGAGCGCCGGCCGCAGCACCTGCTCGTGGAAGCGGCCCGGCGTCGCGACGAGGGCGGCGTCGACGGCGCCCGCGTCCAGGGCGTCCTCCAACCGGGCGAAGAGCCTGGCGCCGGGCGCGCCGGCGACGGCCGCCAGGCCGCGCTGCTCGTCGGGCTCGATCACCGCGGAGACGACGGCGCCGCTGATGCGGTGAGTGACGCGCGAGACGTGATCGGCGCCCATCAGGCCGGCGCCGACGATCCCGACGCGCAGGTCGTTGGTCATGTGTTCTTCCTTCTCTCGATCAGATGTCGGCGGGGGTCCAGTCGGCGGGGTCGCGCAGCACGACGGAGCGCAACAGCTCGGCCGACTTTCGCACGCCCTCCAGCGAGCCGACGACGATGTCCTCGTGCTCGATGTTCAGCGGGCCCGAATAGCCCACCGCCTTGAGCCCGTAGACGAAGTCGGCCCAGAACGTCGCCCCGCCGGGGTGGCCCAGGCCCAGGGTGACGTAGTTCCAGGAACGCTCGGCGGAGCGGGCCGGCGGGAGCGTGTCGTTGATGCCGTTGACGGCGAGGTTGTGCGTCTCGACGCGGGCGTCCTTGGCGTGGACGTGGAAGATCGACGACCCCAGCGCGCGGATCACCGTCGGGATGTCGGCGCCCATCCACATCAGGTGGGAGGGGTCGAGATTGGCGCCCACCACGTCGTCGCCCACCTCGTCCTGCAGGCGGCGCAGGGTAGTGGGGTTGAACACCAGCTGGCGGGCGTGCATCTCGATCGCGAGGCGCACGTCGTGGCGCCGGGCGAACGCGGCCAGCTCGGTCCAGTAGGGGATGGCCACCTCGTTCCACTGGTACTCCAGGATCTCCAGGGTCTCCGGCGGCCACGAGGTGGTGATCCAGTTCGGCGACTTCTCGCCCCTGGCGCCCGGCAGCCCCGACATCATGACGACGGTGGGCACCCCCATCTCGGAGGCGACGCGGATGGAGTCGCGCACGCAGGCGTCGTGGGCGGGCCCGCTCACCGGGTGCAGGGAGTTGCCGTTGGCGTTGAGCGCGCTGAGGGTCAGCCCGCGCGCGGCGATCCTGCCCGCCAGTTCGTCGCGGGCGGCCTTGCGGGAGACCAGCTCGCCGAGGTTCGCGTGCGGCGACTCCGACCAGTTGCCGGTCGCGATCTCGACGGTGTCCAGGCTGAGCTCCGCGGTGATGTCCAGCACCTCGTCGAGGGGCCGGCTGCCGAGCGAGTCGGTGATGAGTCCTACCTGCATGGGTCCTTGTTCCTTCTTCCTGGGGGAGGCACGGGTGGGACCGGCGCGCGCCGGTCCCCCCGTCAGGCGTCCTTCGCGAGCGATCAGCCGTCGAGGCCGAGCTTGGTGCGGATGTCCGGATCCTGCAGGCCGTCCTTGGTGACCCACAGCGACTCGGTATAGATGACCTTCTCGGCCGGGGTCTCGCCCTTGACGGCGGCGACGAGCGTCTCCACGGTCTGGTAGCCGATCTGGTACGGGTTCTGCGCCACCACGCCCTCGATCATCCCCTCCTCGATCTGGGTGAGGACGTCGGGGCCGGCGTCCACGCCGACGACCTTGGTGTCGGTGCCGCGGGTGGCCACCTCGTCGGCGATGGCGATCGTCGCGTAGATGCCCGTCGCGGCGATGCCGGCCAGGTCGGGATGGGCCTGCAGGATGCCCTGCGCCTTGTCGCGCGACTTGGCCGGGTCGGCCTCGCCGTTCTGGATGTCGACGACCTCGATGCCGGGGGCGTTGGCCTCCAGCCAGTCGGTGAAGCCGTCGCGCCGCTCCGCCGCGGTGCCGACGACGCCGTTGGTCACCATGGCGACCTTGCCCTGACCCCCGAGCAGCGTCGAGAGCTCCTCGGCCATGCGGGCGCCGATGCCGGGGTTGTCGGAGGCGATCGTGGTGATCGGCGCGTCCGATCCGGGCAGGGGGGTGTCGAAGATGACGAAGGGCACGTCGGCGGCCTCGATCAGGCCGGGGGCGCTCTCCTGGATGCCGTCGGTGGGCGCGATGCCGATGGCTTGGGCGTCGCTGTTGATGGCGGTCTCCAGCATGTTGAGCTGGCGGTCGCCCTCGCTCTCCGTGTCGGGGGCGTTGTAGTTGACGGTGACGCCGAGGTCGGCGCCCGCCTGCATGGCGCCGGCGCGCACCAGTGCGAAGTGGTCGTCGGTGCCCTTGCCGATGAGGGCCACGGTGATGCCGTCGCCGCCGCCGTCGGGGGTGTTGGTGTCGCCGCCGCTGGGGGTGTTGCTGCCGCAGGCGGTGAGGGCGAGGGCGAGGGACGCCGCGACGGCGCCGGCGAAGAGTTTCCGCTTCATTGTGGGTTCTCCTTCTGGGGGGTGGTTACTACCGGTTTCTTCGAGATCTCCCGGGATCTCTGGGAAGGCACGACTCGTGCGGTGGCGGGCCCTTGCTCAGGCGTCGACATCGGTGAAGGCCGCGACGAAGCGATCGAGGGCGAGGTTCGGGTCGGAGGAGGCGAAGGCCTCCAGGCCGACGGGACCGGCATAGCCGGCCTTGGCCAGCGCACGGGCGATGGCGGGGTAGTTGATCTCTCCGGTGCCGGGCTCGCAGCGTCCCGGCACATCGGCCACCTGGATCTCGCCCACCCAGGGCAGGGCGGCGAGGCACAACTCGATCAGGTTCCCCTCTCCGATCTGGGCGTGGTAGAGATCCAGGTTGAGCCGGAGGTTGGGGTGATCGACGGCCTTGACCAGCGCGAGCGTGTCGCGGGCCGGGCCGAAGGGGGTGCCGGGGTGGTCCACGGCGAGGTTGAGGTTCTCCAGGGTGAAGACGCGCCCCGCCTTCTCACCCAGCCTGGCCAGGCGCTCGAGCGTCCGGGCCGCGGCCAGCCAGTCGGCGCCGGTGACCACCGGGGTGGGCTTCACGGGCAGGCCGTTCGGGTCGAGTCCGGTGCCGTGCAGGTTGAGGCGCGGGCAGTCGATGACCGCGGCGGCCTCGAGCGAGAGGATCGCGGTGCGCACCAGTTCGTCGGCGCCGTCCGGGTCGATCAGCTCGCCGCCGATGTAGCCCGTCATCGACGTGATCCGCGCGTCGGCGGCGGCGAGCTGGGCCAGATCCTTGGTCGTCCAGTCCCAGATCTCGGCCTCGAGACCGCGCTCGGCGATCCGCTGCAAGCGGTCGACGACTGGGAGATCGGTGAAGATCGTCTCCGCGCTGGCGGCCAGCACGAACGGGGAGGTGTCCATGGCGTCTTCCTTCTGCCTGTCGGAGGTGACGGGAGGCCGGGGGTCCCGGCTCGCCGACGAGCTGAGCTCCCGTCGCCTGACCTCTTCGTCACTACTAGATGGTTCTACTAGATGGTTCTAGTCAGACTCTAGATCCATCTACTAGAACGTGTCAACAGCAAAGCTGATACTGTTTTCGCGAACCGGGCACAGACCGGAATCCCGGCGAGGAGGATGGCATGCCCGGAACCGACGGCAGCCGCATCCCGACGATGGTGGATGTGGCCAAGGCCGCGGGAGTCTCCCGCGCCCTCGTCTCCATCGTGATGCGCGGCGCCCCCGGAGCGAGCGAACAGACCAGGGCGCACGTCCTCGCGGCGGCCGCCGAGCTGGGCTACGTTCCCGACGCGCGCGCCCAAGCCCTGCGGCAGCGCGGAAAGCCCTCGATCGGCGTCGTCTTCCAGCCCTCCCAGCCCTTCCAGGCCGCCATCGTCGACCGCATCTACGCGGCCACCCGCGACACCGACTACTCGGTCGTTCTCTCGGCCACCACGGAGAGCCACGGCGAGGGCGCGGCCCTCGAATCGCTGATGGCCTACCGCTGCGGCTCACTCATCGCGCTCGGCACCGACCTGCGGGCCGAGCGCCTGGCCCCCATCGTCGCGCGCCTGCCGCTGATCGTCGTCGCCTGGTCGCTGGATGCGGAGGGCGTGGAGTGCGTCGCCTCGGACGACTCCGAGGGCATGGCCCAGGCCATCGGCCACCTCGTCGCGCTGGGACACCGGCGCATCGCCTACCTGGAGTCACCCTCGGCCGGCGGCAACGCCGAGCGTCGTCGGGGCTACCTGGAGGCGATGGCCGCGCACGGCCTCACCGACGAGATCGACGTGGTGCCGGCCGGATCGCGCGAGCAGGGCGGCGCGGCGGCCGCCGAAGCCCTCCTGGAGCGCCCCCGGCTCCCCACCGCGATCATCAGCTTCAACGACAACTGCGCGGCCGGCGTCCAGGACATCTTCGTGCGGCGCGGGGTGCGCATCCCCGAGGACGTCTCGCTGGTGGGCTTCGACGACTCGGAGATCGCCCAGGTCTCCTACCGGCAGCTCACCACGATCCGCCAGGACATCGACGCGTTGGCGCAGGCCGCCACCCGGCGCGCGATCGACCGGATGTTCGGCCGCCCCGTCGAGGAGCGGATCCAGGTCATCCCCACCACGCTCACCCTGCGCGCCACCACCGCCCCGCCGCGACGCCCCTGATCCCTCTCGCCCTGCCCCTCTCGTCACGGTCCTCTCTCGCCGCCGCTGCCGGGGGACGCGGCACTCCCCCGGCCGGCGGCCGGGGGAGCACCGATCACAAGGAGCGCGGGGATCCGCGACCGGCCCTTCCCATCCCCGGGCGTCGCATACCCGCGCGATGTTCCCGGACCTGCCGCGTCGTCGAGCCCGTCGGCGAACCGCCTCCCCACATGGGCTCCACGTCTTCGATTGTTCCACCTGTGCGGTGTCAAACCCCTAGTGATAGGCACTAGAAGGTTCTACTAGATGGATCTAGAAGAACTTTATGCGCGACGCCCCGCCCTGTCAATACCCCGCGGCATCTGAAAAAGGGCCGGCGGGTGCGAGGAAGAACACCTCGCATCCGCCGGCCCGCCGCCCGTCGAGCGATCAGTCGTCGTAGGTGACCAGCCCGC
This sequence comes from Arachnia sp., assembly GCA_035326505.1. Lineage (GTDB taxonomy): Bacteria > Actinomycetota > Actinomycetes > Propionibacteriales > Propionibacteriaceae > Arachnia. The sequence continues at coordinate 6,937 of DAOLFC010000147.1, forward strand.
CGACCTCGAGCACGTCATGCCACCGTCCGTCGGCGGCGGAGCGCATCGCCGCCTCGTCCACCTCGGCCGCCGCCCAGCAGTCCGACGCCGAGGGGGCGAGCTGGGTGCCGGTGAGCACCGACTCGACGAACTGCGCGGCCTCGATCGTCTTCAGATCGTCGTACCCCATCGAGGTGCCGGGGCTGGGCTGAAAGGCGCTGAAGCCGGGGAAGTCGGCGCCCGCCATCACCCGGGTATAGCCGGGGAACTCGCCGTCGCGCCCCAGGCACACCTGCAGCTCGTTCATCCGCTCGAAGTTCCAGCGCAGCGAACCGTCGCTCCCGTACACCTCGACGACGTACTCGGCGCGCGGCCCGACCGCCACCCGGCTCGCCTCGAAGCTGGCCATCACGCCGCCGCGGAGACGCGCCAGGACGGCGACCCAGTCCTCGTTCTCCACGGCAGCCCGCTCGTCGGACAGCTCGTAGCCGGAATGCCCGACGCCGGCCTTGAGGGGGACGGGGCGCTCCGCGATGAACTGGCCCGTGGCGGAGGTGACGGATTCGACGCGGCCCACGAGGTACTGCACGAGGTCGACGCCGTGGCTCATCAGGTCGCCGACGACGCCGGAGCCGCCGGTCGAACGACGATGGCGCCAGGTCAGCGGTCCGTCCGGGGAGCTGGCGTAGTCGGCGATCAGCCAGCAGCGCACGTTGTGGATCCGACCGAGACGCCCGCCGCGGATCAGCTCGCGGGCCTTCTCGATGGCGGGCGCATGCCGATAGTTGAAGCCGACGGCGGTGATGAGCCCGGCCTCGAGGGCGGCCTGGGCGATATCCCGGGACTCCGCGGCGTCGACGCCCATGGGCTTCTCGATCCAGAACGGCTTGCCGGCCGCCGCCGCGGCGAGCGCCATCTCGCGATGCAGAAAGTTGGGCGAGCAGATCGAGACGACGTCGACCTCCGGGTCGGCGATCAGCTTGCGGTAGTCGGCGACCGCGCGCGCGAATCCCATCTCCGTCACGGCCGCCTCGCGAACCGACTCCGCCGAATCACAGCCGCTCACCAGACGGACGTCGGCGCCCAGTTCCGGGAACCGCTCCCGGATTCCGCGATAGCCCCGAGCGTGCAGCCGGCCCATCCACCCCAGGCTGATCACTCCTACGCCTAACCCGCGCACACCCATGACGTGTCCTTTCCTCCGCGCGCCCTCGACCCCGAGAGACAGCAGCCACTTTGTTAGAACATAGCAGATGCCTGGTGGTCGTGGGGCTTGGGTTCGTGGTGGTCGGGTCGTGGGGCTCGGTTCGTTGGCGGTTGGGTCGTGGGGGTCGGGTGACGGTGGTTGGGTTCGTGGTGTTACGGGTGGGGTCCGCTCCTGCCCGGCCGCCTCA
>DAOLFC010000017.1:0-45291 GCA_035326505.1 Arachnia sp.
TCAACGTGCCGGGCACGGATGACTGGTACATCGCCTACCACCGGTTCGCGATTCCCAACGGCAACGGCACCAACCGCGAGACCACCATCGACCGGCTGCCGATCGGCGCGAACGGCCTCTTCCAGACCGTGACCCCGACCCTGGAGAGCGTCCCCGCGCATCCCCTGACCAGCCCGGCGGAGGATCTGGACGTCACCGTCACGTCGACGACGCGCTGCGTCGCGGGCAAGGTGGTGCTGGCGGTCTCGGCCACCAACGGCGAGGACACCCCCGTCGATGTCACGGTGGCCACCCCCTACGGCACGAGGACCTTCGCGGGCCTCGCCGCCGCCAAGACGGCATCGGCAGCCTTCACCACGAGGCTCGTCACCGTCCCCGCTGGCGAGATCGAGGTGACGGCGACGGCCGGCGAGGTCACGTCCTCGTCGACGGTCTCGTTCGCCACGGCGAGCTGCCAGTAGTTCGCGGATCCCGCGGGTAGGACTCTCCTATCCGCGGGATCTCCCACCGATCCAGGGATTCCGCGAGGAGGCTTTCTCCCTCACCTCCTCGCGGAATCCCAGCCTTGTACCCGGAAACAAAACCTGGAGAACGACGATGTCATCCATTCCCAAAACCCGGAGGCTACGGCGGCTGATCGCCGGCCTGGCCGGGGCCTCCCTCCTCGGAGCCGTGATCGCCACGACGCCCTCGGCGGCCAACGCGGCCACGCCGGTGGCGCATTTCCCCTTCAACAGCACGACGGTGCGCTCGGACCTGCTTCATCCGAGCGAGTCCATCGGCGGCGATGCCGGCACCTTCACGGCCACCCACGTCGACCTCGGCATGAGGCCGCACAACGACCACATCGCCGGCAACACCCCGGCATCGTCGAAGATCACCGGCGACACGCTCTCGCTGTCGCTCGACTTCATGCTGCCCTCGGCCCAGCCGCGCGCCACCAGCGCCATCAGCTCCGTGCTGACCTACGGCGGCCGCACCGACTACGCGCAGAACAGCGTGGTCGTGCATCCCTACTACTCCGCCGGCACCTCGGCCGCCGTGCTGTACCAGAACGGCGCCGCGGCGAAGACCATCACCTTCCCGGCCCCGGCCGCCGACGCCTGGCACAACGTTGTCGTCAGCCTCGACGGCGGCACGGGCGGCAAGTTCTCCGTCTACGTCGATGGTGCCCTGGCCGGCGAGACGGCCGCCGACGGCATCGGCGCCGATGAGGTCGGCAGCCAGGTGATCCGGATCGGCCGCGACAAGAGCCCCATCAACATCCTGGGCTCCTACCGCGACCTCTACGTCCTGTCCGACGCGGTCGGCGCCGCGGATGCCACCGCGTTCGCCGATGCCAACGCCCAGTTCGCGATCGACCAGCTGGCGGCCCGCCACTCCTTCACCAGCGGCTCGACCGTGGGCAGCAATCTGGCGCTGACCACCGGCAACGGCATCCAGTGGTCGGTGCCGGCGGGCCAGACCGCGCTCACCGCCGACGGTGTGGTCACGCGTCCCGCCGTGGGCCAGAGCGACGCCCAGGTGTCCCTGACCCTCAGCTACCGGGGCAAGCAGAAGGTCTACGCGCTGACGGTGCCCGCGCGCACCGACGCCAGCGGCCCTGACGCCCTGCGTCTCGCGGAGTACGACTTCTCGCAGACCTCCGGCACCGTGCTGACCGACATCAGCGGCAACGGCCAGAACGGCACCGTCCTGGGCGGCGAGGCCTGGAGCAACGGGTTCATGCGCTTCAACGGCGCCAACCACGTCAAGCTGCCCGACGGCTTGCTCGCCGGCCATTCGGCCGCGACGATCGTCGTCGAGTCGAACCCCGACGCGCTCACCGGCGCGCAGTTCCTGTGGAACATCGGCGGCTCCGGCAACGCCTCGACCGGCCAGTTTTTCATCCAGCCCGTCACCCCGCGCCTGAGCATCAGCAAGACCAACTGGAACGGTGAGCAGACCGCTACCTCGACGACCCCTCTGGTCGCCGGAAAGTGGCAGTCGATCGCCGCCACCATCGAGAAGAACGCAGGCGGGACCACCTCTACGCTGCGCCTCTACATCGACGGCGCTCTGGTGGCCCAGAAGGCCGACTCCAACACCCACCTCAGCGATCTGACCACCCACACGTTCAACTTCATCGGCAAGAGCGCCTACACCGCAGACGCCCTGCACCGGGGCGCCATCTCGTCCTTCCGCGTGTACTCCGAGGCCCTGTCCTCCGACGACCTAGCCGACATCGCGGGCGAGGACGCGGCCCAGGCCGCGCCGGAGACCGTCGCGAGCATCGACCTTGCCGCGGCCAACTCGCAGGACCTGTCGGCCATCGACGACAACATGGTGCTCCCGACGTGGGGCGGCGTCAGCTGGACGGCGCAGCCCGCGGGCATCATCGCGCCCGACGGCACCGTCACGCTTCCCGTCGAGGACACCCAGGAGACCCTCACCGCCACCGCCAACGTGCGCGGCAGCACCGCCACCCGCACCTTCGACGTGACCGTGCTGCGCAACCCCAGCGATCAGGATCGCGCCCAGCGCGACGCCGATCTGGTCGCGCTGGCCTACGTCGACGACGTGCGCGCCAGCATCACGCTGCCCGAGGTCGGCTCGCGGTTCGGTTCCGCGCTGTCCTGGTCGTCGAGCGACGAGGCGATCGTCGACACCGATCCGGCCGGGGATCTCGCCCCCGGCGTGGTGACCCGTCCCGCCAATGCCGACCGTCAGGTCACGCTGACGGTGACCGCCACCTTCAATGGTGCGGTCGCCACCCGCGACATCGTCGTGACGGTCCGCAAGGCGTACGTCATGCCGACGACCACCGACTACCTGTTCGCCCACTTCACCGGCACCGAGGGCCAGGCCTCCGACGAGCAGATCTACTTCGCCACCAGCCGCGACGTGATGAACTGGACCGATACCCGCACCAGCGGCAATCCGGTGCTGTCGGTCGACCGCAGCCAGGGCGACGGCGGCGTGCGCGACCCGCACGTCGTGCGCTCCGGCGAGGGCGACCGCTTCTACCTGATCGCCACCGACCTCAGCATCTACCACCGCGGTGGCTGGGGTTCGGCGCAGGCCACGACGACCGGCTCCAAGAAGCTCGTCGTCTGGGAGTCCACCGACCTGGTGAACTGGAGCGCGCCGCGCTTCCCGGACGTCGCCAGCAAGATCCCGAACGCCGGCATGGCGTGGGCGCCGGAGGCGTTCTGGGATGAGGCGACCCAGCAGTACTACGTCTTCTGGGCGACGCGTGCCGATGGCAACACCCAGCTCGGCGACAGCGTGGACGTCTACCTGTCCACGACGCGCGACTTCGTGACCTTCACCGATCCGATCAACTGGATCGACCGCAGCCACTCGATCATCGACACCACGATGATCAAGTCGGGCGACTGGTACTACCGGGCCTCCGGCGACGGCGAGATCACCATCGAGAAGTCGAAGAAGATCGAGACCCCGTCGGTGTCGGCCACCGCGAAGGTCTCGGGCTCCGAGGACGAGTGGGTGCTCGTCGGCACGCTGCAGTCGATCCTGAACGGCAGCGGCGACTGCGCGGGCGGCAACAACTTCACCGGCGGCTGCCTGGAGGGTCCGGAGCTGTTCCGCTTCAACGACGACGACAAGGGCGGCGTGGAGGAGCTCTACGGCCTGTTCGCCGACCGCTACGGCGTCGGGGCGGGCTACATGCCGTTCACCACGACGAACCTCGCGTCGACGTCCTCGTCCGACTGGGCCAAGCGCACCGACATCAACCTCGGCCCGCTGAAGAAGCGTCACGGCGGCATCATCCCGATCACGGAGAAGGAGTACGCCCGCGTGATGTACCACTTCGCCGGCGTGGGTGAGGACCCCGACGTCGAAGAGCCCGTGGCGCTGACCGTGTCGGCGACCACGCGCTGCGTGGCGGGCAAGGTGGTGCTGGCGGTGTCGGCCACCAACACCGGCGATGCCCCGGTGGCGGCGACGCTCGGTTCGTCCTTCGGCAGCAAGGCGGTCTCGGAGATCGGGTCGGGTCGTACGGTGTCGGCGGCGTTCACGACGCGTCAGGTCTCGATCCCGGCTGGGGTCGCGACGGCGCAGGCTGTCGATGGTGTGCCGGTTGAGGCTGCTTACCCGGCGGCGAATTGCGGCTGATCCAGGGCTTTCGTCCTGAGATTGGAGAGGGGCGGTGTCACGCGAAACGCGTGGCGCCGCCCCTCTCGCGTACACGCCCCCTGACGCTCCTGCCCGGCGGACGAAAGGCAGTCTCGGGTGGGTCCCTGCGGGTGGATCTGACGGATAAGTGCGGCCAGACGCGTTTTGGAGCCCCTATATCCGCAGAATCCGATTCTGGCCGCACTTATCCGTCCGCGACCCTGGAGACAGACTGTTCTTCGGCTGCCGGACGCTCGCTTCGAAGCGTCTCCGCTCCGCTCCGCGCCTCAACGGGCGTCATCCTCAAGGAGCGTCGTGTGGCGTGAGTGCTTCGAGAAGGGGCATCCAGCGGTCGAAGGGGATTGTTTATGAATGCTGTTGGCGCTAACATTCAGGGAACGTCCGTCTTGTCCGGGCGCGTCCTGCAGGAGCAAGGGAGCCCTGACCGTGGCCGATTCCGGTGCATGGCGCGGCATAGGAGAACAAACATGGAGCACAGTCTCGCCCGATCGAATCGAAGGCGGCGTCTCGCTGCCGTATTCACCGCCGCGGCCGTCGTCGCGGGCGGTTTGACCCTCGGGGCGGGAGCCCCGGCCTTCGCCGATGACGATGAGCCCGCGCTGATCGCGGCCTACGACTTCGAGGACGGCACCACCCGTGATGTGACCGGCAACGGGAACGATCTCACCCTCGCGGGCGGCGCGGCGGTCGAGAGCTACGGCGACAAGCCGGTGGGCAGCAGGGCGCTGTCGACGCGCGGCGGTACGCAGCACGCGGCGTTCCCCGAGGGCATGTTCGACGGCATGGACGAGTTCACCCTCTCGATGAACTACAAGAACCGCACCTCGAACGGCAACTTCTTCACCTTCGCGGTCGGCCAGGACAACACCCGCTACCTCTTCCTGCGCACCCGCTACCAGAACCTGTACGCGGCCATCACCAAGAACTCCTACCAGAACGAGTCCGGCACGACGGCGTCGCTGGCGAGCTCGATCCAGAATGCCTGGCACAACCTCACCCTGACCGTCTCCCCGCAGGAGATCGTGATCTACCTCGACGGTCAGCCGGTCTCGAGCACGACGAACGTGGCCACCACGATGACCGAACTCGGCACCGATCTGAAGGCCTACCTGGGCCGTTCCTTCTACAGTGGCGATGCGTACTTCGACGGTGCCTTCGACGACATCCAGATCTGGGACAAGGCGCTCAGCCGGGCGGACATGCTGGGTTCGGGCGTGATCCAGATCGAGGACACCGAGCAGATCCTCGCCCAGAGCACGACCACCGAGGGATCCAAGAAGATCCTGAACGTGACCCTCGACTACTGGGCCAACGGCGGTGGCGCCACCGGCGCACTCACCGACGAGAGCAACCTCAGCTTCGATTTCCTGACTTACACCGGAGAGACGCTGACCACCGTCGACGGCGGGTCGCCGGCCGCGGTGACCGATTACTCGGAGCCGGTCCAGCTGGTCCTGACCAAGGAGAACGGTTCCACCGTCGACTACGAGGTGCGGGTGAGCACCCTGGTCATGCCCATCCGCATCCCCGGGCAGACCGATGCCACGGGTGTGATGGGCATGAAGTTCTTCGCCGACCCGGAGGTGTTCGCCGACGGTGGCAAGTACTACATCTATCCCACCACCGACGGGCATTCCCAGTGGGGTGGCTGGACGATCCACGCCTTCGAGTCCGAGGATCTGGTGACGTGGGTGGACAAGGGCGTCGTGGTGAACCTGCGCGACCAAAACCTCGATGGCACACCGGACAGCTCGATTCTGCCGAGCCGTACCAAGAAGGCCTGGGCACCGGCGATGGCCAAGCGCGATGGCTTGTATTACCTGTACTTCTCGGGTGACGGGCAGAGCAACGTGGCGGTCTCGGACCGTCCGGACGGCGGCTTCCAGTTGACCAACGCGCAGGTGACCGACAGCATCGATCCGGCGATCTTCCGGGACCCGGCGACCGGGAAGTGGTACGTCGCCTGGGGGCAGAGCGGCATCCGCTATGCCGAGTTGAACGACGACATGCGCGGTTGGAAGCCGGGGACGTTGTTCACCCAGGGCATCACCGGTTTCCGTGAGGGCGCCTACATCACGTCGCGCGAGTACCTGGGGCAGCGGACCTATTACTTCACCTACTCGGTGGACGACACGAACTCGCCCAACTACCGGGTTGCTTATGCGACGGCCACCAGCATGGCCGGCCCCTGGACCTATCGTGGGGAGATCCTGAACCGTGATGATGCCAAGGGCATCCTGGGCACCGCGCACCACTCGATCCTCCAGGTGCCGGGCACCGACGACTGGTATGCCGTGTATCACTCGTTCCTGACCGACGAGATGCGCCCGCGCCTCGTCGATCAGGAGAATGGCCTGCAGATCGCGACTGGCAACAAGCGCGAGACGCGCATCGCTCGCCTCACCTACACGGAGCCCACTGCCGCTGAGGTCGCAGCCGGGGCCGTGCCGCTGATCAACCGGATCCCGGTCACCTTCGAGGGCGTGCCCGCGGAGCGCACCCCCGAGGTGTCGATCGTCGGGGCCGCGGAAGTGGGCGCGACGCTCACCGCGGAGTTCAACGCCACCTGGCAGGGCGTCGAGTGGCAGTGGCAGCGCGACGGGCAGCCCATCGGCGGTGCCGTCGGCGAGAGCTACACGGTCACGAGTGCTGATGCGGGCAGCGAGCTCACCGTCGTCGCGGTCGGGGAGTCCACCTCCGGCGTACACAACAACGCGGGTACCGCGGCGGCGCGCACCGTGCCGCTGACCTCGGGCGTCGTCTCCGTCGAGGAGCAGGCCTCGGCCACGGTCTCCGTCCAGGCCGCGACGCGCTGCGTCGCCGGCAAGGTGGTGCTGGCCACGACGGTGACCAACGAGGGCTCTGAGCCGGTCGATGCGACGGTGACCACCCCGTATGGCTCGAAGACGGTGAGTCAGCTGGCTGCGGGCAAGAGCGTCTCGCAGGCGTTCAGCACGCGGGCCGCGTCGATTCCGGCGGGGGTCGCGACGGCGCAGGCGGCGGATGGTTCGCCGGTTGAGGCTGCCTATGCTGCAGTGAGCTGCGGCTGATCCAGGGCTGTCGTCCTCTGACAGGGAGGGGCGGTGCCACGCGAACAGCGTGGCGCCGCCCCTCTTCCGCGAATGACGCTCGTTCCCGACAGTGTCGCTCCTCCCCCAACCGACGCTGACTCCGTTGTCAAGACCTCCGTGTCAGCTGGGTGTTGACATTCTTTGTTACACAGGTAACATTTATCTGAGGTGATAGCGGTAACACCTTGGGTGGTGTGCCGGCCAACAGCTCGAGAGAGCGGCTCGACGAAGAGGAACCCATGCTGGACAGAAATGCTCACACCGTATTGCTCACACTCTCACGCGTCCGGCCGCTTGCCGGAGCGTCGTCGAGCCTCGACGGAGCACGAGGAGACGCGCGATGAAGATGAACAAGTTGCTGCGCAGCGTGGCGGTCGGAGCGACTGCCGCGCTGGTCGCGGTGGGGGTCTCCCTGCCGCAGAGCGCCATGGCCGACGATGGACCGGACAAGCTCATCCACTACACCTTCGATAGCGCCTCGGGCACCGTGATCCCGGACGTGAGCGGCCACGGCCAGGACGCGACGCTGTTCCGGTCGGGAGCCCAGGTGACCGACGGCGTGCTCCGGCTTCCCGGCGGCACCGCCGCCGCGGCGCCCTATGCGGAGTTCCCCACCGGCACGCTGACGGGCAAGGACAAGCTGACGGTCTCCGTCTGGCTGAACAGCCGCTCGGGCGCGGCCAACACGGCCGCGGCGTTCCTCGGCGCGCCGGTCGCCTCCGGGCAGAGCTACTCCGGCCGGTACTGGCTGCTCAACCCCAGCAACCCGGGCGGCTACGTCAAGTCGGTGGTCACCAACACCAGCAACCCCAGCGCCCCGTGGAACACCGAGATCGGCGCCGGCGCCACGCCCACCCCCACCGCGGGCATTCTCGCCCAGGTGGAGTTGGCCCAGTACACCACCGTCATCGACCGCGCCAACCAGCAGATGACCGTCTACGTCAACGGCGTGCAGATCTGGCAGGGCGCGCTCGCCCAGTACACCGGGTTCTTCAACGCCCCGCTGCTGGGCTACCTCGGTCGCTCCACCTACCCCGATACCGGCTGGTCCGGCGACATCGACGACTTCGCCATCTACGACGGCGCTCTCACCCCGGCCCAGGTGGCCGCCGAGTACTCCGCCCGCGCGGTGCAGCTCGATCTGGATGCCGCCGGCCCGGTCGACCCGGACAATGTCCGGACCAACTTCTCGCTGCCCACCACGGGCGCCTTCGGGTCCACGATCGAGTGGCAGATGAGCGAGACCGAGAACGCCAGCTGGCGCGACGGCGTCAACGACAGCTCCGCCACCGTCGAGCTGGTCCGTCCCCCGGCCGGCTCCGATCCCGTCCAGGTCACCTTCACCGGCGCGGCGCAGCACGGCAATGCGGTGCTGACGCGCACGTTCACCGTCACGATCCAGCCGCTGCCCGGCGAGACCGACGACCCCGAGGCCTACGTCTGGGCGTTCTTCACCGGAGAGGGCGCGGGCGCCGAGCGGGTCAGCCTGGCCGCCTCCCAGGGCGACGACGCGCTGCGCTGGAACACGCTGAACGGCGGCGAGCCGGTCTTCACCTCGGAGCTGGGCACCATGGGCCTGCGCGATCCGTTCATCATCCGCTCCCGCGAGGGCGACCGGTTCTTCATGCTCGCCACCGACCTGAAGATCGCCGGCCTGAGCGGCGGGTTCGACACGGCCCAGCGCCGGGGCTCGCGCGCCATCGAGATCTGGGAGTCCGACGACCTGGTGAACTGGTCGCAGCAGCGCCACGTCATCGTGTCCTCGCAGTACGCGGGCAACACTTGGGCGCCGGAGGCGTACTGGGACGATGAGCTCGACACCTACGTGGTGTTCTGGGCCTCGAACCTCTACGACAACCCCAACCCGACCACCCGCAACGCGGTGACCTACAACCGGATGATCTACGTCACGACGGACGACTTCGTCACCTTCTCGGATCCGCAGATCTGGATCGACGTCCAGCGCGGGACGGGGCGCGGCATGATCGACTCCACCGTCGCGAAGGTGGGGGACACCTACCATCGGTTCACCAAGGACGAGGCGTCGATGACGATCCGTCACGAGAAGTCGACGAACCTGCTGGCGACGATCACCGGCTCGCTGCCGGGCACCTCCGGTCCTGCCGACCAGTGGACGCTGATCAAGGAGCAGATCGCCTCCGGCCTGCCCAACGGCGAGCCCGGCAAGACGTTCCACAGCGGCGAGGGTCCCAGCATCTTCCCGGCCAACCCCGGCGACGTCAACGGGTTCGACTGGTTCCTTTTCATCGATCAGCCGAGCTACCACGGCGGCCCGAACCACTACATCCCGTTCGGCTCGAACGCGATTGCCGACGGCAACTCCTGGCAGCCCCTCGGGCACATCCTGCGCGCGAACCTGCCGCAGAACAGCGACGGCGGCAAGCCGCGTCACGGCACGGTCATCCCGGTGACCCGCGCCGAGTACCAGAGCGTGCTCGAGGCCTACGCGCCGGCGATCGCGGTCGACGAGGTGGCGCCCATCGTGGTGAGCACCCGTGCGGGCGTGGCTCCGGTGCTGCCGGACGCGACGCTGACCAAGGCGGACGCCTCGGTGGCCACCGTCGCCGTCGTGTGGGACGAGATCGATCCGGCGCAGTACGCGGCTCCCGGCAGCTTCACCGTCGCCGGCGTGGCGCAGGACGCCTCCCGGATGCCGGTGACCGCCACCGTCGAGGTCACCTCGGGGCTTCAGGTCACCGCCGAGACCCGCTGCGTGGCCGGCAAGGTCGTCCTCGCCGTCCGGGTCCTGTCCCCGGATGGTGACGGAGGCTCCGCCACCATCGCGTCCGACTTCGGCTCCAAGGCCGTCACCGTCGGCTCCGGCACCTCGGCAGCGTTCAGTTCCCGGCAGGTCTCGGTGCCCGCGGGGCAGGCCACCGTCACCGACGCCTCGGGCGCGGAGATCATCGCCACCTACGCCGCGCGCACCTGCGGCTGACCCGAATCCAGCACCACCGACGCCGCACCGACGCGGACGAAAGAGAGAGATCTGACCATGGGAAACCGAACACGGGTCGTCGCCGGACTGGCGGCCCTGACCATGCTGGGCACCGGATTGGCGGCGCCGGCACATGCCGATGACGACCCGTCGGATCCCCCCGGCCTGATCGCCTCCTTCGATTTCGAGCAGGCGGGCGCCACCTTCGACGGTGGCGCCGCCCTCGCCACCACCAAGGGCACGGCAACCCTCGCCGACGGTCCCACGGGGAAGGCGGCCGTGCTCGGCTCGGGGTTCTGGCTGGACGTCACCAAGCAGGACGGGACGCCGCTGCTGGCGGGCCTGAACGAGGTGACCATCTCCTATGACAGCTTGCCCAACGCCTCTGGCAACACGGGATGGTCGGTGTTCGCGGCGAGGTCCGCGGCCACCCAGACCTTCCAGCAGGAGCACTACCTGGGCTTCCTGGACAAGACCACGGGCATCACCGTCGAGCGCTACGACAACTACGGCACGCGCAACAGCGCGGGCAACATCGTCTACACGGCGACCAACACCCAGTGGAAGCACGTCGACCTGGTGGTCTCCGGCCAGACCGCGAGGCTCTACGTCAACCAGCAGCTCGTGGGCGTCAACACCGCGGGCAAGACCCTCACCGAGATCCTCACCGCCGGCGGCGGCGTGTTCCAGGTGGGCAAGGCGAACTGGGGCAGTGGCGGCGAGTACTTCTCCGGTCAGTTGGACAACCTGAAGGTCTACTCGCGGGCGCTCAGCGGCGCCGAGCTGGGCGTCCCCGGCGCGACCGCCGATCCGGTGGCGGCGCTGGCGATCCCGTCCCGGATCACCGGCGACCTTCCCTCCAGCGTGCTGGGCCACGCCGTCACCTGGTCGGCCACCGGCCCCGGCGCGTCGCGCGTCGCCGCCGACGGGAGCGTCACCCTTCCCGCGGCCGGCGACGGGCCGGTCTCGGCGACCGTCACCGCCACCATCGACGGCATCGCCGAGCCGATCTCTGCCGCCGTCCAGATCCTCGACGCGGGGGGAGAGGTCGCCACCTATGTCAAGAAGGTGACCACCACCGGCGGCGTCAAGGACGATCCGCTCGCCTACAACGACGACCGCCGCGCCGATGCGCTGCACCTGTCCGCTCGCGCCGCAGGCGACGAGGCCTGGGAGGCGCTCAACCGCTCCCAGCCCATCCTCTACGTCACGTGGAACGGCACCCAGTCGGCCAACCCGAACGCCCAGATGGGTTCGCCCACGCTGCTGCGCTTCGCCGACGGGAAGCTGGGCGCGGTGGCCGCGCAGAACAACGCCACCGACTCGGTCTACGTGTGGGACAGCCCCGACGGCGTCACCTTCCGCAACCAGCGCACCGTGAAGGTCACCACCGACGGCTCGATCGTGAGCGATCCCCGCATCGTCTACGACGCGGCCACGCAGGCCTACAAGGTGTTCTGGAAGGACATCGCCACCGGTGAGGGGCGCGTCGCGACGCTCTCCGCGCTGACGGCGCAGGCCACCCCGTCGGCCGCGACCGCCGCCGACGCCCGCGTGCTGGGCGTCGCGGGGATCCCCGCCTTCGCCGCTCAGAACGAGGCCAGCACCTTCGCCCTGTCAGCGGATGAGTACGACGCGCTCTACCGCTACTACGTCGACCTGCGCAACACCGGCGTCGTCGCCCCCTCCCCGGTGGAGGTGGCCACCGGCTCCGCACTGTCGGCCGGCGACCTGCCGGGCACCGTGACGATGCAGTACAACGACGGCTCCACCAAGGACATGCCCGTCGTCTGGGACGAGGACCAGCTCGCCGAGGTGGACACCTCGCAGCCCGGCACCTTCGAGATCCAGGGCGCCGTCCAGCAGGTCACCCAGCAGATGGTCAACGACGCGCGGGCCGATCCGCACCTGTTCTTCAACGAGGACGACGGCTACTGGTACCTCACCGGCTCGCACTACGCCGTCCCCTCCGACGCGCCGAACGACCAGCTCACCAGCGCCAACTCGTACCGGAAGATCGGCCTCAAGCGGGCCACCACCATCGAAGGCTTGGCCGCGGCCGAGGAGCAGATCGTCATCGATCCCGACGCCGGCACCCCGGGCCTGGAGTCTCAGTACCCCAACACCTTCTACGGCTGGGGCGCCTACATCTGGGCGCAGGAGTTCCACAAGATCAACGGCCGCTGGTGGATCATCGCGGGCATGAACTGGGGCTACTCCGCCAACGGCGACTGGTGCGACAACACCGTGCTGATCCCGTTCACCGGCTCGGAGGAGGCGCTGCAGGCCGGCGGCCTCGTCGACCCGGAGAACTGGGGGCAGCCCACCATCCTCGAGGGCGCCGCCTTCGACGTGTCCTACTTCGAGCGCGAGGAGAACGGCACCACCCAGGGCTACTGGATCATGCCGCGTAGCGCCAAGCTGTGGATCGGCAAGGTGGCCAAGGGCGACGGCGTGACGCCGCTGCTCGACGGCCCCCTGACCGAGATCTACTCGATCACCCAGCCGTGGGAGTACGGCAAGCAGGCGCCGACCCCGTCGGACACCAACGAGGGCTCGGACCAGGCGATCATCGAGGCGCCGTACATGTTCGAGCACGACGGCTACATCTACATCACCTACTCGGGCGCCACCGTCGACAAGTACTACACGCTGGGCCTGATGCGGGCGGCCGCCGACGCCGACCTGCAGAACCCGGCGAGCTGGACCAAGGTGTCCTACCCGGTGCTCATCGCCAACGACACGTTCGACGGCCGGATCGGCGGCGAGGGCCACGCCGGGCCGGGCCACAACTCGTTCGCGATCGACGAGCACGGCAACATCGTGCTGGCCTACCACGCGCGCCCCTACCCGGAGCAGCACACCGGCAATGCCGCGGGCGGCCTGTTCGATCCCGACCGCAACAGCTGGTTCAAGGGCGTCAACGTGCGGGCCAACGGCATGATCGACCTCACCCTGACCGCCGACCAGGAGGTCGCGCCCGCCAACCGCACGGTGAGCGTCACCGTCGTCGTCGCGGGTGAGGGGCAGGAGCCGCCGGTCACCGTCTCGGCCGTCACCCGGTGCGTCGCCGGCAAGGTCGTCCAGGCCGTGAGCGTGACCAACCAGGGCGATGCCACCACCACGGCGTCGGTGACCTCCCCGTACGGCTCGAAGACCCTGTCGCTGGGCGCGGGGGCGACCGCCTCCGCCGCCTTCACGACGCGCCAGGTCTCGATCCCGGCCGGCGAGCTCCAGGTCTCGGCGCCCGTCGCCGGCGGCCAGCCCTACGTCGCCGATGTCGCCTTCGCCGCGGCGAACTGCGGCTGAGGGCCCACCCGAAGAAGTACGACCGAAGAAATATGAAGAGAACCGGACAAGGACGTATCAGTAGAAATGAGGAAGAAGGCATGAAACGAATGTTGAGCGGGGTGGCCGTCGCCGCCGCCACCGCGATGATCGCGGGCCTCGTCGCCGTGGTCCCCGCCCACGCCGCCCCGCCGGGCGGGCTGTCGATCGACTCGGGCAAGGTGCTCGACCTGCGCTTCGACGGCAACCTGACCGACTCCGTCCAGGGCACGGCCAAGACCATGCAGAAGGGCGCCGCCGCCTACGGCACGGGCCTCGACGGCCAGGCGTTCAACTTCAACGGAAGCAACGCCATCAACCTCGGCACCTCGGCGGCCCTGCAGCCGGCCGACCTCACCGTGTCGTTCTGGTACAACCCCAACGCCGCCATGACCGGCGAGCAGGTCTTCGCCTGGAGCAAGGTGGCCTACAACTCCGACGGCTGGTATCTCACCGCCGAGAACGCCAACACGCCGCTCGCGCTGTCCATCGGCCCGTCCACCGGCCAGCCCTACAAGGTGGCGGTGGAGGGGTCGCGCGACGCCTTCTTCCCGGCCGGCCAGTGGACCCACGTCGTGGTGACCTACGACAAGGCCACCAAGAACGTCGCCTTCTACCGCAACGGCGTGCGCCAGATCTCCACGATCAAGTACCAGGCCACCGGCGCAGCGACTGGCGTGCTGGGCTCCGAGAGCACCAGCGTCAAGACCCTCGGCTACAACGGCCCGCAGTACAACGGCGCCCACGCCAACGGCCTCATGGACGACTACGCGTTGTACAACGGCGTCGCTACGATCGACGACGTGATCAGCCTCACCCAGAGCAACAACCCGGCCTTCAACCCCTCCTCGGTCGCCCAGAGCGCGCTGGACGCGCTGTCGGTGCCGGGCACCGCGACGGTCGACTTCGCGCTGACCACACAGACCATCGGCGGCGTGCAGGTGAGCTGGGCGTCGTCGGACCCGGCCGTGATCGCCGTCGCCGGCGCGAACGCCACCGTGACCCGACCCACCGGTTCCGCGGCGACGGTGACCCTCACCGCCACCGGTACCTACGGCTCCTCGACCCCGGTCACCAAGACCTTCGAGGTCTCGGTGCCGCCGGCCGGCGCCTCCACCTCGATCTACCTCGAGTCGACCAACCTCAGCGAGGTGCTGCTGGAGGATCCGTACCTGGTCAACAGCAACGACAAGATGGTGGCCTACCTGCTCAGCCTCGACCCGGAGAAGTTCCTCCGGGGCTTCTACGATCAGGCCGGCATCGCGTCGACGACCCCCGCCTACGGCGGCTGGGAACGCCTGAGCGGGACCCGCTTCTCGGGCCACTTCTTCGGGCACTACATCTCGGCGCTCTCGCAGGCCTACGCCACCGAGACCGACGCCACGATCAAGGCCCAGCTGCTGGCCAAGCTCACCACCGCCGTCGAGGGCCTCGACGCGGCCCAGACGGCCTACGCCGCGAACAACCCGAGCAACGCGGGCTACGTCTCGCCGTTCTCGATCAGCGTTCTGCCCAGCGGTGGTGGCGGCCTGCTGGTGCCGTTCTACAACCTGCACAAGGTGCTGGCGGGCCTCATCGACGCCTACACCTACGCGCCCGAGGACGTCTCCCAGGATGCCCTGAAGGTCGCCAGCGGCTTCGGCACCTGGGTGAAGAACTGGGCCGGTGCCCAGTCCAACCCGGCCTCGATCCTGAACACCGAGTACGGCGGCATGAACGAGGCGCTGTACAACCTGTACAGCATCACGGAGAACCCCGACCACAAGCGGGCGGCCGAGTACTTCGACGAGACCACCCTCTTCCAGCAGCTCGCCAATGGCACCGACGTGCTGAACGGCAAGCACGCCAACACCACCATCCCGAAGCTGGTCGGCGCCCTGAAGCGCTACGAGGTGTTCACCGACAACCCGCACCTCTACGCCACCCTCACCACGGCCGAGAAGGCCAACCTGGAGATGTACCGCACGGCGGCCGAGAACTTCTGGCAGATCGTGATCAACGATCACACCTACGTCAACGGCGGCAACAGCCAGTCTGAGCACTTCCATGGGGCGAACACCCTGTACGCGCGAGCGACGACCGGCGCCACCACCGGCTACGGCGAGAACTCCACCGTCGAGGGCTGCAACGAGTACAACATGCTCAAGCTCACCAAGGCGCTGTTCCGGGTCAACCCGGACGTGAAGTACGCCGACTACTACGAGCACACCTACATCAACACGATCCTGGCCTCGCAGAACCCCGAGACCGGCATGATGACCTACTTCCAGCCCATGACCGCCGGCTACGCCAAGGTCTTCGGCCGCCCGGAGGACGAGTTCTGGTGCGATCACGGCACCGCCACCGAGAGCTTCACCAAGCTCGGCGACTCGATCTACTTCCGCAAGGGCAACTCGGTCTACGTCAACATGTTCCGCTCCTCGGTGCTGACCTCCGAGGCGCAGAACCTGAAGCTGACCCAGGAGGCCGACGTCCCGAACGAGGAGACCGTCACCTACTCGGTGGAGGCCCTCGACGGCACCACCCTGCCCGACGGCACGACGCTGCGGCTGCGCATCCCCTCGTGGGTCGCGGGTACCCCCACCCTGACGGTCAACGGCGTGAGCCAGGACGTCGCGGCGCTCACCGTCGCCGGCTACATCGTGCTGGAGGTGGAGGACGGCGACGAGCTGGTCTACACCCTGCCCGCGGAGGTCGCCGTCGACGACAACACCGAGAACCCGAACTGGGTCGCCTTCACCTACGGCCCGGTCGTGCTCGCCACCGAGCTCAGCCGCACCAACGTCGAGGCCTCCTACACCGCCGGCGTGCTGGTGCGGATGAGCCAGGCCGACAAGTCGCTGAATAACAACGTGGTCGTCAACGACACCACTGCCGCGTGGAAGGCGAACATCTCCGCCAACCTGGAGCGGATCAGCAACGGCCAGAACCTCAACGGCATGGAGACGATGCGCTTCAAGCTGCACGGGGTCGATCCCGCGGCGGCTCAGCTCACCTTCCAGCCGTACTACTCGCTGTACAACGCCCGCTACGCGCTCTACATGAACCTGGTCCAGCCGGATTCGGCCGAGGCTCAGGCGCTGATCCTCAAGGGCAAGCAGCAGCTGCGCACCGACGAGACGACGATCGACTCGCTCATCTCGTTCGACAACAACAACAGCGAGGCCGACAAGAACTACAAGTTCAACAACTCGACCGTGGGCGTCTTCCAGGGGCAGAGCTTCCGCCATGCCCCTGCGGCGGCCGGTTCTTGGTTCCAGTACGAGATGATCGTCGATCCCAGCCTGCCGACCAACTACCTCGGCGTGCGCTACTACGGTGGCGACAACGGGCGGACCTTCGGCGTCTACCTCAACGACGTGCTGCTGAAGACCGAGGTCGTCACCAACGCTCAGGGCGCGACCTCCTTCTACATCCAGTACGACGCGATCCCGCAGGCCATCATCGACGGCATCGCCGCGAAGGACAGCTATAAGCGCGACCAGAACGGCAACTACGTGCTGGACGACGAGGGCCAGAAGATCCCCGTGGTGACCGTGCGCTTCCAGAGCACCGGCAGCACCACCGTCGGTGGCGTCTTCGGGGTGTACACCCGGTCGCAGACCACCTACTCGGCGGCTGCCGAGCTGTCCGGGCTGACGTTCGAGGGCGGCACGCTCGCCCCCGCGCTGACCCCGGGTGTCCACGACTACACCGTCACGGTGCCCGAGGGTGCCACGTCGGCGAGCTTCGACGCCGACCCGGCGACGCCCAGCGGCCTCGTCTACCACGGCGACGTGCTGATCGACGACACCCTGCCGCGCACGGTGGCCCTGGCCGCGGGCGAGGCCCCGACCGTGCTGACGCTGCGCTCGGTGGCCCAGGATCACCAGACCTCGGTGACCTACCGGATCGAGATCGTCCGCGGCACGGCAACGCCGGCTCCGGAGATCGACGTGTCCGCGGTGGTCGCGACGCGGTGCGTGGCCGGCAAGCTCGTCGTGGCGCCGTCGGTGACCAACGGCAGCGAGTTCCCCGTGGACGTCACGGTGACCTCTCCGTACGGCTCCAAGACGATCGCGGCGCTGGCCGAAGGCAAGACCGCCTCGGCGGCCTTCTCGACGCGGCAGGCCACGATCCCCTCGGGCGGCCTGATCACCGTGACGGCGAGCGCCACGGTGGAGGGGGAGTCGGTGACCTCCGAGGTGACCGCTCCGATCCCCGCGGCGACCTGTTCCTGATCCCCTGGGGATCCCTGATGCCGGTGGCCGGCGCTGCTCTCGCAGCGCCGGCCACCGGCCGTTTTCTGAGAGAAAACTGGCCCGTTTCTGAGAAAAAAACGGGCTGGGTACTTGTTCTCGCTAACAGAACGCGCTAACATCAGAGGCGAGCCCACGATCCATCGCAGGGTCTAGAAAACAAGCAAAGGTGCAACATGCTCACAGTGGCAGTCTTCCCACGGCCCTCCAGCCGCCGGGTGTCGTTGCACCCGTTACCGCACTCGCGGGTACTCGCCGACCGGACGGTCCGATCGGCGAACTATTCGGCACGGATAAGCGCCGGCCGAGAAACGGAGAAACAGCAATGAACAAGCGAGGCCTTCTTGCGCGGTCCGTCGTTGGCGCCCTGGGTGGCTGCCTTCTCGTCGGTGTCGCCGGTGTTGCCATGGCGGCGCCGGGTGACACCGATGACGTCCTGATCAACGTCAACATCGCCGCGGCCCCGACGCAGGGCGATCTGACGATGACGGTGGCCGCCGCCTCGACCTCCCTCACCGAGGTGTCCGACCCCACTGACGCCGTGCGCGAGTTCACGGGCACCCTGCCCAACGTGACCGTCGAGGACGACCGCGATGCCGTTCCCGCCGGCGTGTTCTGGTACGTCACCGGTCAGTCCTCCGACTTCACCGGCGCGTCGAACGAACTCACCGCCGGCAACCTGGGCTGGGCGCCCAACCTGGTCACCGCCGGCAACGGCGAGGTCATGGAGGGCGACGTCGTCGACACCGTCCTGGACACCCCCCCGAACAACGTCGGCCTGGAGGGTGAGGAACTGCTCGCCATGGCCCTCGATTCGGCTGACGCCCAGGCCGCCAACGGCTCCTGGACCGCCAACGCCGGACTGGTCCTGAAGACCCCCGGTGACGTCACCCCGGGTGCCTACACCGCCACCTTGACCCTGACCCTCTGGGAGGACGCGCTCTGATCGGGAGCGGGTCACATCGAGAAGGGAGAGGACGGCGATGAAGGGAAACCTTGCTCGCGCCCTCGTGAGTCTCGCCGGCGGCTGCATGGTCGCCGGCGTGGCCGGTCTGGCGACAGCATCCCCTCTTGAGAGCGACCAGGTAGACATCACCGTCGACATCGCCCCGCGCGCCCAGGAGGGGGCCCTCACCTTGACGGTGGCGGCGCCCTCCACCAACCTCACTGAGGTCCCCCCCAGTGAGCCGGGGCAGCGGCAGTTCGATGGCACCTTGCCCACCGCCACCGTGACCGACGACCGCGAGCAGGCGCCCCACGGCGTCTACTGGTACGTCGTCGGCCAGTCGTCCGACTTCGTCTCGGACGGAGCTGCCGAGATTCCGGCCTCGCAGTTCGGCTGGCGTCCGGAGTTGCTGAGCGCCAGCTTCGGACAGGTCAACGCGGGCGACGAGGTGCTCACGGTGCTGGATCCGCCCAGCCATACCGGCAACAACCAGGGGTTGGTCAGCGACGAACTCCTGGTGGGAACCATCAACTCCGGCTGGGCGCACCTGGGGCACTCCTGGGACGCAACCGCCGATCTTTTCCTCAAGACCTCCTCGGACGTGGAGCCCGGCGTCTACACGGCGCTGGTCACGCTCAGCCTCTGGGAGATCGAGTACTGATCGGCACATCTCATTGTTAATCTGGTCTTGGCCGCGGTTCCGCGGCCAAGACCCTCATCTTTTCGGGACGGAAAATGTCTGGACTGCGCTCATTCCTGCGGGGCTCGTCCCTCCAGGGCTCCTCCCCGCGGCGCCGCACGCCGCTCGCGCTGCTGCTGGCCGCGATGATCGCGCTCTCCGCCGCCCTGTTCGCGCCCGCGCTCTCGGCCTTCGCCGACGACGAGGAGGAGTCGCCCATCCGCTGGACCGTCTCCCCGGCCAACCCGGAGGGCTCCGACGACCGTCTCGCCGTCGAGCACACCCTCGATCCGGGGGAGCAGGTCCAGGACTACTTCGCGGTGGGCAACCTCAGCGACAAGGAGATCACGTTCTCCCTCAATGCCGCCGACGGCTTCTTCAACCGCAACGGCCGCTTCGACATGCTGACCTCGGAGAAGGAGTCGGTGGACTCCGGCACCTGGATCTCGCTGCCGGAATCGGTCACCATCCCGGCCGGTGAGGTCGCGGTGGTGCCCTTCACTGTGACGGTGCCGGAGCAGGCGGAGCCGGGCGACCACGCCGCCGGCATCACGGCCTCCGTCCTCGACGTCCAGTCCGCCGAGGACGGAACCAGCCTCGGCGTCGAGAGCCGGGTGGGCTTCCGGGTGCTCACGCGGGTCACCGGCGAGATCACGCCCCTGGCGTCGGTCACCGTGACGGAGGCCAGTTATGCGCTGTCCTGGAATCCGCTGCGCCCCGGCTCCGCGACCGTCTCCTTCGAGGTCATCAACGACGGCAACACCCGTCTCATCGCGCGCGGTACCACGTCGGCCGGGGGCGAGGAGGCCATCTTTCCCGCCGACGGCGAGATCCGCCAGGAGCTGCTGCCCGGCGACGAGCGCCCCCTCGTGTCCACGGTGAAGGGGGTCTGGCCGCTCTTCCGCGTGCCGATCACCATCTCGCTCACCCCCGAGGCCGTGACGATGGACGGCACCGTCACGACGCTCGACCCGGTCGTCGTCGAGGTCGCGGTCTGGGCGATTCCCTGGCCCCACTTGATCGTCCTCCTGGGCGTCGCCCTGATCGGCGTCGCCGTGCTCGGTGGTCGCCGTCGCTCGCGTCGCCGCCTCGACGCCATGTTGGCCGCCGCCCGCGAGGAAGGTCGCCGCTCCGCCGGCGAGTAACCCGACGCGAAATATTTTCCAAACAGCCCTCGCATATTGCGGCTGCACAGGCGTCATCGTACCTTCGAAGAAGACGAACAGCACGATAAATTTCGTTTCTGTTTCGTTGGCGATCCGATCCAGCGGACATCGCCGGAGGAATCCCGCCGACGACGGCGGGCGAAGGAATGGAGGCGCGATGACGCGTGGGAAACTGGCCAGGAGAAGAACGACGGCGGCGGCGACGGTGGCCGCGCTGCTGATGACGGGAGCGACCATGGCCTTTGCCGCGGGGGAGGAACCGATCGACTACGTCGACGACTACACCGGTGCAGCGGGCACGATCTGGGCGCCGACCGCCGCGGAGCTGGCGACGGCGAACAAGGCGAACTCGGTGCTGTACCCGAAGGCGGCGCAGCTTCCGAGCGGCCGCCTCGTGGCGGCCTTCGAGCGCAGTTTCGGCGACCCGGTGGGACAGACGATGCCGCTGTACAAGAGCGACGACTACGGCAACACCTGGCAGAAGCTCGGCGACCTGCCGTCCCCGGCCGACGCCACCGCAGGCACCCCGCGCGCGGCGCAGTTCGCGAAGTGGACCAGCAACTGGACCAACCCGTACCTCTACACGCTCACCGAGAACGTCGGCGACCTGAGCGCCGGCACCTTGCTGCTGGCCAGCGTCGTCTCGGGCGACGATCCCTACTTCAAGGAGCAGCGGGCCGCGAACCCGAACTGGATGCCGACTCGCGACGGCGACCGCAAGGACGTCGCGATCGCCCTCTACGCGTCGACCGACGGCGTGGGCGAGAGCTGGGAGCTGCTCAACATCATCGTCGAGGGCGGCTGGGAGGGCTCTTACGGCGCGCTGTTCGCGACGGAGAACACCTATCAGCAGGTGGATCCCGTGTGGGAGCCGTACCTGATGGTCTACGAGGGCCAACTGGTGGCTTACTACTCCGATGAGAACGAGTACTCCGGCTACGACGCCCACACCGGGGTGCTGACGCTCGACCCGGCCAACGACACCGCGCACGATCCGGTCGCGCAGATCCTGGCGCACAAGACCTGGGACGGCCTCTCGTCGTCCACCTGGTCCGAGCCGGTTCTCGATGTGGCCGACCGCGTCGCGGGAAGCGCGTCCAGTGGACGCCCCGGCATGACCACCGTCGTGCCCACCACCGACGGCAAGTGGCTGCTCACCTACGAGCAGGGCAAGGCGCGCCTCTCCGACGATCCGCTGCGGTTCTGGGACGCGCCCAACGTGACCCTGCGCGACACCAACGGCACCGCCTTCCACACGGCCGGCTCGCCCGTGCTGATCACCATCCCCAACGCCGACGGCACCTGGCGCATCGCGTTCAACAACGATCAGGGCTCCAACGGCGGCGACATCTTCGTCAACGAGTCCGGGTCCAGCACCGGGGCCTGGACCCGCTATCGCACGCCGGTCGCCCAGGGCTACAGCCGCAACCTCACCTACGTGCCTCAGACCGGCCGGATCGTCGTCCTGCGTGGCAGCTGGGGCGGCTCGCCGATCACCCATGGCCAGGTCGACGTGGGCAACTCCGTCGGCGCCTACTACCAGTTGGTGAACCGCAAGACCGGGCTCGTGCTGGGCACCGGCGGCGCGAGCCAGGACGGCGACCGCTCCGGCAAGCGCGTCTACACCGAGACGGCGGGCTCCGCCACGAACCCCGATACCCAGTACTGGCACCTCGTGTCCCGCGGTGCCGAGGTGACCCTGCTCAACAAGTCGGGCGGGCGCGCCCTCGGGATCTGGCAGAACAACACCGCCGCCGGCGGGGTGCTGGCGCAGTGGGTCGACGACGGCGGCGCCGACAAGCTGTGGACGCTGGTCGCGACCGGCGACGGGTACTACCGCCTGCGCCCGAAGGGCAACGCGCAGCTGTACGCCACGGGCGGCGCGGAGGGGGCGACGGTGACCAACCAGCTCGCAGCCACGGATGGTTCGCAGGACTGGCAACTGGTCACACTCGCCACCGCCGACCCGGCCCCCACCGCCGAGGTCACCGCTACCACGCGCTGCGTGGCCGGCAAGATCGCCGTCGCGGTGAGCGTGAAGAACACCGACTCCCGGAGTATCGACGCGACCATCGGCAGCGCCTACGGCAACAAGCAGCTCGGTGCGCTCGCGCCCGGCACCACCACCTCCACGGCCTTCACCGTGCGGTCCGCGACCATGCCGGCCGGAGAGGTGAGCGTCACGCTCACCGCCGACGGGACCGAGGCCGTGCTGACGGCCGCCGTCCCCGCGACGACCTGCGGCTGATCGACGGACGGTCCTGACAACCCGACCGCGCCGTCTCACTCCTCGGAGTGGGGCGGCGCGGTCGAGTCGCGCACGACGAGGTGGGTCGACAGTTCTACTCGCTTGGTGCGCAGCGACTCGCCCCGGGCGAGGCGCACGATCGTCGACACCGACGCCCGGCCGATGTCGGCGATGGGCTGATGGACCGTCGTCAGCGGGGGCGTGCTCATCTGCGCCAGCAGCGTGTCGTCGAACCCGACGACGCTGAGGTCCCGCGGCACGCTGAGGCCCTGCCGGCGCGCCGCCTCGAGGACGCCCGCAGCGATCGTGTCGCTGCCGGCGAAGATCGCCGTGGGCCGGTCCGGCCCGGCGAGCAGGCGGGTCGCGACGGCGAGCCCGTGCTCGAAGGTGTAGGAGTGGCGCGGCACGCTCGCCACATCCGCGTCGAGCCCCGCCTCCGACATCGCCGCGGCCCAGCCGTGGGCGCGCACGACGTCGCAATGCGCCCCCTCCTGGCCGCCGATGTAGTCGATCCGGCGGTGTCCCAGCTCGATCAGGTGCTGCGTCGCGGAGTAGGCGCCGGCCCAGTTGGTCGCTCCGATCGACGGCGTCGCGAGCCGGGGGAGATCGATGGGATCGACGAGGACCATCGCCAGCCCCGCGCGCTTGACCGCCTTCTCGCGGGCGGGGGAGAAGGCGCTGGTGACCTCGATCACGCCGGCCCTGCCCGAGCCCGCCAGCCGCCGGGCCCAGGAGACCGCGTCCGTGGCGGGCCCGCTGCGGAGGTCGCGGAGCACCAGGGCGACGCTGAGCGCGGTGGCCGCCTCCAGCGCGCCGCCGAGGAAGAGCGAGAGGTAGGGGTTGGACACATCGTTCGGGTCGACGACGAGCTCGACGCTCATCTCCTGGGCCGCGTAGATCGAGCTCTGCCGCTCACCCAAGCTGACGTAGCCGAGGTCCGCGATCGCCGCCTCGACCGCCGCCCGGGTCTCCGGGCTGACCCCCGTGCGCCCGTTGATCACCTTCGACACGGTGGGGATGGAGGTTCCGGCCGCCTTCGCGACGGCGGCCAGCGTCGTGCGCTGCCCGCCGGCGGCGGGCGCGGGGCGAGGGCCGGTGGACGGCTTCGGGGATTCCCACTGCTCCGGTGGGGGGCTCACGGACATGGCCGGAGTCTATCCGGCAGGGGCGGCAGAAGGAAGAAGATCAGCGAAAGTTTTTCCAACTCATCCCGTGTGGTTGACGCTCAATGTTCCCGCGAACAACGATAGCTATACAACAGATGCGAGAAAGATTTCGCAGCCTTTCCGGGCTCGATCCCATCCGCAGCACTCATCTCAACGAAGCGAGAGGGAAACACATGTCACGACGTCACATCAAGAGGGCCTGGGCGGCGGCCGTCGCCGGCCTCCTGGCCATCGGGCTCACCGCCTGCGGCGGAACCCAGCCCGGCGCCCCGAACGACGACGCCTCCGGCGCCGGCGCCACGGCCTGGGCGCTGACCGGCGGCTCGGAGGAGGCCTTCCGCGCCTCCTTCGACCGCTGGAACCAGGCCAATCCCGACGCCACGGTGACCGCCGAGTGGTTCGCCAACGACGCGTTCAAGGAGAAGATCCGCACCGCCGTCGGCTCCGGCAACGCCCCCAACCTGATCTTCTCCTGGGCCGGCGGCACGCTGGCCGACTACGTCGCCAACGGCTCCGTGGTCGACATCACCGCCGACGTGGCGGCGCTCCAGGACAAGGTGCTGCCCTCCGTGCTGGCCAACGGCCAGATCGACGGCAAGACCTACGCGGTGCCGAACAACCAGAGCCAACCCGCCGTGCTGTTCTCCAACTTGGAGGTCCTGCGCAGCGCGGGCGTCGACGGCGTCCCGGCCACCTACGACGAACTGCTCGTGGCCGTCGAGAAGCTGAAGGCCGCGGGCGTCACGCCGATCGCCCTGGCCGGCCAGTCGAAGTGGCCCGAGCTGATGTACATCCAGTACCTGACCGACCGGATCGGCGGCCCCGAGGTGTTCCAGCGGATCCTCGACGGCGAGCCCGGCGCCTGGTCCGATCCCGCGATCACCGAGGCGCTCACCAAGATCCAGGAGCTGGTCGACGCGGGAGCCTTCGGCGACGCCTTCGGGTCGGTCGCCGCCGATGGCGGCGCCGACACCGCCCTCGTCCACACCGGCAAGGCCGCGATGATCCTCCAGGGCGCCTGGGTGTTCCCCGACTTCCTGAACAACGCCGCCGACTTCGTGGCGGCCGGCGACCTCGGCTTCGCCAACTTCCCGGCGGTCGAGGGCGGCGCCGGGGACGCGTCGAACATCGTGGGCAACCCCGCCAACTTCTGGTCGGTCTCCGCCGCCGCCCCGGAGGCCGCGCAGAAGACCGCCACCGGCTACCTCGCCGCCGAGATCTACTCCGACGCGATGGTCGACGACCTGCTCTCCGTCGGCGCCGTCCCGCCCGTCATCGGCATCGAGGACGAGATCGCCGCGGCCGACAACCCGGAGTTCCTCGGCTTCGTCTACTCGATGGTGCGCGACGCGTCGCACTTCCAGCTCTCCTGGGACCAGGCGCTGCCCGCCGACCAGGGGCAGGCCCTCCTGGACAACCTGTCGTCGATCTTCCTCGGCCAGAGCACCCCGGAGCAGTTCGTCGACGCCATGAACGCGACCCTGGGCTGACCCGGTGACCACCATCACGCCGACTGAGGGGCAGGGCGCCGACGTGCGCCCTGCCCCCGCGCGCACCGCCCCCACGCACCCCGCCCCCGCGCGCGAGAACCGGCCGCGACGCCGGCGCGGCCCCTCCGTGTGGCTCGCCGCCCCCGCGCTCGCGCTGTTCGGGCTCTTCGCGATCGTGCCGCTGCTCGGGGTGCTCGTGCTGTCCTTCATGACGTGGGACGGACTGGCTTCCCCGTCCTGGACGGGCCTGGACAACTGGAGGCGCGCCGTCGCCGATCCGGTCGTCCACAACGCCTTTTATCTCACGGTCAAGGTCACGGTGTTCTCCTGGCTCATCCAGGCGCCCGTGTCGCTGCTCCTCGGGGTGTTCATGGCGGGACGCCAGCGCTACCGCGCCGTGCTCTCCGTGCTGTACTTCTTCCCCCTGCTCTTCTCGGCCGCCGCGGTAGGCATCGCCTTCAAGTCCCTCCTCGACCCGAACTTCGGCGTCGGCGCCGCGCTCGGGCTGCCGTGGCTCGCGCAGGACTGGCTGGGCGACCCCGACCTCGCGCTGTGGGTGGTGCTCTTCGTGATCGCCTGGTGCTTCGTCCCGTTCCACTCGCTGCTGTATCAGGCGGGCGTGCGGCAGATCCCGACCTCGCTGTACGAGGCCGCGCGCCTGGACCGGGCGTCGACCCTCCAGCAGTTCTTCCTCATCACCATTCCGCAGCTCAAATACACGATCATCACGTCGTCGACGCTGATCATCGTCGGCTCGCTGACCTACTTCGACCTGATCTTCGTGCTGACCGGCGGCGGCCCCGGCAACGCGACGCGCATCCTGCCCCTGCACATGTACCTGCTCGGCTTCCGCTCCTACGACATGGGCGGGGCGAGCGTCGTCGGCGTGTTCCTGGTGGCGGTGGGGCTCACGGTCTCGCTCGTGCTCAACAAGCTCTCCGGGGCGAACAAGATGGAAAGCCAGATGGAGGGGATGTGACCATGTCGTCCGGAACGAAACGGTTCTCGGGAATCACGCGCCCCAACGTCCTCGGCGGGCTCGGCGGCTTCCTCTGGCTGGGCATCATCATCCTGCCGATCTACTTCATCTTCGTCACGTCGCTGCGCCCGCGGACCGACTACTTCACCGAGAACCCACTGGCCTTCCCCCGCAACCCCACCCTCGATGCCTACCGGCAGGTCCTCGAGAACGACTTCCTGCGCTACTTCGGCAACTCCGTGGTGGTGACCGGCGTGTCCGTCGCGGTGATCCTGGCGGTCTCGCTCATGGCGGCCTACGTCGTGGTGCGCAACCCCAGCCCTGCCGTGCGCGGGATCTTCCGGCTCTTCCTGCTCGGCATCGCCATCCCGATCCAGGCGACGATCATCCCCGTCTACTACCTGATCGTCCAGCTCGGCCTGTACGACACCCTGTGGGCGCTGATCCTGCCGTCAATCGCCTTCTCGATCCCGCTGTCGGTGATGATCCTGACCAACTTCCTCCGCGACGTTCCCGGTGAGCTCTTCGAGTCGATGACGGTCGACGGCGCGGGCCAGCTGCGGATGCTGTGGTCGCTCGTCCTACCGCTGTCGCGCCCGGCGATCGTCACCGTCGGCATCTATGTCGCCCTCCAGGTGTGGAACGGCTTCCTGTTCCCGCTGGTGCTCACCCAGTCGGCGCACTCCCGGGTGATCCCGCTGTCGCTCTGGTCGTTCCAGGGCGAGTTCACGATGAACGTTCCCGCCGTCCTGGCGGCGGTCGTCCTCTCCATCCTCCCGCTGCTGGCCGCCTACATCGTCGGCCGCCGACAGCTGGTCTCCGGCCTGACCGCCGGCTTCGGCAAGTAGCCTCCGACTCACCCCACGAACAACCACGTAAGGAGATCCCGGTGTTCCACTCCGGCAAGCCATGGCAGGACCCGCAGGCCTCCCCCCAGGACCGGGCGGAGGCGCTGTTGGCCCATCTCACCCTGCGGGAGAAGCTGGCGCAGCTCGGATCCTTCTGGGATCGCCCGCTCGATGAGGAGGGCGAGGGCGACGTCGCACCGCTCCAGCACGCCTTCGACCAGGCCCGGCGGCCCTTCGACCAGGCCATTCGCCACGGGCTCGGGCAGTTGACCCGGGTGTTCGGCACGGCGCCGGTCGAGCCCGCGGAGGGGGCCGCGAGGCTCGCCGAGGTCCAGGCGCGGGTGGCCGGGGCCTCGCGCTTCGGCATCCCCGCCATCGCCCACGAGGAGTGCCTGACCGGCGTGACGGCCTACCGGGCCACCGTCTATCCGGCGCCCATCGCCTGGGGGGCGAGCTTCGACGACGACCTGGTGCGCGAGATGGCCGCGGCCATCGGATCGGACCTCGCGGCTCTGGGGGTACACCAGGGCCTGGCCCCGCTGCTGGACGTGGTGCGCGACTACCGCTGGGGACGGGTGGAGGAGTCCATCGGCGAGGACCCCTACCTGGTGGGGATGCTCGGTTCCGCCTACGTCCAGGGGCTGCAGAGCGCGGGCATCGTCGCGACGCTCAAGCACTTCGCCGGCTACCCGGCGTCGAAGGCGGGCCGCAACCATGCGCCGGTCTCCGTCGGCCCCCGGGAGTTCGCCGACGTCCTGCTCCTGCCCTTCGAGATGGCGGTGCGGGTGGGGGGCGCCCGCTCGGTGATGAACTCCTACTCCGACATCGACGGGCTGCCCGCGGCGGCGTCCGTCGAGCTGCTGACCGGCGTGCTGCGCGACCGGTGGGGATTCACGGGCACGGTCGTGTCCGACTACTGGGCGATCGCCTTCCTCGACCTGATGCACCGCGTGACGGCCGACCGTGCGGCCTCCGGGGCGGCGGCGCTGCGGGCGGGCCTCGACGTGGAGCTGCCGGATGCCGACGCGTTCGCCCGTCTCGAGGGCCTCGTCGCGTCGGGCGAGCTGGAGGAGGGCCTCGTCGCCCGGGCGGTGTGCCGCGTCCTCGCCCAGAAGGCCGAGCTGGGCCTGCTGGATGCGGGCTGGCGGCCGGGGCCCCGGGTGCCGGGGGAGGAGATCGACCTGGATCCGCCGCGCAACCGCGCGCTGGCGCGCCGGCTGGCCGAGGAGTCGATCGTGCTGCTGTCCAACGACGGCACGCTGCCGCTCGACCCGATCGCTCGTCGGCGGATCGCGCTGATCGGCCCCACCGCCGACCAGGCGCGTTCCTTCCTGGGGTGCTACTCCTTCCCGAATCATGTGCTGGTGAAGTCCGATCCCACCGACCTGGGCATCGACGTGCCGAGCCTGCACGCGGCCCTCAAGAGCGCGCTGCCGGGCGCGGAGATCGGCCACGAGGCGGGCACGGGGTTCCTCGACGGCGACGACGAGGGGATCGCGCGGGCCGTCAGCGCCGCCGCGCAGGCGGATCTCGTGGTGCTGGCCCTGGGGGACATCGCCGCGCTCTTCGGGCGCGGCACCTCCGGGGAGGGCTGCGACGCCGCCGATCTCGCCCTGCCGGGCCGTCAGGCGGAGCTGGCCGAGGCGGTCCTCGCGACAGGGACCCCCGTCGTCCTCGTCCTGGTGACCGGCCGGCCCTACGCCCTCGGCGGGATCGCCGAGCGATGCGCCGCCGTCGTGCAGGCCTTCCTGCCGGGGGAGGAGGGAGGCGCGGCGATCGCCGCCGTCCTGAGCGGCGACGTGAATCCCTCCGGGCGGCTCCCGGTCGGCATCCCGCGGACCCCAGGCGGCCAGCCCCACACCTACCTGGCGCCGCCGCTGGGCCAGGACTCCGAGGGGATCTCCAACCTCGACCCGCGGCCGCTCCACCCCTTCGGCCACGGGCTGAGCTACACCAGCTTCGCCTACGAGCGCCTGACCGTCGACGCCGAGCGCCTCGCCACCGACGGGGTGGTGACGGTCACCGTCCGGGTGGCCAACACCGGGCGACGAGACGGCGTCGAGGTGGTCCAGCTCTATCTCAGCGACGAGGTGGCCCAGGTCACCAGGCCGGTGCGCGCCCTCGTCGGCTACGCCCGGGTGCCGCTGGCCGCGGGAGCGCGCGCGGAGGTCGACTTCGAGGTACACGCCGACCGGACCGCGTTCACCGGGATCGGGCTGCAGCGGATCGTGGAGCCGGGATGGATCAGGCTGTCCGCCGGTCCGGACAGCGCCACCCAGCCGCTCGCCGCCCGGGTGGAGCTCGTCGGCCCCCTGCGCGTGGTGGAGAACCCGGTGCTGGTCACGCCCGTGCGCATCCGGGAGGACGACGCGCACTAGCTAGCCAGCGCTCCTGGCCTTAACCGTTCGTTTTTCCACCGAAGTCGGTGGAAAAACGAACGGCTAAGCCATGTCTGCGTCGGAGGCGAGCGTCAACACCTCCCGGTGATTCGCTGACAGCGCGGTGCTTCCCTGTGATTCGCTGACAGCGCGGTGCTTCCCAGTGATTCGCTGACAGCGCGGTGCTTCCCTGTGATTCGCTGACAGCGAATCCGGCGGGAGTGGGAATAATCGCCGGGAGGCGGAGGTTGGCCGTGACATGACCATCTACTCGGACGTTACGGCCGTCATCGGCCGCACCCCCCTCGTCAAGCTCAACCGCATCGCCGGCGACAACGCGAACGTCGTGGCCAAGCTGGAGTTCTACAACCCCGCCAACTCGGTCAAGGACCGCATCGGCGCCGCCATCATCGACGCCGCGGAGGCGTCCGGCGAGCTGAAGCCGGGCGGCACCATCGTCGAGGGCACCTCGGGCAACACCGGTATCGCGCTGGCCCTGGTGGGCGCGGCGCGCGGCTACAACGTCGTGCTGACCATGCCGGAGACCATGTCGCTGGAGCGTCGCGCGCTGCTGCGCGCCTACGGCGCCGAGCTGGTACTCACCCCCGGCCCCGCCGGCATGAAGGGCGCCGTCGCGAAGGCTGAGGAGGTGGCCGCCGAGCGCGGGGGCATCCTGGCCCGCCAGTTCGCCAACCCGGCCAACCTGAAGGTCCACCGCGACACCACCGCCGAGGAGATCTGGGCGGACACCGACGGCAACGTCGACATCTTCGTCGCGGGCATCGGCACCGGCGGCACCATCTCCGGCGTGGGCCAGGTGCTCAAGGAGCGCAACCCCAACGTCAAGGTCGTCGCCGTGGAGCCGCAGGAGTCCGCCATCCTGTCCGGCAACGCCCCCGGCCCGCACAAGATCCAGGGCATCGGGGCGAACTTCATCCCCGAGATCCTCGACCGCAGCGTGATCGACGAGGTGCTGCCCCGCAACATCGACCAGGCCGTCGAGTTCGCCCGCCGCGCCGCCAAGGAGGAGGGCCTGCTCGTGGGCATCTCGTCCGGTGCCGCCCTCTCGGCCGCCGCCGAGGTGGCTGCCCGCCCCGAGAACGCCGGCAAGACCATCGTCGTGATCGTCCCCGACTTCGGCGAGCGCTACCTGTCCACCGTGCTCTTCGAGGGCCTCGTCGACTGATCTCACGACAAGCCCGCTCGACGCCAGCGTTCCGACGGAACGCCGGCGTGTGGTCTTGACGCCAGCGATATGGCAAGACGCCAGCCGTACACGGCTGGCGTCTTGCCATATCGCTGGCGTTCCGGACTCAGCGCTGGCGTCGGCGGGGGACGGATGGGTGGTCCCGCGGAGATCGCACTAGACTGCCGCCCATGAGTGCTCATCATGACCGCGTTCTGGTGGTCGACTTCGGCGCGCAGTACGCCCAACTGATCGCCCGGCGGGTGCGCGAGGCGCAGATCTATTCGGAGATCGTCAGTTCCCGGCTGAGTGTCGAGGAGATCGTGGCGATGAAACCGGCGGCGATCATCTTGTCGGGCGGCCCGGCGTCGGTGTACGCCGAAGGGGCGCCGAAGGTGGACCCGGCGCTGTTCGACAGCGGCATCCCGGTCTTCGGCATCTGCTACGGCTTCCAGGCGATGACGCAGGCCCTCGGCGGCACCGTCACGGAGACGGGCCTGCGCGAGTACGGCCGCACGACGCTGTCGATCTCCAGCCCCGGCACGCTGCTGTGCGCGCTGCCCAACACGCTCAACGTGTGGATGAGCCACGGCGACTCGGTCTCCAAGGCGCCCGCCGGCTTCAAGGTGCTCGCCCGCACCGCCGGCGCCCCCGTCGCCGCATTCGAGAGCGCGGACAAGAAGCTGGCCGGCGTGCAGTGGCATCCCGAGGTGCTGCACACCCAGCGCGGCCAGCAGGTGCTGGAGCACTTCCTGTACGACATCGCGGGGCTGCGCCGGAACTGGACGGCCGAGAACATGGTCAGCGAGGCCATCGAGAAGATCCAGGACACGGTGGGCGACCGTCGCGTGCTCTGCGCGCTGTCGGGCGGCGTCGACTCGGCCGTGGCCGCCGCGCTCGTGCAGCGGGCCGTCGGCTCTCAGCTCACCTGCGTCTTCGTCGACCACGGCCTGTTGCGTCAGGGCGAGGCCGAGCAGGTCAAGACCGACTTCGTCGACGTCACGGGTGTCGATCTCATCGTCGCCGACGAGCGGGAGCGCTTCCTGAACGCCCTGGCAGGGGTCACCGACCCCGAGACCAAGCGCAAGATCATCGGCCGCGAGTTCATCCGCACCTTCGAGGCCACCGCCGCCCAGCTGGCCGGCGAGCGCGGCATCGACTTCCTCGTCCAGGGCACGCTCTACCCCGACGTGGTGGAGTCGGGCGGCGGCGAGGGGACGGCCAACATCAAGAGCCACCACAACGTCGGCGGCCTGCCCGAAGACCTTCAATTCACCCTGATCGAACCGTTGCGCAACATGTTCAAGGACGAGGTGCGCGCGGTCGGCCTCCAACTGGGGCTGCCCGAGGCCATGGTGTGGCGTCATCCGTTCCCCGGCCCGGGGCTGGGCATCCGGATCATCGGAGAGGTCACCCAGGAGCGCCTCGACCTGCTCCGCCGGGCCGACGCGATCGCCCGCGAGGAGTTGGCGAAGTCCAACCTGGAGCGCGACATCTGGCAGTTCCCGGTGGTGCTGCTCGCCGACGTGCGCTCCGTCGGCGTGCAGGGCGACGGCCGCACCTACGGGCATCCCGTCGTGCTGCGCCCGGTCACGTCAGACGACGCCATGACCGCCGACTGGGCCAAGCTGCCCAACGAGCTGCTCGCGAAGATCTCCACCCGGATCACCAACGAATGCGAGGGCATCAACCGCGTGGTGGTCGACATCACCAGCAAGCCCCCGGGCACCATCGAGTGGGAGTGAGGCCGTCGGCCCACGACGCTCGTTGAGGTGCTCGACCC
Organism: Arachnia sp.; assembly: GCA_035326505.1. Taxonomy (GTDB): domain Bacteria; phylum Actinomycetota; class Actinomycetes; order Propionibacteriales; family Propionibacteriaceae; genus Arachnia. The sequence goes on from DAOLFC010000017.1 coordinate 32,605, forward strand.
GGCCGTCGGCAAAGCAAACGTCCCAGCCACGGTGTTCGTGGCTGGGACGTTCGGTGAAAAGCGTCGGGGGGGGGCGTCGCGTCAGGCGAGGGTCAGAGGGTGTCCTTCGGCTTCTGGTTCTCGTCGTACCAGTCCTTGCCCTTCTTGATCGCGTCCTGGGCGATCGTGCCGCCGCCGGAGCGGGGCATGACGATCCAGAGCACGATGTAGATGGCGACACTGGCGCCGCCGAAGATCGCGAAGAGCGCGAAGCCCAGTCGGATCCACTGCGACTCGATGCCGAACGCCTGGGCGAGGCCGCCGCAGACACCTGCGATCCACTTGTCGTCGTCAGAACGGGTGAGGGTCATCGGATTTCCTTTCGTTTCTTGGGGGGACGCACGGCCAGGAGGCCGATTGCGCCGGAAAAAATGAGAATCAGGGCCAGGCCGCCTTGCAGCAGGATGGGATTCACCCAGCCGAGGTTGGCGATGTAGCAGGCGGTCACTCCGAACCCGATGGCCACCAGGGCCACCACCAGGGTGATCGCGTCGATCCGGGGCTTCATGGTGTCTCCCAGCCTACGTGCAGGTTGTTGCCGTAGACCTCGACCTCGATCGGGAGGACGCCGTCGCCTTCGTTCCACTCCAGCGACTCGTCGTTGACGGTGATGCTGCGCACGAGACCCGGCAGCTCCAGCGTGAGCGCGGAGTTCGCGCCGACGACCTGGACGATGAGGGGATCGTCGACGGTGTAGCCGGTGAGATCCAGCGCCGTGAGGTCGATCGGGTCGGTGCTTCCGGGCTCGATATCGAAGAGCAGGGGAGTGTGGTCGGCGATCACGCCGCCGGACTCGTTCTCATCGAGCAAAGGGGCGGCGAACTCGTCCTCGTAGGCCGGGGCATCGTAGGAGACGGGTGAGGAGCCCATCGTCGGAACCAGCACTGCGGCGCCGGCGAAGGCCGCGATGACGCCCAGCGCGAGGCGGGGAATCCGGACCTGCCGCGCGGCGAGCGCGATGATCAGGGTGAGCGCACCCATGACCGCCGCGGCGACGCCCAGCGAGAAGGTGAGACCGGCACCGAGCACCCCGATGGCGGCGAACGCCAGCCCTCCGACCAGGAGGATGATGGCCGCCGCCCCCCAGCTGGTCTTCGGCTTGGCGGCCTCAGGCGCGGGACCGGGCTCCGGCTGCACGCCGTAGAGATCGAGTTCCGGGAGCGAGGCCACCGGACGGTTGGCCGACTGCTGCATGGCCGCGCGCCACTCGCCGATGGTGCGCGCGCGCTCGGCCGCGGTGCGGGCCTCAGTGGGGGCGGTAGGCGGCGCGGTGCCGGGCGGGGGTGGGGGAGGCATGGGGCGACTCCTAGCGGTGGACGTGGCGGCGTAGAGCAGTACGAGGATCACGACGGCGACCACGAAGTTCAGCGGGGCCATCTGGCCGAAGGTGAAGACGAACACCAGCGAGCTGATCGCCACCACCAGCGCCTGCGCCTTGAGCGACCACTGGGCGAATGCCGGCAGCAGCGAGTCGACGGGACGCCGCCCGTCGGGACCGGCGGACAGCACCGTGCCCCAGCCGTAGAGCATGATCCCGATGCCCGTGCTCAGCGTCAGCAGCACGAAGAGGGCGCGCACCAGGGTGAGGTCGAGGCCCGTCGCGTGGCTGATCGCCCGGCAGAGTCCGGGCGTGCGGCCGGGCTGGATGGGTCGGCGAAGCCCCTCGAGGCGGGGATCGACCCACCCGATCAGACTTCGTGATTCCTGCATGTCACCCAGTATTGGCCGGTTTACCCGCCGAGCACATCGGGTAGCACCCTGAGCAGCACCTGAGTTGTCGCCCGGTGGCCCCTGGTTCGGCCCCCTGGGCCTTGGATGCCGTCGCCCTGGCATGGAAAGGTGGAGTCACCATGACACAGTTGCGTCCCCCGCCGCCCGCCGCGCCCGGCCCCCCCAGCGCCGCGCCTCGGGCGTCGCTGCCCGCGCCGGCACCGCGGCCCGCGTTGACGCGCGATCCCGCGCGGCGCATGATCGCGGGCGTCGCCGGCGGTCTGGCCGAGCATCTCGGCGTGTCGGTGCTGCTGGTGCGGGCCCTGTTCGTCGTGCTCACCCTGGTGTGGGGGCTCGGCCTGGGCCTGTACGCGGCCATGTGGGTGTTCGTCCCCGTGCGCAACGAGATCGAGGCGCCGGGCCTGGAATCCGCCAGCCGGCGCGGCATGCGGCCGCCCAAGGACGGCGCCGGGGCCGCCCCGCTCGACCCCGCCATGCTGCTGGCCGGGGCGGTGCTGCTGGTGGGCGTGCTGTGGCTCTTCGTGATCGGCAACGACTTCCCCGCCCGGGTGTTCTGGCCGATGGTGATCGGCGCGGTCGGGGTCGCGGTGCTGTGGGTGCGCGTCGACGATGCGAGCAGCGTCGCGGTGGCCCCCGGCACGCCGTGGTGGCGGCGGCTCACCACCGGCGCCGGGCTGATCGGCCTGCTCCGGCTGGTCGGCGGCATGCTGCTGGTCGCGCTGGGCATCAGCTGGCTGGTGGCCACGCAGGTGGGGCTCACCGAGCTGCCCATGATCCTCGCGTCGTCGTCGGTGCTGGTCACCGGCTTGGCGGTGGTGCTCGCGCCATGGCTGCACCGTCAGCGCACCCGCATGCGCGCGGCCACCGACGAGAAGCTGCGCGCGGAGGCCCGGGCCGACATGGCCGCCCACCTCCACGACTCGGTGCTCCAGACCCTGGCCCTCATCCAGCGTCGCGCGGAGGACCCTGTCGCCGTCGCGACGCTGGCTCGCCGGCAGGAGCGCGAGCTGCGCACCTGGCTGTACGGCGAGCCGCCCAAGCCGGCCTCTTTCAAGGGGGCGCTGCAGGTGATCTGCGACGAGGTGGAGATGAAGTTCTCCGTCGACGTGGAGCTGGTCTGCGTCGGCGACCTGCCCGTCGACCCGCGGATCGAGGCGATGGTGCAGGCGGCCGGCGAGGCGGTCACGAATGCGGCCAAGCACTCGGGGGCGCCCCGCATCGACGTGTTCGCCGAGGTGGACGAGGGCCTCGTCGAGGTGTTCGTGCGCGACCGCGGCACCGGCTTCGACGAGTCCGCCGTGCCGGAGGACCGGATGGGCGTGCGAGAATCGATCAAGGCAAGAATGCAGCGCCACGGCGGATCGGCCACCATCAGGTCCGCCCCCGGCGAAGGCACCGAGGTGAAGGTGGAGATGCGACTGTGAGCGACGTACCAGTCAGCGACGTGCCGGCGAACGCTGTGCCGACGAACGATGTGCCGATGAGCGACGGGGAGCGCACCCTCCGGGTGGTGATCGTCGACGATCACGCGATGTTCCGCGCCGGGGTGCGCCACGAGATCGGCAGCCACGTCGACGTCGTCGGCGAGGGCGAGGACGTGGCGTCGGCGGTGGCGGTGATCAGGGAGACTACGCCGGATGTGGTGCTGCTCGACGTCCACCTCCCCGGCGGAGGGGGAGCGGAGATCATCACCCAGGTACACGCCGTCGAGCCGGACGTGAAGTTCCTGGCGCTGTCGGTCTCCGACGCGGCCCAGGACGTGATCGGCGTGATCCGTGCGGGCGCCCGCGGCTACGTGACGAAGTCGATCAGCTCCGAGGAACTGATCGAGGGCATGCAGCGCGTCGCAGGCGGGGACGCGGTCTTCTCCCCCCGGCTCGCCGGTTTCGTGCTGGATGCCTTCAGCGGATCGGTCGACGTGCCGTCCGTGGACGAGGACCTCGACAAGCTCAGCGCCCGTGAACGCGAGGTGCTGAAGCTGATCGCCCGCGGCTACTCCTACAAGGAGGTGGCCAAGGAACTGTTCATCTCGGTGAAGACCGTCGAGACCCACGTCTCCAGCGTGCTGCGCAAGCTCCAGCTTTCGAACCGCCATCAACTCACGAAATGGGCAACCGACCGCCACTTGGTGTGACGGCCGGTTGCGGCGGTTGAGTGGGGTTGAGCGGGCTCCTAAGCCTTGCGGCCGGCGAGCCAGCCTTGGACGGCGAGCACCAGGACCGCGCCGAGCACCGAGAAGATCAGGCCCTTGATCGAGAAGATGTTGTGGTAGCTGACGTTCAGCAGCAAGCCTCCCAGCCAGCCGCCCAAAAGCGCTCCGCCCACCCCGAGGGCGATGGTGGAGGGCCAGCTGCCCTTCTCGCGGCCCATGATGGACTTGGCGATGGAGCCGCCGATCAGGCCGATGACGATGTACGCGATGATTGTTCCCATACGCACACTGTGCTCTCGGCCTGGTCGTATCGCAATGGGGGTTGCCCCTGATCTTCCACCTGACTCACTGACTCAGTGAAGGCTCAGCGGTCGACCCGGGCCGATCCTCCCCCCGCCAGCTTCAGCACCTCGGCCTTGGTGGCCATGGTGGTGTCGCCGGGGGTGGTCATCGCGAGCGCGCCGTGGGCCGCCCCGTAGTCGACGGCGGTCTGCAGGTCCACGCCCTGCAGCAGCCCGTAGATCAGGCCCGAGGCGAAGGAGTCGCCGCCGCCGACGCGGTCCAGGATCTCCAGGTGCGGCCGCAGCGTGGCCTGCACCAGGCCGCCGGTACGCGACCAGGCGATCGCGCCCCAGTCGTTGTCGGAGGCCGTGTGGACGGTGCGCATCGTGGTGGCGATGACCTGGAAGTTGGGGTAAGCCTTGCTCACCTCGTCGATCATGGCGGCGAAGGCGCCCACCTCCAGGGAGCTGAGGTTCTCGTCCACCCCGGCCACCTCGAAGCCCAGGGAGGCCGTGAAGTCCTCCTCGTTGCCGATCATCACATCGACGTACTGGGCGAGTTCGCGGTTGACCTCCTGCGCCTTGGCCTGGCCGCCGATCGACTTCCACAGGCTGGGCCGGTAGTTCAGGTCGTAGGAGACGATCGTGCCGTGACGCTTGGCCGCCTGCAGCGCGGCCAGCGCGGTGTCGGCCGAGGTGGCGCTCAGCGCGGCGAAGATGCCGCCGGTGTGCAGCCAGCGGGCACCCAGGGTGCCGAACAGGTGGTCCCAATCGACGTCGTCGGGGCTGAGCTGGGAGATCGCGGTGAGCCCGCGGTCGGAGACGCCCACGGCGCCGCGCACGCCGAAGCCGCGCTCGGTGAAGTTGAGCCCGTTGCGCACGGTGCGGCCGACGCCGTCCCCGGCCACCCAGGTGATCAGCGGATCGACGCCGCCGGTGAGGATGCAGTCCTCGACGAGGCGGCCGACGGGGTTGTCGACCAGGGCCGTCACGACGCCGGTGCGCAGCCCGAAGGTCTTGCGCAGGCCGCGGGCCACGTTGTATTCGCCGCCGCCCTCCCACACGCGGAACTGACGGGTGGTGTGGATGCGCTCCTCGCCGGGATCCAGGCGGAGCATCACCTCGCCGAGCGAGACCTCGTCGTAGCGGCATTCGGCGGCGGAACGCAGCGTGATCTCGCTCATGCCATGACCTCCGCGGCGAGCCGGACGGCGTCGGCGGTGAGCTGCCGGATGCCGTCGAAGTCTCCGGAGCGGATGGCGGAGGCGGGCACCATCCATGAGCCGCCGATCGCGGCGACGCAGGGCAGCGAGAGGTAGTCGGACAGGTTGGCCGGGCCGATGCCGCCGGTGGGAACGAAGCGCACGCCGCCGAACGGGGCGGAGAGGGCCTTGAGCGCGTTCGCCCCGCCGAAGGTGCCGGCGGGGAAGAACTTGAGCACCTCGAAGCCCAGCTCCAGGGCGGCCTGGATCTCGGTGGGGGTGACCGCTCCGGGCAGCACCGTCACGCCATGCTCGCGGGCGCGCTCGATGACGGCGACGCTCGTGCCGGGGGAGACGATGTAGGTGGCGCCGGCCTCGACCGCCTGGTCGACCTGGGCAGGGGTGAGCACCGTGCCGGCGCCGACGATCATGTCGCCCCGGGCGGCCATGGCCCGGATCGCCTCGGGGGCAGCGGCGGTGCGGAAGGTGACCTCGGCCACCGGCAGCCCTCCTGCCACCAGCGCCTCGGCCAGCGGCTCGGCGTCGGACGCCTGGTCGAGCACCACCACGGGGACGATGCGATGGGTTGTCAGCGTGTTCAGGACGCTCACGGGTTCCTCCTGTTGGTTGTCCCCCTACTCGGTGCGGAGCAGGGGCTGCTCAGTGCGGAGCAGGGGCTGTTGTTTCGCGGATGTTCAGACTAGGGCTGACCACCACGCGCTGGGCGGGGCGGTCGGGTTCGGCGATGCGGCCCATCAGCAGGTCCACGGCGGCCTTGCCGACGGCGGCTCGGGCGGGGCTGACGGCCGTCAGCGCCGGGTTGTACAGCCGCGCCACCTCGTCGTCGTAGGCGATCACGGACAGGTCGCCCGGCACCGACAGTCCCCGGGCGAGGGCGTACTCGACGACCGTGATCGCCTCGGGATCCGAATGCACGAGCAGCGCGGTGGTGCCCGAGGAGATCACGGTGTCGATGATGGCGGTGATCGTCGCGGGGAAGTCGGCGGAGCGATGATCGGAGATGAATCGCTCGAAGTGCTCGCTGCGGTCGAGCTGCTGCTCCTCGCAGGCCCGTTCCCAGCCGGCGGCGATCTTGCGCGACGTGGGGGAGCGCCGGGAGACGATCAGCCCGACGCGCCGGTGGCCCAGCTGGGCGAGGTGATGCGCGGCGAGCTGTCCACCCAGCGCGTGATCGGTGGTGACCGATTCGAACGTCGCGTGGGTGTCGGGGCGCATCGCGTCGCGTTCGACCAGCACCACGGGCAGTTCCTGCCGGCTCAGGTAGGCGAGCACGTCGGCGGTGTAGGGGCTGTCCATGTTCGGGGCGAACACCAGGCCCTTCGCGCCCTCGTTGCGCAGGAGGCGCTCCAGGACGGGCCGCTCGTCGAGGAACTCGTAGGAGGCGCCGCGCAGCAGCAGCCTCATGCCGTGGCGCTCCGCCTCGCTCTCCATGCCCCGGATCACGCCCGGCCAGTAGTAGTCGAGCGACGGGACCACGACCGCGATCATCGGCGTCACCCCGTCCTGCGGTGCGGACTCCGTCGTCGGCGTGCTCTCCGCGGGGATCGCGCCGCCGTGGACCCGCTGCAGGAGGCCCTCGGTCTCGAACTGGGCCAGGTCGCGCCGCAGCGTCACGGGGCTGACGTTCAGGTCGGCGCTCAACTGCGAGATGCGCACGATGCCGTCGCGCGCCAGCGCATCGAGAATATGGCTGCGCCGGCCGGCGGGCAGCAGCGGACGTGCCGAACGGTCGTTCATGACGTCACCCCCTCGGGTGAAACGGTAACCGTCATCTGCGTCAGGCCGGTCACATCGAGTTCGATCCTAGTCATTTCCTCTCCCCACACGTTGCTGAGCATAGGGTCGTCCAACGGTTGCGTGGTGGTCGACACGGGAACCGGCTCCGGCCACGACAGCCGGACGGGGGGTGCGCCGTCGAGCGGGACGATGCGCGCCCCTCCCTCGTCGACGGTCGTGCGGCCGGCGGCGAGGAAGCAGATCTGGCTGCGCGGCTCCGGATCCTCGCCCTCCCACGGAGCCAGGTGCCAGGAATCGGAGATCTCGACGGTGCCGCCGACGAGCCGCGCGACGCGACGCCACCGCTCGAGTCCAGGCACGGGATAGGCCGGCGCCAGGTCCAGGGCGAGACCCGACGCGAGGGGCTCCACCGCGGTGGCCCGAAAGCGGCGCCCGGCGCTCTGCCCGGCGCCTCGGATCACGGGCACGTTGTGCCAAAGACTCTGCATCATCCAGAGCGAGTACCGGTCGGGGCCGAAGGTGGCCGCGGTATAGGTGGGGCGGCCGGCATCCACCAGCACGGGGACGCCGCCGCTGGCCACGACGACCTCCCCGACGTCGTTGTGATTGTGGTGCTCGTCGTTGTGGCCCCCCTTGACGGCCAGGGTCAGCCCGTCCGTGCGTCCCGGGCGCTCCCGGACCAGCCGCACCTGGATCGACTCCAGCCAGACGTCCGCCGGCAGCGGCGGAGGCTGAGTGTCCGCGGAGACCCAGTCGGGGTCGGTGGCGGCCCGGAGCAACCGGCCGAGGGTGGTCTCCTCGGGGGCGACGGGGCGGCCGGGATGCCGGTGGGAGGCCGCGAAGGCCTCGGCGTCCCTGTCGCCGATGCGCCGCGCGGCGCGGTGCAGGGCATCCCAGGCGACCTCTCCGGTGAGCCGGGCGGCGCCGTCGGCCAGGTTCAGCACCCAATCATCGGACAGCTGCATGCGGTGCGGGAAGCCGACGGTGGCCCGCAGCGCGGCGACGCGGGACAGCGCGTCGAGCCGTCCCGCCGTCGCATGATCCAGCACGTCCAGGGCTTCGAGCGCCCGGCAGGCGCCGTTCCACCAGTAGTGATAGCCCTCGTCGGTGGCGCCGTCCGGGGGAAGGACGGCGAGGTAGCGGTCGAGGCCGGCGATGGCCAGCTCGACGACGAGCGCCCTCTCGGCGGCCTCCTCCTCGGCGTCGAGCAGCCGCAGCGCGGCGACCAGCACATTGCCGTGGATCCAGGGGTTCCAGTTGTGGACATCTCCGTCCAGCCCCAGCCAATGCCAGTCGTGCCGGGAGAGGAAGGGCTGGAAGACGCGGTGGCGGGCCTCGTGACGGATGCGCGCGCGCAGCCCGGGATAGGCCCGATCGAGCGGCGCGCCGAGCAGGTGGTCGATCCAGGCGAGCTGCGCGGCCACCTCTCCGGCTCCGAGATCGAGGTACGGCCTGGCCGGATCCGGCAGCACGCTCCCGCTGACGGCGAAGGCGTCATCGTGCGCCGGCCAGCACCAGGAGCTCTGCTCGCAGAGTTGTAGGACACCGTCGGCCACCTCGTCGACGAAGCGCGCCTCCAGCGTGGCTGCCGCCGCCACGGCCGCGCTGCCGAGCCGCAGCTGCCGGGCGAAGACGAGATTCTCATGAGCGGTGCGATCGCCGTCGCGGTGCATGCGCGCGGCGGTGCTGGCCAGGGGAAGCGGCCAGGGCGCCCCGAGATTTTTCTCAGCCCGGTCTATCTGCGCGCGCAGTGTGGCATGATCGGCAGAGCCGACGTGGGTGGCATCATCGGTGGCGCCGACGTGGGCGACATGATCGGCCGACCCGGCGGAGAGGTCCCAGACGCGACGCTCCGTGGCCGGCGGGCAGGGCAGCGCATCGTCGGCCGCCCTGAGCAGTGACGGGGAGAGAGCTGAGGCGAGGATGTCCGGGAACGCATCGCGCAGGGGGCCGCGGAATGCTCTTCTGGAAATGACGCTGGGGGACATGAGGCTTCGGGACATGAGGCTGGCTGACATGGCACCTCCTCGTGGTTGGGGCTTCTTCTTCGAGCCGGTAGCGCTACGCTAGCACAAGCGATCATAAAAGAACATAACAGTTCAGTAACGACGGTTGTGCTTTTCAAACTGATCGTTTACGGTAGTTGTCATCGGAAACTATTCGTGAGGACGCAATGACGCTCAAGGACACGAACCTGCAGCAGGGTCGTAGCGAGGACACCCGTCAGTGGTGGACAGGCCTGGCCGACACCATGTTGTCGGCGCTGCGCCCCTTCGCGTCCCCTCATGGCGCCCGCATCACCCCGCCCGGGGCCGAGGGCGGCTACGGCCGCGACGTCGACGGCCTGGAGGGTTTCGCCCGCAGCCTGATGATCGCCGGCTTCCGGATCGCGGGCGAGCGCGGCCAAGGGGTCGACGAACTGATCGATTTCTATGCGGGCGGCATCGCGGCAGGCGTCGACCCGTCCCTTCCCGACCGCTGGGTGCGCCCCACCGAGCACCCCCAGGCGAAGGTGGAAGCGGCGTCGATCGCGCTGGTCCTCGACCTCACCCGCCCCTGGATCTGGGATCGCTTCTCCGCCCGCACCAAGGAACAGGTGATCGACTACCTGGCCGAGATCGTGGGGGACACCACCTATCCGCGCAACAACTGGCTGTGGTTCCGGATCGTCGTCGAGACCTTCCTGCGCTCGGTCGGCGGGCCCTGGGAGGCCTCCGACATCGCGGCCGACCTCGCGCTGCACGAATCCTTCCAGCGCGCCGGGGGCTGGATCGCCGACGGCGACGAGCGGGCCTACGACCATTACACGGGCTGGGCGCTCCACATGTACCCCATCCTCTGGGCGAGGATGCAGGGCGCCGCGGAACTCGCCGGCGACCGCACCGCCACCGACGTCGTCCGCCTGGACCGCTACCTGCTCGACGCGCACCGCCTCGTCGGCGCCGACGGCTCCCCGCTCATCCAGGGACGCAGCCTCGCCTACCGCTTCGCCGCCGCCGCCCCGTTCTGGGCCGGCGTGCTCGCGGAGGTGCCCTCCACGTCGGCCGGTGCGCTGCGGCATGCCGCCCACAAGATCGTGGGCCACTTCGCCGATCACGGCGCGCCCGACGAGCGCGGACTGCTCACGCTGGGCTGGCACCACCAGTGGCGTCAGATGGCCCAGTCCTACTCCGGGCCCGGGTCGCCCTACTGGGCGGCCAAGGGCCTGCTCGGCCTCATGCTGCCCGCCGACCACCCCGTCTGGAGCGCCCCCGCGGAGCCGCTCCCCGTCGAGCGCGGCGACTATGTCGCGGCGATCAGCGCGCCGGGCTGGATCGTCTCGGGCACCCGCGCCGACGGGGTCGCCCGGGTGATCAACCACGGCACCGATCGCGCCTTCGCCGGCACCCAGGTGGGCGATTCCCCGCTGTATGCGCGGTTCGGCTACTCCACCGCCACCAGCCCGCTGCTGGACGACGAGGCGTGGGAGAACCCCCTGGACCAGTCTGTGGCCCTCGTCGACGAGGCCGGGCGGGCGACCCATCGCGCCGCCGCCGACCTGCTCGCCGTGCGGCTGGACGGTGCGGCCGTGGGCGTCGCGGGGTCCACCGCCACCGCGCACTGGCTGATCCCCGACGAGCAGCAGGCCCATCACGGCTCGGGCCGCGTCGGGCAGGCCATTCCCGCCGGGCGCCTCGACGTGTGGTCGCTGGTGCGCGGGCCGTGGGAGCTGCGCCTGGCGCGCTTCGACCAGCCCGCTCCCGGCGTCGAGACCGGGCGGCTCAGCCTGCGCGTCGGAGGCTGGCCGCTGGCCGGTGCCGACGAGCCCGCGTCCGGCGGTCCCGGGAGGATCACCGACGGGCGGCTGACCAGCTCCCTCACGGCCGTCGTCGGCCGGGCCACCGCTTCGACGGTGCGCCGCGACGAGGCCAGCCCCCTGGGCCCGATCACCGCCACCCCGGCGCTCACCTTCGCGGTGCAGCCGGGCGAGTGGATCGGCGCCCTCGTAGAACTCGCCGGCCAAAGCGCCGGCGAAGGAGAGCCCCAAGCGGCTCTCCGTGTGGACGGCGACGTCCTCACCGTGGAGACGACCTGGCCGGACGGCGTGGTCACCACATCCCTCATAGGTACGGGCGGCGCAACGGTTGCGTCCCCGGTGGACCGGGACCCGTCGGGCGGGCCCGGACAAAAGGAGGACCTCTCATGAACCGAAAGATCAAGGGGGCGATCGGCCTCGCTCTGGGCGCCTCGATGCTGCTCACCGCTTGCGGTGGCAACGCCGAGACCCCGGAGACGACCGGACAGCCCACCTCGACCGATACCGCGGCCGGGGAAACCCCCGCCGAGGACATCACCCTCACCATGTCGGGCTGGAGCCTGGCCACCACGCCGGAGTTCCAGCTGCTGGCGGACGCGTTCAGCGCGGCCAACCCCGGCGTCACCGTCGAGGTCGTCGAGTACGACGCGGGCGAGTACAACACGCTGCTCACCGCCGACCTCGCCGCCAAGGCCGGCCCGGACATCATCACGCAGAAGGAGGTCAAGTTCACCCCCGTGTTCGTGCAGGGCCAGCAGCTGCTCGACGTCTCCGACGTGGCGCTGCCCGACGGCATCGGCGGCGCTGCCTCCTACAACGTCGACGGCGTGCAGTACGCGACCCCGTACCGTCAGGACAGCTGGGTCATCTACTACAACAAGGACCTGTTCAAGGCCGCCGGCGTCGAGGAGCCCAACGGCACCTGGACCTGGGACGACTACGCCGCCACCGCCAAGGCCGTGACCGACGGCCTCCGCGCCGCCGGCAACACCAACGCCTACGGCGCCTACCAGCACGGCTGGCAGTCCACCGTCCAGGGCTTCGCCAACGGGCAGACCCCGGGCGCCGACATCCTGTCCGGCTCCTACGAGCACCTCAAGCCGTACTACGAGCGTGTCCTGAAGCTGCAGGACGAGGGTTCGCAGATCGACTTCAACACCCGCCAGGCCAACCAGCTCACCTACCAGGGCGAGTTCGGCACCCAGAAGGCCGCCATGATGCCCATGGGCACCTGGTACGTCGCGACGCTGATCGCGCAGCAGGCCTCCGGCGAGGCCGAGGCCTTCGAGTGGGGCTTCGCCCCGGCGCCGCAGTTCGACGCCTCCACCACGGGCCTCGACAACACCCCGGTGACCTTCGGCGATCCGACCGGCCTGGGCATCAACGCCAACATCGCGCCGGAGAAGGTCGACGCCGCCAAGGCGTTCCTGGCCTTCGCCTCCAGCGAGGAGGCCGCCCAGGCTCTGGCCGGCATCGGCATCACCCCGGCGCTGATCAACGACTCCGTCGTCGACGTCTACTTCGCCAACGAGGGTGCGCCGCAGGACGACCTGTCGAAGTTCGCCTGGTCGGTGCATGAGGTCAAGCCGGAGAACCCGGCCGACGCCAACACCGCCGCCATCCAGAGCATCCTGGGTGACCTGCACACCGCGGTCCTGTCCGGCTCCTCCCCGGTCGACGCCGAGATCGCCACCGCGACCGACCGCGTCAAGAACGAGGTCGGGATCG
>DAOLFC010000018.1:0-16688 GCA_035326505.1 Arachnia sp.
TGCAAGCCGCCAGCCGTATACGGCTGGCGGCTTGCACTAACGCTGGCGTCGAACAGCAGGACTACGACAACCCCACGCCGACGCATGGCTCCTTGGACTCATTCATCTAGGCAAGCCTCGCCAGAGACTGCTGCGTGACTTCAGCAATCAGCTCGAAGTCTTTGTCGACATGCAGGAGCGTCAGCCCTGCATGCTCCGCGATCGCGGCGATGAGCAGGTCGGGTACCGACGGCGCCCTGTGCTGGCCACGCAGGCTGAGCAGTCGCTGCACCTCCACCGCTCTTCTCTCCGCCGCTGGGGTCATCAACTCCACCGGCATCTGGCCGACAGGAACACCATGCACGAGGGTCCGCCAGTCCCGCTCGTTGCGCGCGCTGAACCCCACCTCGAGCAGGGTGACCGTCGTGATGCGCACGAGCCCTCGGGTGATTCTGTCCGCCCAGACCGCCGCGTCGTCCACAGCGCCGACTCGTACCAGGGCAGACTTGTCGATGAGCCAGTTGGTCACGACCAAGCCTGTTGCATGACGTCGGGGTCCGCCAGGTCGCTTGCGAGTTCCGAGAAGCGAGCAAGGTCGGCGACCGTCACGGTCTCGCGCTGCACCTGCGACTCAAGGGTGCGCCGCAGCCATTCAGCACGAGAAACACCTGCCCGCGCCGCCGCGGAATCGATCGCCGCCACCGTCTCGTCTGAGAGGTTTCGAACCAGTAGATCCGTCATTCACACCACCTCCTGATATCAGATGATACGTGATCATCATGTTCCGGCTGGCCCTGAAGTCGGCGGAGTGGTCGGGATGGCCGCAGAAGAAGACGGGTACCGGAGCACAAAAGACGTGGGCACGAGCGTTTCTGCTCGTGCCCACGTGTCTTGAATCGGATCAGACGAGGCCGAAGGCCTGGATCGCGATCGCGACCTTCTCGAAGCCCGCGATGTTGGCGCCCACGACGTAGTCACCCGGGACACCGTAGCTCTCGGCGGTCTCCGCACAACGCTCGTGAATGCCCGTCATGATGTCGGTCAGGCGCTCCTCGGTGTACTCGAAGCTCCACGAGTCCCTCGAAGCGTTCTGCTGCATCTCCAGCGCGGAGGTGGCCACACCGCCCGCGTTGGCCGCCTTGCCCGGGGCGTACAGCACGCCCGCGGACTGGAAGGCGTGAATGCCCTCAGGCGTGGTGGGCATGTTGGCGCCCTCTGCCACGGCCTTGACGCCGTTGCGGATCAGCGTCAGGGCCTGCGCGCCGTTCAGCTCGTTCTGCGTCGCACAGGGCAGCGCGACATCGACCGGCACGTCCCAGATCGAGCCGGCCTCGCCGAGCCTGGCCGACGGGCGGCGCTCGACGTAGTCGGTCACCCGGCCGCGCTCCACCTCCTTGATCTGCTTCAGCAGATCAAGGTCCACACCGGCCTCGTCGACGACGTAGCCGGTGGAGTCGGAGAACCCGATCACGGTGCCGCCCAGCTGGTTGACCTTCTCGATGGCGTAGATCGCCACGTTGCCGGAACCCGAGACGGTGACGCGCTTGCCGTCGAAGCTGTCACCGCGGGTCTTGAGCATCTCGTTGGCGAAGACCACCGTGCCGTAGCCGGTGGCCTCGGTGCGCACCAGGGAACCGCCCCAGGCGATGCCCTTGCCGGTCAGCACACTGGACTCGTAGCGGTTGGTGATGCGCTTGTACTGGCCGAACATGTAGCCGATCTCGCGACCGCCCACGCCGATGTCGCCGGCCGGCACGTCGGTGTACTCACCCAGGTGCCGGTAGAGCTCCGTCATGAACGACTGACAGAAGCGCATGACCTCGGAGTCGGACTTGCCGCGCGGGTCGAAGTCGGATCCGCCCTTGCCGCCGCCGATGGGCAGCCCGGTCAGCGAGTTCTTGAAGATCTGCTCGAAGCCCAGGAACTTGATGACGCCCAGGTAGACGCTGGGATGGAACCGCAGACCGCCCTTGTACGGGCCGAGCGCGGAGTTGAACTCGACGCGGAAGCCGCGGTTGATGTGTACCTCTCCACGGTCGTCCATCCACGGGACGCGGAAGATGATCTGGCGCTCCGGCTCGCAGATGCGCTCCAGCATCTTCATCTCCAGATACTCGGGATGACGCTTGACCACCGGCCCGAGACTCTCGAAGACCTCCCGCACCGCCTGGTGGAACTCCGCCTCACCAGGGTTGCGGGCGATCACCGCGTCGAAGATCGGCTCAAGGACCTGCTCCATTGTTGGCTCCTCACATATTGCAAACGAACCGATTGTATTGCCTCCGCTGCCGGTGCGGTGACCAGGTTCCCTAGGCGGACGTCGCGGAGGCGGCGAGTTGGCCGCAGGCGCCGTCGATCTCGCGGCCACGGGTGTCGCGCAGGGTGACCGGCACGCCGCGTCGCTCCAGAGTCTGGATGAAGGCCCGCTCGTCCTCCGGGCGGGAGGCCGTCCAGCGCGATCCCGGGGTGGGGTTGAGGGGGATCAGGTTGACGTGGACCCAGCCCCAGTCCCCGCGCCGCTTGAGCACCTGGGCGAGCAGCTCGGCCCGGTGCGCCTGATCGTTGATGTCGCGCATCATCGCGTACTCGATGGACACGCGACGCTTGGTGGTGCGGGCGTACTCCCACGCCGCGTCGACCACCTCGGCGACCTTCCACCGGTTGTTGATCGGCACGATCTCGTCGCGCAGCTCGTCGTCGGGGGCATGCAGGCTCACCGCCAGCGTCAACGGCAGGCCTTCCTCGGTGAGCTGCTGAATCCGCGGGACCAGCCCCACGGTGGACACGGTGATGCCACGCGCGCTCATCCCGAAGCCGTCCGGCGAGGGGTCGACCATCTGGCGCACCGTTCCCATGACGGCCTTGTAGTTGGCCAGCGGCTCCCCCATGCCCATGAACACGACGTTGTTCAACCGGCCGGTGGTCCCCGGCACGACGCCCGCCGCCAGCATCTGGTTGGCTGCCAGCACCTGCGCAGAGATCTCGGCCTGGGACAGGTTGCGCTTCAGCCCGCCTTGACCGGTGGCGCAGAACGGACAGGCCATGCCGCAGCCGGCCTGCGACGAGATGCAGAGCGTGGTGCGGCTGGGATAGCGCATGAGCACCGACTCCACCAGGGAGCCGTCGAACAGCTTCCACAGCGTCTTGACGGTGGTGTCGCCGTCGCAGCTCTGCCGCGTGACCTCCGTGAGCAGATGGGGGAACAGCTGGGCACCGAGTTCCTCCCGCAGCGCCGCGGGCACGTCGGTGAACCGGGTGACGTCGTCTTCCAGCCGGTCGAAGACGTGCCGGCTGATCTGATCGGCCCGGAAGCGGGGCAGCCCGAGCCGCTGCATGGCGGCGGCGCGATCGTCGCGAGCCAGGTCGAGCCAATGCTTGGGGGCCTTCCCCCGCATCGGGGCGTCGAAGACCAAGGGAAGAGGGGTGCGGTCCATGCGTTCAGGCTCCGATCGTCAGGTACAGCACCATCCAGCCGACGGGCACGGCGAGGATCAGCGCGTCGAGGCGGTCCATCCAGCCGCCGTGGCCCGGCAGCAGGTTGGACATGTCTTTCAGTCCGGCGTCGCGCTTGATCAGCGACTCGACGAGGTCGCCGATGACGGAGGCCAGCGACACCAGGAGGCCGAGGGGAATGCCCACCCACCAGGGCGCGCCGAGCAGATAGACGCTGCCCAGGATGCCGAAGCCGACGGCGAAGAGCAGGCCGCCGGCGAAGCCCTCCCAGGTCTTGCCCGGGCTGATCGACGGCGCCATCTTGTGCCGCCCGATCAGCACCCCGACGATGTAGGCCCCCAGGTCGCTGGCAATGCTGCAGATCAGGATCAGCCACATCCGCAGCGCGCCGTCGGTGGAGGTCATCGTCAGCGGCATGAACCCGCCGAGCAACGGCAGATAGGCGATCAGCAGCCCGCTGGCCGCGAGGTCGGCGATGAAGCCCTCTTGGCCACGGAAGACCCGCATCGCCAGCACGACGAGCACCGTGGCGCCGAGCACGATCACCACCATGCCCTCGGGCGCGAACTTCAGGTCCCAGTGCGCGGCGGCGTAGCTCAACAGCACACTCATCACCGTGCCGACCGCGATGGGAGCCACCTCAGGGTTGAGGCCCTTGCGGCGCAGCGCCCCGCCCACCTCGATCACGCCCATGCACAGGGCGAAGGCCGCCGTCGCGACGAACAGCCACGGCACCCAGAGCAGGCCCACGGCCACCAGCCCGAACAGGGTCACGCCGACCCCGATGGCCGCCGGGAGGTTCCGGCCGGCCTTCGGGGTCGGCTTCAGCTCGTAAGGGGGAAGCATCAGACTTCGCTGAGCTCGGCTTCCTTGTTCTTGAGCAACTCGTCGACCCTCTCCACGTACTTCTTCGTGGTGGCGTCGAGAGCCTTCTCCGCGCGCTTGAGCTCGTCCTCGCCGATCTCGCCGTCCTTCTCCAGCTTCTTCAGCGCGTCCATAGCGTGGCGGCGGCAGTTGCGCACCGCGATGCGGTGGTCTTCCGCCTTGCTGCGGGCGAGCTTGACGTACTCCCGGCGACGCTCCTCGGTGAGCTGCGGCATCACGATGCGCACCGAGTTCCCGTCGTTGCTGGGGTTGACGCCCAGGTCGGAGTCGCGGATCGCCTTCTCGATGCCCGCCATCGCTCCCCGGTCGTACGGGGTGATCTGCAGCGAGCGCGGATCGGTGGAGGTGAAGGTGGCCAGTTGCTGGAGCGGCGTCGGGGAGCCGTAGTAGTCGACGAGGATCTTGTTGAACATGGCGGGGTGCGCACGGCCGGTGCGGATCGACGCGAGATCCTCGCGCGAGTGCTCCACCGCCCCCGTCATCTTCTCTTCGGCGTCCTTCTGGATGTCGGCGATCATGGGATCGCTCCTTCCTGCTTAGTGCGGTTATCGAGTGACCAGGGTGCCGATGTCGTCGCCGCCGACGATGCGGGCGATGTTGCCGGGCACGGAGAGGTTGAAGAACACGATGTTCAGGTTGTTGTCGCGGGCCAGCGCGATGGCGGTGGCGTCGGCGACCTTGAGATCCTCGGTGAGATAGGTGTCGTAGGTGAGATGGTCGTACATCTTCGCCTCGGGGTCGACGCGGGGGTCGGCGTTGTAGACCCCGTCCACGCCCTGCTTGCCCATGAGCAGCGCGTCGGCGCCGATCTCCAGCGCCCGCTGGGCGGCCACCGTGTCGGTGGAGAAGTAGGGCATGCCCGAGCCGGCGCCGAAGATCACGACGCGGCCCTTCTCCAGGTGCCGCTCCGCCCGGCGGGGGATGTAGGGCTCGGCCACCTGGCTCATGCTGATGGCGGACTGCACCCGGGTCTGGATGCCCTCCTTCTCGCAGAAGTCCTGCAGGGCGAGACAGTTCATGACGGTGCCGAGCATCCCCATGTAGTCGGCACGATCGCGGGCCATTCCGCTCTGGGAGAGTTCGGCGCCCCGGAAGTAGTTGCCTCCGCCGACGACCACCGCCACCTGCGTGCCCGCGCGGACCACCTGGGCGATCTCCTTGGCGATGGAGGACACGACGGTGGGGTCGACGCCCAGCTTGCCGCCACCGAACACCTCGCCGGACAACTTCAACAGCACACGGTGGTAAGGCTTACTCATCTGCATCTCTCCCCTGACATGATCGTGCGCCGCGATGAATCCATCGCGGCGCACGTTACTTTACTGGGTTATCGCGACTCAGGCGCCCACGGCGAAGCGGGCGAAGCGCAGCACCTTGGTGCCGTTGGCGTCCAGCACGGCGCCGACCGACTTCTTGTCCTCCCAGACGGCCGCCTGATCGAGCAGCGCGACGTCCTTGAAGTAGCCGGTCACGCGACCCTCGACGATGCGCGGGAGCGCGCCCTCGGGCTTGCCCTCCTCGCGAGCGGTGGCCTCCGCGATGCGACGCTCGTTCTCGACGATCTCGGCGGGCACGTCGTCCCGGGAGACGTAGACCGGCGACATCGCGGCGATCTGCATGGCCACCTGGTGCGCGAGGTCGTCGGTGCCGCCCTCCAGCTCGACGAGCACACCGACCTGCGGGGGCAGGTCGGCCGCACGACGGTGCAGGTACAGATGGTTGGTGCCGTCGTAGTTGGCCACGTTGACCAGCGAGATGTTCTCGCCGATCTTGGCGCCGAGCTCCTTGACGGCCTCCTCGACCACCGCGCCGCCGGCCAGGGTGGCCGCGTTGGCGGCGGCCAGGTCCTGAGCGCCGGAGGCGACGACGGCGTCGACGATCTCCTGGGCGAGGCCGACGAACTCGGCGTTCTTCGCGACGAAGTCGGTCTCGGCGGCGAACTGGATCAGCACGCCGTCGCGGCCCGCGACGATGCCGTTGGTGGCCTCGCGGTCGGCCCGCTTGGCCTGCTTGGCCAGACCGGAGATGCGCAGCAGCTCCACGGCCTGGTCGAAGTCGCCCTCGGCCTCGGTGAGGGCCTTCTTGGCGTCCATCATGCCCGCGCCCGTAGCGTCGCGGAGCTTCTTCACGTCAGCGGCAGTGATTGCCATAGTGCTTCTTCTTTTCCGTTCCAGGAGGGGTGATCAGTTGGTTTCGGTGGCGTCGGCGTCGGCCTCGGCGACCTCTTCGACCAGAGCCTCGGCCTGGGCGTCGGTCTGCTCGACGGCGATCTCGCCTTCTTCGGCCGCAGCCTCTTCGGTCGCAGCTTCTTCGATGGCAGCTTCTTCGGTGGCAGCGGCGGCCTCGTCGGCGCCCAGCAGCTCGCGCTCCCAGTCGGGCATCGGCTCGGCCGGGGTCTCCTCGGCGCCACGGCCGGAGGAGCGCTCGATCAGGCCATCGGCGACGGCGTCGGCGATGATGCGGGTGAGCAGCGCCACGGAGCGGATCGCGTCGTCGTTGCCCGGCACCGCGTAGTCGACCTCATCGGGGTCGCAGTTGGTGTCGAGGATCCCGACGATCGGGATGTTCAGCTTGCGGGCCTCATCGACGGCGAGGCGCTCCTTCTTGGTGTCGACGATCCACACGGCCTGGGGGATCTTGGCCATGTCGCGGATGCCGCCGAGGGTCTTGCTCAGCTTGTTCTTCTCGCGCTCGAGCTGCAGCAGTTCCTTCTTGGTGAGCCCGCTGCCGGCGACGTCGGTGAAGTCGCGGCCCTCGAGCTCCTTGAGGCGAGAGACGCGCTGGCTCACGGTCTGCAGGTTGGTGAGCATGCCGCCCAGCCAGCGCTGGTTGACGTAGGGCATGCCGACGCGGGTGGCCTGCTCCTGGATGGCCTCCTGAGCCTGCTTCTTGGTGCCGACGAACAGCACCTGGCCGCCGCGGGCGACGGTGGACTTGACGAACTTGTACGCCTTGTCGATGTAGGTCAGCGACAGCTGCAGGTCGATGATGTAGATGCCGTTGCGCTCGGTGAAGATGAAGCGCTTCATCTTCGGGTTCCAGCGACGGGTCTGATGCCCGAAGTGAACGCCGTTCTCCAGCAACTGACGAGTGGTGACCACGGCCATGGCCGTTTCCTATCCGGCAGGCCGAAACGGCCCGCCTCTGCTTGGGTGAGGCGCTGCCTCACGGTGGTTGTCGCCCCTGAAGCGGGGCCCTGATGCGCTCGGTCGGCTCCCCCCGACGAATCGGGACCACGAGACGGCCGGCGACCGGAGTCGCGCAGCGCATGCGAAGTCAACCCGGACGGGTTGCGCCGATCATCCTACGCGAGGATCGGTCCCGGCATCAAACGCGCGTCGCTTCCTCTCCGGGTTATCCACAGCGGAGAAACTCCGCGGGAAATCCGGTCCTCCGGAAACAAACATGGGGCATGAGGAAGATGACGATCCTGGTGCTGGCCGTCCTGCTGTGGTGGTCCGCGCCTCCTGCCCTGGCCGACGAGGGGCTTCAGCTCACCGCTCCGGTGCCCGGAGGCGTGCGGCGCGTCTTCGACCCCGGCGTGGGCAAGTATTCGGCGGGGCACCGGGGCGTCGACCTGGAGGCGACCGACGGAGAGGTCGTCGCATCCTCGGCCCCGGGCGTCGTCTTCTTCGCCGGCACGGTCGCGGGCGTGCCGGCGGTATCCGTCGACCACGGCAACGGGCTTCGGACCACCTACACCCCGGTTCGTCCCGCGGTGCGCAAGGGCGACGTCGTGCAACAGGGAGACCCGCTGGGCACCGTCGCGGCGGGCCATTGCCTCGCCACCACATGCCTGCATTGGGGGCTCACCGACGGCGATGACTACTTCGACCCGCTGCACTACACCGATTCTCGCGTCATCAGGCTGCTGCCGACGGGATCGCAGCCGCTGCAGCGCGTCGCGCTGCCGGCGGCCCGGGCGCCCACGTCCACCGGCGGTGCGCCGGTGAGCGGCCGGATCACGTCGCGCTACGGCATGCGGGTTCACCCGGTCACCGGGGTCTACAAACTGCACGACGGTCTCGACTTCGCCGCGCCCTGCGGCACCCCGATCACGCTGCCCTGGGCGGGCACCGTGCGGTCCGCGGGCTGGGACGGCGGGTACGGCTACCGCGTCGTCGTCGAGCACGACGACGGCCTGCGGACGGCCTACGCCCACCTGCCGGGGATCGCGGTGTCGACCGGGCAGCGGCTGGGCGCCGGGGAGACGGTGGGCGCGGTCGGCACCACCGGGTATTCCACCGGATGTCATCTGCACTGGATGGCGTGGCGCGACGGCGCCCTGATCGATCCGGAAGGCCTGCTGTCGTGACGGGTGTCGGTCAGGCCCGGGGGTGCGCCGCGGCGAAGGCCTCCCGCAGCCGTTCCGAACTGACGTGGGTGTAGATCTGGGTGGTCGCGACGCTGGCATGACCCAGGAGCTCCTGGACGCTGCGCAGGTCAGCGCCGCCCTCCAGGAGCTGGGTGGCCATCGCGTGGCGCAGCGCATGCGGGCTCACCTGGGCACCCTCGCTGGCCGTGGCCCGGTTGACCACACGACGCGCCACCCGGGGATCGAGCGCCCCCCCGCGGGCCCCCAGGAAGACCAGGTCGGGGCTCCTCGGATGGGCGATCTCCCGGCGCAGCTCCAGCCAGGCGCGCAGCGCCTCCTCGGCCGGGACACCGAAGGGGACGGTGCGCTGCTTTCCTCCCTTGCCCACCGGCCGCACCACTCGCTGGTCCAGATCGAGCTGGGCGAGAGCAAGCCCGCAGAGCTCGGAGACCCGCAGGCCGCTGGCGTAGAGCAGTTCCAGCAGCGCCAGATCCCGGCGGCCGAGGGCGGTGTCCTCCTCCCCCACGCTCGCCTCCGCCGCATCCAGCACCTGGTTCACCGCGGAGGCGGTGGGCACCTCGGGCAATCGGCGTCGTCGCTTCGGCGACTTCAACCTCGACGCCGGGTCCGTCGCCAGATGACCCTCCCGCACCGTCCAGCGGAAGAACCCGCGCACGCAGGACACCTTGCGCTGGATGGTCGACGAGGCCGCGCCCTCCTCCACGGCGTCGGCCAGCCAGGCGCGCAGCGTTGCAAGGCTCACCTCCGGCAACGGCGTCGCCGATCGCACCGCGAGGCCGGCGAGGTCGCTGCGATAGGCGCGCACCGTGTGCGCGGAGAGCCCGCGCTCGGCCGACAGGTGAGCGAGATAGTCCTCGATCACGGCCTCCCAGGCGCCCGTCGGCTGTTCCATCCCCCCAGTTTCGCCGCGGCCTCGTCTCTCGCCAAGGCGACGGGCCGGGCGCTCTCGCGGGGTGGCGGCGCGCAGCATGGTCGCTCCGGGATTCGGCATACTGGTTCCTCGACGGACGAGCGCCACGAGGAAGACTGGGAACAGATGAGCAACGAGCAGGTCAAGGACGATCTCACCAAGGGCGGTACGGTCCTGCCGATCACCCGGTGGGGGACCCCCGTGATGCACGCCAAGACCCGGCCGGTCACCGAGTTCGACGAGGAGCTGCACCAGCTGGTGCGCGACATGTGGGCCACCATGCGCGCGGCGGAAGGCGTCGGCCTCGCCGCCACCCAGGTGGGCGTCGACCTGGCCGTCTTCGTCTACGAGTGCCCGGACGCCGACCACAACGTCCAGCGCGGGGTGTTCTGCAACCCCCAGGTGAGCCTGCCCGAGGGCAGCGCGCGGAACCTGGAGTCGGGAGACGAGGGCTGCCTCTCGCATCCCGGCGGCTACCAGACGCTCGCCCGGGCCGATGTCGCCACCTGCGTGGGCCAGGACGCCTACGGTGATCTGCAAGAGCTCACCGGCACCGGCTACCTGGCGCGCTGCCTCCAGCACGAGACCGACCACCTCAACGGCATCGTCTTCGGCGACCGGCTCTCCTCCCGGGCGCGCCGCAAGCTCGACAAGCAGGTCGCGGAGCTGGCTTTCCGCTACCCCGACGACTGGCCGGCCAGCCCGAAGGCGGTCGCCACGCCCGCAGCCACGGCCTAGCGCACCCCTGGCCTACCGCAAGGCGTAGGCCAGGATCGCGGCCGCGGTCGCGACGTTCAGCGAGTCCACCCGGTCGGTCATGGGGATGGTCACCGCGTCCTCGGCAGCCTCGCTCCAGGCGTCGCTGAGCCCATGTCCTTCTGTGCCGAGGAGCAGCGCCACCTTCTCGGGCGGCTCGTAAGCGTCGAGATTCACGGCTCCGGGGCGCAAGGTCGCGGCGACCAAGCGGAAGCCGGCGGCGCGCAGGCGTCGGAGGTCTTCATCGTCGTGCATCCTCCGCCAGGGCACCGCCAAGGAGGCGCCCATGGAGGCCTTGATCGCTCGCCGGTACAGCGGATCGGCGGCGCCCGGCGACACCAGCACGCCGCCCCAGCCCAGCCCGGCGGCGATGCGCAGGATCCCACCCAGGTTGGCATGATCGACGAGGTCCTCGCACACCAGCAGACGACGGGCCCGGAGCAGGGTGTCCCACGATGCCTGCGGCGGCCGGTGGAACGAGGCCAGCGCCCCGCGATGAACGTGGAACCCGCTGACCTTCTCGATCAGCGCGCCGGATCCCACGTAGCAGGGGACCTCGGGCCAGGCCGCCAGCACGTCGGCCAGGCCGGGCAGCCAGCGCTCCTGCAACAGAAACGCCCGCGGACGGCAGCCGGCCTCCGCGGCCCGCCGGATGATCTTGTCACCCTCTGCGATGAACAGCCCGCCGGCCTCCTCGATACTGGTGCGCAGCTGGGAGTCCCGCAGCGACACGAAGTCGCGGAGGCGCTGGTCGTCGGCGTTCTGGACTGCTATCTCCACGCCGGGAGACGATAGTCCACAGGCGACGGAGACGATAACCTCGGCGCATGTCTCCCGCTTCGGCTCCCTTCGTGCTGCTCGACGATGCCCTCGCCGGCTCCGGCACCCTGCTGAGCGACCTGGTGGACGTCGCCGAGGTGCGGCTGGACACGCTGGATGCGGCGCTGTCCGAGGGCTGGGCGCGGGGGCTGCACTGCTTCGTCTGGCTGCCCTATGAGGCGGGCGCGGCTCATCTCGGCCTGCGCGAGGACGAGGCGTTCGGCGCGGTGTATCGGTTTGCGGCACGAGAGGAGGTCGATCCCGACGCCTGGCTCGCGAGCGTCGCGCCCGGAGCACCGGCGGGACCCATCGCGCCGCGCGCGGCATGCGACGAGGAGACCTTCGTCGAGCGGGTGGGCGCCGTCCACGACGCCATCCGGCGCGGGGAGACCTATCAGATCAACCTGACCTTTCCGGTGGAGGCCGGCTACTACGGTCACCCGCTGGACCTGTACCGGCGCCTCCGGGAGCGCCAGCCCACCTCCTATGGCCTCGCCGCGCAGCTGCCGGGTCCCGGGCCGCGGTGGACTCTCGGTCTCTCGCCGGAGCTCTTCGTCCGGGTGTCGTCCGATGGCACGATCGTGTGCCAGCCCATGAAGGGCACCGCGCCGGTCGCGGAACCCGGCGCCGATCGTGCCCTGGCCGCCGACCCGAAGAACCGCGCGGAGAACGTGATGATCGTCGACCTGCTGCGCAACGACCTCGGCCAGGTGGCGGAGCCGGGGAGCGTCGCGGTGACCGCGCTGTTCGACGTCGCCCAGGTCGGCGGCCTGTGGCAGATGACCAGCACCGTCCAGGCCCGTGCCCTTCCCGGCACCACCCCCGGCGACCTGATGTCCGCGGCGTTTCCCTGCGGCTCCATCACCGGCGCGCCCAAGCGCTCCAGCATGGCGCTGATCCGCGCGCTCGAGGACGCCCCGCGCCGCGGCTACACCGGAAGCATGGGGCTGATCGAGCCGGCTGAGGGCCCGCTCGGCTGGTCGGGCTGCCTGAACGTCGCGATCCGGACGCTCGAACTCGACGGCACCGGGCTGAGGCTGGGTGTCGGCGCCGGCATCACCATCGGCAGCGATCCCCGCGAGGAGTACCGGGAATGCCTGGCCAAGGCGGAGTTCCTCACCGCGCTTCCGCCCGAGTTCGGCGTGATCGAGACGCTCCGGGTCAGCGACGGGACGGCGCCCCTGCTGCGTCGACACGCGCGCCGGCTGGCCGCGTCGGCCCGCGATCTGGGTTTCCCCGCCATCGACGCGCACCGGATCCTGACCGACGCGGTCTCCCTGGCCCCGTCGACCGGGGCGCATCGCGTGCGGGTGGAGTTTTCGCCCGATGGCGGGGTCGCGGTGACGCACGCCCCGATACCCGGACCGCCTCGGCCGGACCCACCGTTGCGGCTGCTGCTCGACCCGGACCCGTGGCCGGTCGATGCGCTGGCCCGCTTCAAGACGACGCACCGGTCGCGCCTCGACCGCGCCTGGCGCTCGGCCGTCGAACGGGGGGCCTTCGACACCATCGGCCAGGACGCGTCGGGCCTCATCCTGGAGGGCGGGCGGTGTGCGCTGTTCGCGCTGATCGACGGGGCGTGGCGCACCCCGCCGCTGTCCCGGGGGGTGCTGGACTCCGTCGCCCGCGCGGAGCTGCTGGAGGCCGGGGAGTTCGCTGGACTCCCGGTACAGGAAGGCGACATCCCCGTCGCGGCGCTCCTCTCGGCCGATCGGATCCTGGTGGTCAACGCCGTCATCGGAGCGCGAGAGGCCGTGCTCTGAGCGGTGTCGCGGTTGTGCAACGGCCCCCGACAGGAGAGGATGGCGGGCATGCCCTCTGAGCGAGACGTCGACGAGCTGCACTACGAACTGGCGCACGCCCGGCTGAGCAACGGCCTCGAGGTGGTGGTGCAGCACGATCCCGGAGCGCCCGGGCAGGCGGTGAACCTCTACTACGAGGTGGGGTCGGCCGACGAGGAGCCCGACCGCACCGGCTTCGCGCACCTGTTCGAGCATCTGATGTTCCAGGGCTCGGCGCAGGTGGCCTCCGGCGAGCACATGGCGTTGATCGAGGCCTTGGGCGGCACGGTCAACGCCACCACCTCCAGCGATCGCACCAACTACTTCCAGACCGTTCCGGCCGACGCCCTCGACCTGGTGCTGTGGCTGGAGGCGGATCGGCTGGCGTCGCTGGCGATCACGGCGGAGAACTTCGAGGCGCAGCGTCAGGTGGTCAAGGAGGAGCGGCGCCAGCGCTACGACAACCAGCCCTACGGCGACCTGCTGGAGCTGCTCACCGCCCAGCATTTTCCCGCCGACCATCCGTACGGTCATCTCCCGATCGGTTCGATGGCGCACCTCGACGAGGCGTCCCTCGACGATGTGGCCACGTTTTTCGCGCGCTGGTACCGGCCGAGCAACGCCCATCTGGTGCTGTGCGGGCCGGTGCCGCCGGAGGAGGCGTTCGCGTTGGCGGAGCGCCGCCTCGGCCATCTGCCGCAGCTGCCGAAGCCGGAGCCTCTCTCCCCCGAGTGGCGCGGTGCGCTCGTGGCGCCGCAGGTCACCGAGGTGACGCGGCCGGTCCCCCACTCGATCGCCTACCTGTCATGGACGGTCCCTCCCGCCGCCCATCCCGACCACGCGGCGCTCGACCTGGCGTCCTCCGTCCTCGCGGACGGGCACGCCTCGCGCCTGCACCGCACCCTGGTGAAGGAGTCCGACGTGGCGACGGAGGTGCATCTTTCGACGCTGGCGCACCGACGGGCGGAGTCCGTGGTGGCGGCCTCTGCCCGACCGTCGGAGGCCTCCGACGCCACGGAGGTCTCCGCCCGGCTGCTCGACGAACTGGTGGCGTTCGCAGCCTCCGGCCCCACGGAGGAGGAACTGCAGCGTGCGCAGGCGCAGTACGAACGGGACTGGCTCTGGGAACTCGCCACCACCTCCGGCCGGGCCGACATGATCAACGAGCAGTGGCTGGTCCACGGGGACCCGTCGGCGGTCAACACCCACCTGTCGCAGGTTCTGGCGCTCACCCCTGGCGATCTCGCCCGCGTCGTGGCGCGATACCTGGTGCCCGATACCGCCCACCAGCTGCACTACCTGAGCGGAGACCCCCGATGAGCCGCCCCGTCGTCCCGGCGCCCCGGCCGTGGAGCTACCCCGAACCGGAAGTTCGCGTCCTGCCGAACGGCATGGAGGCCTGGCTGTTCGACCTGCCCGGCCAGCACGTCGCCACCTTCGACGTGCAGTTCCCGGTGACGCTCGCGGAGGAGCCCCCGGCGTTGGAGGGGGTCGGGACGATCGCCCTCAACGCGATCGACGAGGGCACGCTG
Source organism: Arachnia sp. (assembly GCA_035326505.1). GTDB lineage: Bacteria > Actinomycetota > Actinomycetes > Propionibacteriales > Propionibacteriaceae > Arachnia. Next base: position 14,452 of record DAOLFC010000018.1, read on the forward strand.
ACTCATCCGCTCGGCCGGATCGCCGAGCTGATGGAGGCCGAGGGCGCGTCGCTGCACGGATCCGCCAAGCAGACCCACACCCGCCTGGGCGGGCAGGCCCCCGCGCGTCGTCTGGGCGCGGCCCTCGCGCTGTTCGCCGAGGTGCTCCGCGAGCCCGCCTACGACGACGGCGACGTGGCCCACCACATCGAGACCCGGATCGCCCGGCACGAGACCGCGCTCGCGTCGCCCGGGAGCCTGAACAGGATGGCCTTCAACCGCCACCTCTACGGCGCCGGCTCCCGGTTGGGGCGACCCGCCGGAGGAACCTCGGAGACGCTCACCGCGGTCTCGGCCGACGCCGTGCGCGCGTGGCACCGTCGCGTCTTCTCCCCCAGCCACGCCACCTTCATCCTGGCCGGCGACCTGTCCCGCGTCTCCGACGACGCCCTGGCCCCGCTGGGCGCGTGGGACAACCCGCAGGCCAGGCCCGCCGCGCCGTCGGCCGCCTCAGGCCTGGGGGCCGGCGCGGTCGTCGCGGACCGGCCCGACGCCGTGCAGTCCTCCATCCTGGTGGGCCTGCCCAGCGTGCCCCGCAGCGACCCCCGCTGGGCGCCCGCACGACTGGCCGGGCACGCCATCGCCGGGGCGTTCGCCAGCCGGCTGAACCTGGAGCTTCGGGAACGGCTCGGCTACACCTACGGCATCCACGGCGGCTTCGGCGCCGGCCCGGTCAACAGCCTGTTCTCGGTGAGCGGCAGTACGCGCACCGAGGTGACCACCGACGCCGTGCAGCGCATCCTCGACGCCCTCCGCCTGGACGACGGCTTCGGCCACGCCGAGATCGACGACGCCCAGCGCTTCCTGATCGGGATCGCCCCGCTGGCCACCGAGACCTCCGCCGACATCGTCGAGCAGGCCGCCGAACTGCGCGCCGCCGGCCACACCACGGCCTTCCTCGAGAAGCACTTCCGCGACCTGGCCGCCGTCACTCCCGACGAGGCGACGGAGGTCTTCCGCGAGTTGGTCGTGCCGGAGGCCCTGGTGCTGGCCGTCACCGGCTGCGCGGAGGTCCTCCTCCCGGAACTGGAGGCCGCCGGGCTCAGCCCTTCGGTCCTCGATCCCGCCAAGGCTGCCTCAGATGCTTCTCCGGTGCGGATTGGGGACTCCGCAAATTGTCGACACGCAGAAGGTTCAGCACTTCGCTGATCCGCCCGCCAAGCATCATGCCTCGTTCTCCGGCAACCCCGCTGGGCGGCGCATCCGGGGATCGGCTCACTGCGGGGCCGAACTGCCGACGCTCGTGGAACATCTCCCATCTGGACGCTTGTACTTATATGCTCACCTGCGTATAGTTCCCCTGCGCGAGAAGGAGAACAGATCATGAGCGCCATGCCCACTGGCTACATCGATGTCGAGGACCTCAAGTCCGAAGTCCACGCGTCCTACACCCCAGAACAGCGTAAAGAGTACGACGATGCCGCCGCCGATGCGGAAACACAGATCGCACTTGCCGAACTGGTTTACCAGATGCGCACTCAGGCGGGCATCAGCCAGAGCGAACTCGCACGACGCATGGGCACCCGGCAGCCCTTCATCAGCGACCTGGAACGCGGCGGCCGCACGCCCACCGTCGCCACTCTGAGCCGAGTCGCCCAGGCCACCGGCAACCGACTCCGTCTCATCGCCGAGCCCGCTTGACAGCTATCGCCGACGCCTGCTCGACACAGCCGAAACCGGTCTCGGCTGTCAGCCCTCATCATTCCCGAGCCGCCGCTCGACCGTACAGTCCCTAATCCACAGCTGGCGCCAGCGAACCAGCGCACGGAAGACCTAGGCTCCCTAGCCCACATGTGCTGTCAGGAACGATAGTGTGCCGTCAGGCGCCATCGGCGACGTCGCCTAGCTGCTGCGTTCGCCTGAACGGTGCGCGTCCGCGCTCGGGCAGGTCGAGGTAGGCCAACGGGGCCTATGCCAGGAAACGGGGGAACTCATGAGGGTCCGGTCGGAGAAGTCCAGCGAGGGGCTAGAACTACAGCTGCTGCCACAGGGCGGCCTCGCCTCCCTTCGTTCTCATGGTGCCCTTGCATTCGGCATCGCAAAGAGCGGGCAGCCCCGCTTGGCCACCGGAGGCGCCGATCGCACGGTCCAGATTTGGGACCCCACCAACGGCACCCTTCTCAAGACCCTCACCGGCTACACCGGCGGGGTGAACTCGGTAGCGTTCGGCACCACAAGCACCGGGCAACTCCTCCTCG